>DAOWGM010000022.1 GCA_030637515.1 Bacteroidales bacterium
GCTACGAGCTAATTGTTCCTTTAATGCGTACAGCTACAATTGTTTTTGTTACTGTCAAAATTGTGGAGCCAAACTCAATTTTCACTATTCAGTTAGCAAAAAGAGGAGAACTAATTACACATCATAAAGACAAAGCTGTACTTAATTTTATGAAGTTACATTCAGTTATTGAGAATGATTTTACAACCGTTCATGTTGATTCTAATTTGGGAGATTTGGTAAAGAATATCTCAAAATCGAAACGAAATATTTTTCCGGTTATCGATGACGATGGAATATTAAATGGATTGATTTTAATGGATGATATTCGTGAAATAATGTTTGATAAAGAAATGTATGAATCTACAATGGTTAATAATTTAATGATTTTACCACCTTCATATATTGGATTTAGAGATACAATGAAAGACGTAATTGAAAAATTTGAAACTACGGGAGCATGGAATTTGCCTGTTATTGACAATGCGAAGTATATTGGAATGGTATCAAAATCAAAATTATTTTCTGCTTACCGAAATCTTTTACTTGAAATTTCAGATGAATAAATTAGCTTTGCACCAGTTTTAATAATTAAAATAATTAAGAAATGAAAATAGCAGTACCAACAAGGAATAATAGTGTTGATGAACATTTTGGGCATTGTGAGTATTATACCATTTTTTCAGTTGACGATAATAAAAATGTAATAGAAAAAGAAGTTATTGAGTCACCACAGGGTTGTGGATGTAAGTCAAATATTGCAGGAATTCTTCAGCAAAAAGGTGTTAAATTGCTTTTAGCCGGGAATATGGGAGCAGGAGCAATGAGTAAATTAAATGCTTTTGGAATAGATGTATTAAGAGGTTGTGCAGGAAATGTACAAGAAGTGACTGAAAATTATTTAAAAGGAGAGTTGAAAGATTCAGGAGAATCTTGTGAACATCATGATCATCATGGACATTAAAATAAAAAGCCGCTCTTTAAAGCGGCTTTAATTTTATATAGTTATAATATTATTGTAAGTGTTTTAAATTCAAATAATACAGAACTATAAATAATGCAGTAAAGATTAATGCTAACCAGCCAAAGCCAAATACGAGCATTAGAATTTGTGCACCAACATAAATATAAAACCCCATTTTTTTAAGACCCCACATCATAACTGCTCCATATATTGAAGCCGCACTGAAAACTAAGGTTAATATTGGTTTTAAAATTCCGGCATCTGCTGCGCCAGCTCCTGCATAATTCGATAAGAAACTATTCATAGCTCCAATTCCAAAAATGCCTAATAAACTAAATAAAATTCCCAGACCGCTTCCAATAAAAGTTAAAATACATAATACCGTTAAAAATGGAGGTCTTTGGTTTGTTTGAACATTTTGTTCTTCCATGATAATAATTTTAGAGTTAATAATTCAAATCTAAATATATAAAAAAAGTTTGTCATACGATTTTATAAACTTAGAAATTAATTAACTATTTATAAACTAATATGATTATTTGAGTTATGACATTCGTTGTTCATCACCGAAAAGTAGCCGTTTGTTAATAAAATGTTAATATTCGTCAAAAAAATATCTTGTTAAATAATTGGAAATTAGAATAGTTCTTACTAAAATTGATTGTCTTTTTACATTGGGGAATGAATTTATACAAATCGGTAGTTGAAAATAGTCAAGTAAATGATGTGAATCATAATTTCAAAGTTCTCGTAGTTGAGGACGACGATGTGAGTTATTTACTTTTACATGAAATTTTATCTGCTTATCCAATAAATCTTGGTAGAGTTTATAATGGTGAAGAAGCAATTGATATTTTTATTAACGATAAAAAAGCTTATAATTTAGTTCTAATGGATATTCGTTTACCAAAGATAAATGGATATGATGCAACACGCGAAATTAAAGAAATCAATCCTTCAGTCCCTGTTATTGCAGTAACTGCATATGCACATACGCAAGGTGTTATAGATTGTTTTAGCTCAGGTTGCGATGAGTTTATTGCTAAACCTTTCGACATTAATAAAATTGTTAAAGTGATAGAGCAATATTTAGTTCTTAGGAATTAAAAATACCTTCCTTTTTTATTAAGTAATCAATTTAAAAATAATTTTTTATTCATTGTATAATTCTCTAATTTTGGAAAATTATTTTGAAATATATTAAAATTTATAATCATGAATAGAGATACACAAATATTTGATTTAATTCAAAAAGAAAAAGAACGTCAAATAAATGGTATAGAGTTAATTGCATCGGAAAACTTTGTGAGTGAGCAGGTGTTGGAAGCAATGGGTTCTGTAATGACAAATAAATATGCAGAAGGTTATCCAGGAAAAAGATATTATGGTGGTTGCGAAGTTGTTGATCAATCAGAAGATCTTGCTAGGGAAAGATTAAAGCAATTGTATAATGCAGAATGGGTAAATGTTCAACCACACTCAGGAGCACAGGCAAATGCTGCAGTATTTATGACAATTTTAAATCCTGGTGATACATTCATGGGTCTTGATTTAGCGCATGGAGGTCACTTGTCACATGGATCACCTGTAAACTTGTCTGGTATTTTATATCGCGCCGTTTCGTATGGTGTAAAAGAAGAAACCGGAATGGTTGACTATGATATGATGGAAGAGGTTGCTTTAAAAGAAAAACCAAAAATGATAGTTGGTGGAGCTTCAGCTTATTCACGTGAGTGGGATTATAAACGAATGAGAGAAATTGCTGATAAAGTTGGAGCAATTTTAATGATTGATATGGCGCATCCTGCAGGATTAATTGCTGCTGGATTATTGAGTAATCCATTAGAATATGCACATGTAGTAACTTCAACTACTCATAAAACATTACGTGGACCAAGAGGTGGAATTATATTAATGGGAAAAGATTTTGAAAATCCATTTGGTAAAACAACTCCAAAAGGTGTTATCAGAAAAATGTCATCTTTATTTGATTCTGGAGTTTTCCCAGGATCACAGGGTGGACCACTGGAACATGTAATTGCTGCAAAAGCAGTTTCTTTTCGCGAGGCTTTAGCACCTGAGTTTAAAGTATATCAAGCGCAGGTTAAAAAGAATGCTTCTGTTATGGCTGAAGAATTTATTAAAAAGGGATATAAAGTGATTTCAGGTGGTACGGATAATCATTCTATGCTAATCGACCTAAGAACAAAATTCCCTGAGATAACAGGTAAAGTAGTGGAGAACACATTGGTAAAAGCACATATTACAATTAACAAAAATATGGTACCATTCGATTCACGTTCACCATTCCAAACTTCAGGTATTAGAGTAGGAACATCTGCAATTACAACACGTGGACTAACAGATGATAAGATTGCTAAAGTAGTTGATTTTGTTGATCAGGTTATTAGTAATGTTGAAGATGAGGCTGTTATAAATAAAGTTGGAAATGAAATAAAAGAAATGATGAGTAAATATCCATTGTTTGTTTATTAATATAAAACCTAATTATTAAAAGAGCTGTTAGTTATAACAGCTCTTTTTTTTATCCTGAATTTTACTTTTATATTTACATAAACTTAAATGCAAATACATGGAATGGTATATTATATTAGCTGTTATTGGAGTTGGGTTTATAGCTGGTTTTATTAACACTTTAGCAGGTAGTGGTTCTTTATTAACTCTACCTTTATTAATGTTTTTAGGTTTACCTGCAAATGTTGCTAATGGAACAAACCGCATTGCTATTCTATTGCAAAATGTTGTTGCAGTAGCAAGTTTTAAAAAACAAAAAGTTCTCGATTTTAAGCATGGTTTGTGGTTAGGAGTTCCAGCGGTTATAGGTTCATTTATTGGAGCTCTGATTGCGATTAATCTGAATGAAGAGATTATGACAAAAACCATCGGTGGTATGCTGGTCTTTATGCTATTTATTATAATTTATAAGCCTGATAAATGGATCAAAGGTAAAGCTGGAGAGGTAAATGCTAAACCAGGAGTATTTCAGCTGATCATATTTTTCTTTATAGGAATGTATGGAGGTTTTATACAGGCAGGAGTGGGGTTCTTTTTATTAGCAGGCTTAGTGTTAGGTGCTGGTCTTGATTTAGTAAGAGCAAATGCACTTAAGGTATTTATAATTTTACTTTATACTCCAATAGCGCTGGTTATTTTTATGATAAATAATCAGGTTGATTATAAATTGGGATTAATTTTGGCAGTTGGAAATATGCTCGGAGCTTTTGTAGGAGCAAAAGCAACAGTAAGCTGGGGGCCAAAGTTTGTTCGATATATTCTACTTATAGCAGTTTCAGTATCAGCTATAAAACTACTTGGTTTATTCGATTTAATAAAATCTATTGTAGTCTGAAGAAATACGTGATTGTTCCTTTTTGATATGCAGGAGCATCAGGCTTTTTATCAAATTTAGCTTTTAATGCAGCTTTTTTTGCAGCAGATAATAATTTCGCATCTAAGGTAGTACTTCCTTTTACTCCAGGAACTGCACTGGTTACATTACCATATTTATCAACAGTAATTTCTACAACAACTTTTCCTTCTATTTGATATTTATATTCTGGTTTTGGTAAGGATTCTGGATTTCTACCTGCAAGACTAAAGCTGGTTCCGCTTGTTCCCATACTTTCTCCACCAGTATGATTTTGCGAGTCTACTGATCCTGTTGTTGATCCTTGGTTTCCCTGACCTTCAGTTTCACCTTCAGAAGAATTGTTGTCATTATTACGATTTCTCCCAGGAAATAAAGCATTCTCATTGACTGTTCTTTCTATTACCTCAGGAGTTTCTTCTTTCTCTATTTCAGTTTGGATTTCCTTTTCTATTTCTTCTTTCTTTTCTCCTTGTTTTTTTATTGATGGAGCTTCTTCATAATCTTGAGTTATGGAGCCATCATCTGAATCTGAAGAGGTAGTTTCAGGAACAGACTCTTGACTTTCTTGTGCAGATTCTTGTTGTGCCGATTCTGAATATCGGGGTTCAACCTGTCCAAAACCGTCTTCACTATCACCAAAATTAATAAGAATACCTTCTTCATCAGGTAATGGTAAAGGTGTTGAATAACCAAAAATCATAAAAATAGCACCAATTATTATATGAAAAATAATTGTACCAATTATGCCTGTTTTATGTTTTTTAATGTACTCTGACATTTTAATTTGCCTGTGTGGCTAATATTAGTTTCCACTTATTGTCTTTAGCAATATTCATTATTTTAACCATTGCATGAATCGGAATATTTTCATCGCAATGTAGTGAAATGGTTGGTTCTTCAACATTATCACTATTAAATCTATATTGTAATATTCCTTCAATATCTTCTAATGGAATTTGATTGGATTCAATATAATAATTTAAATCACTGGTAATTGAAATTGTTGTTATAGCTGATGCAGAAGTCTGGTGAGAGCTCTTAGGTAATAACAATTTTAATGCGTTTGGTGCAATAAGTGTTGAAGTTACCATAAAGAAAATCAACAATAGAAAAACAATGTCAGTCATTGACGACATATTAAAATTAGCATTTACTTTTGTTCTTCTTTTTAATGCCATGAGAGGTTAATTTTAGTTATTCTACAGGTTCGTTAAGTAAGTCCATGAACTCGGAAGTATTTGCCTCTAATTGAAAAATTACTTTTTCAACTTTTGCAACAAGAATATTATAAGCAAGATAAGCTAATATTCCTACCATTAAACCGGCCACAGTTGTAACCATTGCAGTGTAAATTCCATTTGAAAGCAAACTTACATCAATATTATTTCCTGCATTTGACATATCATAAAAGGCTCTAATCATTCCTATAACTGTTCCTAAAAAACCAATCATAGGTGCGGCTCCTGAAACAGTAGCTAAAGTAGGTAAGCTTTTTTCAAGTGTTGAAATTTCCAGATTACCAATAGTTTCAATAGCTGCATTAATATCATTTAATGGTCTTCCAATTCGTTGTAAACCCTTTTCAATCATTCTGGCCACAGGGCTATTTGTTGACTGACATAAAGCTAAGGCTGAATCTATTTTATCATCGTGTATGTAATCCTTTATTTTATTCATAAAGTTAATATCCGTTTGAGATGCTTTTTTAATAGCAAGATACCTTTCAATAAAGATGTAAACTGCAATTACTGAAAGAATTGCAATCGGAATCATTATCCATCCACCTTTAATTGCAAGTTCCCAGTATGATAATTTTAATTCTCCGGCTTCAGTAACTGCTGTATTAATGCTGTCCTGTAAGTTTATTTGTAAAATCATGAACAGGTTTATCATATTTTAATAATTTTATTTATTGTTTAAACGAATTTAATATTGTTTTATTTTTTCACTATTCTTTTCCCAAAATTACAAAAAAACATTAGTCGCTTTCATCATTTTCTTTTTTTCTGTGAAATCTATTCCAAAATTTATTTAATAATTCAGAGAAAGAATTAAATTCTTCACGGTAGAATACTCCAACACCTTGTGTGTAAGGTGCATTTTCGTATAGAAGTTTATCATTAGATTCATTAAATGCTTTAAGACGTATTTTACCACTTTTATTTAATTTTACATCTACATTAAAATCACCAACAATATTACTTGCCTGATTTACTGTTTGCCCGCCATAACCAACATTTCCATTAATACTAACTCTGTCGTTTAGTAATTGTGTTGAAAGAGCAACTTCAACTTCGTCTTTTGATATTTCATCACCAGGTCTGTAATTAACACCAACATCCCACTCGTCGCTAATTTGTGATAACCAGTGGCTTAGCTGATTTGATAAAAGCTCGCTGGTAGTAACTGTTCCCAAGCCTGCTGTGGCAGATCCATCAGAAAGGTATGCATCAGAGCCAGTTTGTTCAGGCATAAACGAGTTTAAAACCAATAATGATAAAAACTGTTTATTTAATTTTTCTTCTGTATTTATCGCCGTTTTGAGTAATGTTTTTGCTTCATCACCAGCCGTTGGGAGATTTATATCAAACTTTATATTTGGATTCATTAATTTTTCAGTAAGATATACCTGACACTCAACAGGAATACGCTTTTTATAATAGTCCTTATTTGTATAATAGCTAGTGTCAATAACTAAACTATTTAACGAGGTTTTTAAATTATAGACTGCTTCAAAATCAACATTTGCATCATAAGGTTCTCCATTCCATATGATATTACTTCCGCGTTCAATTTTAAACTTTTTATTAATTACATTCTGTAATGTAAACAGATAATCTCCTTCTTCAATGGTAAAATCGCCATACATTTTGAAATCGTTATCTGAGCCAATTTCCATTTTTAAATCTCCTTCACCTTTACCTCTGATAACATCACCAATCTTAGAATCAAAAATAAGTTGAGCTTCAACATCAGGAGTAATTTCTAATTCAAAATTCAATCTAAAACCTGAGAAATCAGGACCATATTCTTCCGGCAATGTTTTTATTTCTTCTGATTTATTAACAAAAGTCAGGAATTCCATATTATCGGCACTATTTGTTTGTACTAAAGGAATACTTATTTTAGTGCCTTTTTCTGTTTTAGCTGATATATCTAAAAATGTATTACCCTTGTTACCAACAATACTTATAATTCCCGAAGTAAATCCCGTGCCATAAAAAGCTTCATTATCTTCAACTGTAGTGTTTAATGAATGGATTTTATTTGCCTCTATATTAAAATCTACACTAATTTCTTTGTTAGGGCCAAACTTTACTTGTCCATTGGTTTTGGCATCATTTTTAAATGAATCATAAACATCGACATTATTGAACTTTAAGATATTATTATCAACAATTGCTTCTGTTGTAAAATAATACCTTGTTTTAATATAATCAATTGTCATTGCTGCATCATTTATATAGATAAAACCATTAAATTGTGGTTTCTTTAATAGTCCTGTAACAATCACAGATCCATCACCTAAACCTGTTATATCAGAAGAAAAACTTTTTAAAAATGGATTTAGAATATGTAAGCCCAATTTATCGAGAATCACGTTAAACTGCACACTTTTATCTTCGGGATAATAATTCCCAGATACATTTACAGTTCTATTATTATTTTCTAAAGTAGATGCTTCAAGCTGAATTGCTTTATATTTATCAATCCAACGACTATATATTTGGGTATAACCCAGATTTTCATTGTTTAGAACTAAATTATCAATTTCAATATTAGCATAAAATAAGGGGCTTTTATATAGATTAGAGAAATTAGCCTCACCATTAATTATTCCCTCAAATTCTAGTTTATTATTCTTAGTTAATATATTAACATTGGAAAGATTCATTTTATTAAAACTAAGAAATAAAGTGTCGTCATCGTTTTCTGAGATTATTCCTTCTGCATTAAAAGTTTGATTGCCATGACTAACAGTGAAATTATTTAGTGAATAAGAAGTTGTATCAATATTAATGGATGATTTACTTATGTACCATAATGAGTCTTTAACAATTACTTGAGATGGAAGAATAGTTATGTCAAATGATGGATTGTCAAAAGGCTTTTCTTGCTTTATAGAAGTTGATGCAAGTATTTTTCCTTTATTAATTACAGTATCTTTATCATTCCAGTCAATTTTCAAATCAATAGTATTCTTATGAATTATTGATGTAGATTTAAATTTCTCAAGAACAAAGTAATTATTTAATAGCAGACTATTGCTCTTTGTGAGTGCTGTAAAAATACTATCATTAGAAAATGTGCTAATATCAAGATTATAAAATGTATGATTGTTTAATTTGAATTCTTTAGCAAAGGCATTTAGCAAAAACCTTTTTTGTTCAGCATTATAATTGAATTCAATAATTGAACTATCGCTAATAAAAACTTTAGGCAGAAAAAAATGGGCCAGTTTATCTGTTTTTTTTAGATCTATATTTAATGCAAAACTGTTGTTAAAATTTAGATCTGTAGTATCTTCTGCTTGATGAACAAGTGCAGGTAGATAATTATAATACATGTTTTTTAAGGATTGAACCAAATGGGTCGGTTTGTAAGTTCCGTGAAGTGAGGCATCAATATAATCTGATTTTAGCTCAATTCGATGTGTGTCCAACCCTTGTTCAGAAACCAGTTTTAAAGTGTCAAAACTTATTGAATCATTTAGCTTATGTAGTGTTGCATTGGAAAAGTTTATTTCCCCAATAGTATTGTCAAGATTATTTCCTTCAAAGTTTGCATTTAAACTAAATGATAAATTTGAAGTAGTATCTTCTTTATCGATATTTAGTCCATAAAGATTAGCATATGGTACATCTGTATTAAAATTAAAAACTGGAATTTCTTTTGAGAAATCAATATCTCCAGAAAAATTAAGCTTAATATTTGGATCGGAAATACTAAGAATACCGTTATATGTTTTCTCAGTTAAGAAACCATCAATAACAATGTTTTGATAATTGTAGTTGTTTATTTCAATATTATGAATAACTCCATCTGTGGTTGCTTTTATTGTTTTATTTGTACCCACCAAACCTTTTATCTGAGCATTCATGGTGATTTTACCTATTAGAGAATCTTCCGGAACAAGTTGCCCAATAAAGAAATCTGTAGTTTTAAGGTTTCCGTTAAAAGCAAGGGTCTTTGATGTATCAGGTTTTAATGACAGGTCAGTAGAAATATTTCCAAGATCAGAAGTGAACTTTCCGTACGTAACAAAATCATCATAAAATCCGGCAAAATTACCTTTGTAGCTTATAATTCCAAGCTGATCAAATCTTTCCGGGATTTCAATCTTTTTGTTATTTTTTAGAAATTTATTGATAAGTTCAAAATCTTGTGCCCATGTTGTAAGTTTCTTAAAATCAAAATACATAAACATTTGTTTATGATTCGGGAGTCCATTCAAACTGAAATCAGTAATTAATTCTGTTTGCTCTCCAATATGGAAACTTACATTTTTACCTTTAAATGTACTGAGCTTACTATAAACTCTACCTGAAAGAACTGTATTTAAAGATATATCTTTAAAAATGGGTGCGAAATATCCAATATCTGTAAAGCTTATATTTGATTCCTGAAAAGTAAAATCAAGCTTTATATTTTTAGCAAATTTGCGGAATTCTTCATAGTTATTAAACCGGAATGATAATGAATCGGAATTGATATAAGAGTATGGTGTTCTTATTTTTACATTGCTACATTTTATGTGATTAGCACTAATACTCATATTTAACTTGAGGTTGTATGCAGAAAAACCTGATTGCTCTTTAAACTTTAGTTTTTTGATATAGAAAGAAGTTGCTCCTTTGTCAAATTGAAGATTGCGTACATCAAGATCTTCAACATAGCAGATTAGGTTGCTAAAATTAATTCCATATTCTGATTTCTTTTTATGATATGATCTAAGTCTGAAAATAGTTTGTTGTAATTCAATATTTTGAAATTTAACATCCCATTTTGGTTTATCACCTGTGGTAGAATCTTTTTTTAAATTTTCAGTAATGAACTTAAGATTAATTGGAGAAAGCGAATCAGGTTTATGTAGATAAAATTTTGCATTGATCAAATTAATCTTACTAATGTTGATTTTTTTAGTTTTACGACTAAATTCTTTTATGTTGCAGATTATTTCATCGGAATAAAGCAGGGTGTCTTTTAGCTGATCTTCAATATAAACATTCTTTAAAACAATGCGATTAAAGAACTTAAAATGAACAGATTCTACTTCAAATTTAGCATTTAGATTCTCTGAAACTTCTTGAGTAATTTTATGAGTAAGATAGGTTTGAATTTTACTGCTTTTTAGTATAAAAAATGCAGCTGTTGGCAAAGTAATTATTACCAACAAAAAAATGATCGATATTTTATATATTTTTTTAATATTTTTACCCATTCAAATTCTAACGCAAAAGAAACAAAAAAAATTATAAATAACTCAAATTCTTTACAATAAATGAGCATTACTATACTTGGAATTGAATCTTCTTGTGACGATACTTCGGCATCTGTTATTAAAGACGGTTTTTTATTGTCAAATGTTACAGCTAATCAGGATGTTCATAAAGCATACGGAGGTGTAGTGCCTGAACTTGCTTCAAGAGCTCATCAGCAAAATATTATTCCGGTTGTAGATCAGGCAATGAAACAAGCTAATGTATCTAAAAAAGATATAACTGCAATTGCTTTTACAAGAGGACCAGGACTGCTGGGCTCATTACTAGTTGGAACTTCTTTTGCAAAGTCATTTTCTTTGGCAATGGATATTCCTTTAGTTGAGGTTAATCATTTACAAGGTCATATTTTAGCTCATTTTATTAAAGAGTACGAGAAAGAAAATAGATTGCCTGAGTTTCCTTTTTTATGTTTATTAGTTTCAGGAGGTCATACACAACTTGTTGTTATTAAGAATCATCTTGAAATGGGAGTCATTGGACAAACCATTGATGATGCAGCTGGTGAAGCTTTTGATAAATGTGCAAAAGTAATTGGGCTTTCGTATCCGGGCGGTCCGTTAATTGATAAGAATGCAAAAGTCGGAAATAAAGATGCGTTTAGTTTTAGCAAACCACGTATAAAGGATCTTGATTATAGTTTTAGCGGATTAAAAACATCCTTTTTATATTTTATTCGCGATAGTATTAAAGAAAATCCTGATTTTATTAAAGAAAATATGATGGATTTATGTGCAAGCATTCAACATACCATTGTTGAAATATTAATGGATAAGCTTGAAAAAGCAGTTAAACAAACTGGAATAAAGAAAATTGCTATTGCAGGTGGTGTTTCGGCAAATTCAGGATTACAGAATGCAATGAAAGATCGTGCTGTAAAATATGGATGGGATATTTTTATTCCTGATTTTAAGTTTACTACAGATAATGCTGCCATGATTGCAATAACAGGTTATTATAAATATCTTAATAAAGAATTTGCAAGTCAGGATATAGCTCCACTGGCAAGATTCCCATTTTAATAATTCACACTTTATTTTTTCTTCTTTGCTAAATACAAAGGGGTAGATATAATTAATATCAGAGCTAAAACAGATAAGCCAATGCCAATTCCAAATTTGTCGGTTAAAAATCCAATAATTGGTGCAATTAAAGCTGCAATAAAACTTTTTGCCTGTGAATTCGCTGAAAGTGCAGTAGCAAGTACTTCGTCTTTATATAACTCGCTTACATAAGCTACACCAATTGGATTACGTATATTTTCTACCAAATAGATACCTGTGTAAAACAATACAGATACAAAATAGAATCCATTATGAAAGAAAATACCACTTAGTAGAGCAAATATAAATCCTAAGTAAAGAGTAAAATTAAGAGCTAATTCTATTGATTTCAGTTTATCTTTTAATTTACCTGCCTTGTTTGAAGAATATGAGGTTAGCAAATAAATAATAAAATAGAAACCCCCAATAAGTATAGCAGATCTTTGTTTTTCGGTAAAAGCAAGCATTATTGGTATAGATAAAGCCAAAGTTTGAATTACAGGTTGCAAATAATCTTTAATAGCTTTGTGAAAACCACTATGAGATGAGAGATTTGCAACTGCTTTTAAAATTTGAATATTCTTGAATGAAAAGATAAAATCCGTAATTACTTCTCTAAATTTTTTAATAATCTGACTCCATTTAAACTGAATGCCTTTGTTATCGAGAATTTTAGGGTATGAAGTAATCAGAACTAAATCTAAAATATATGGTATAGTAGAATAAATAAAAATTGATTTGTAGTTTCCACTATAAAATACAATTGATGCGGCTATTAATGAAGATATTGCAGATCCCATTTGCGACCATGATCTGGTTTTTCCGTAATAATGTGCTCGTTGATTTCCCCATCCTTTAATTTTAAGATAAGTGAAAATCATTGCTTTATGAGTCCCTGTTCGGAATGCATCTCCAGTAGCATAAAACAGAATTGCTATTATATAAATAAAATAGTTATTACTTAAAAAGAATATTAGGAACGAAATAATATAAAAAAGGAAGGAAAATATTAAAGACTTTCTTCGACCAAAAACATCTGCAATAACTCCGGAAGGAATTTCCAAAATGGTTATTAAAATTTCACGAATTGCGTAGAGCGTACCTATTTGTAGAAATGTAATTCCTTTTTCAAGAAAAAATAAAATTAGAAATGGCTCAAAAAATCTCAGATTCTTTAAAAAACCGTAAAAACAGAATTTGTAATACTGAATATCTTTGTCAAAGTTATTAGACATATACTAAAATTAAAATGGCACAAGAATTTCTTGTGCCATTAAATATTTTAATTACTTACTTACTGATGTTTTTTTAACGAACGAATTGCAATGAAAATTGAACCGATAATTAGTATCAAAAAGCTAAGAGCAAATAAGGCTTGTCTTGTAATGATTTTAATTATAGGATCATTTTTGTCTGTTATATCCGTAATTATCGATAATGCGAAATCCGGTAATCTTGTTAACGGATCTTGTTCAATATACATGAATTCTGCATTTAACTTTTGATCTTTTATATCAAAATCAGTTTGTTGATCTTTCTTACCTGTAAATGCATTAACTACCAGGCTGTCAGGAACGTATCTGTTAATAGGTTGGTCGATCAAAGGAAATTGATAATCATCGTTTCCAAACCAATAATTTACCGAAACAACATTTTCGTTTTCAGCTGTTATTTGTTTTAACCTATTAATAAACATTTCCATAATTTTATCGGCAACTTCAGAGTAACTACCAATTTCAATAAGATATTTTCCATTTTCTGAAGCTTGATAAGAATAAGACTTTAATCGTTTTGTAGATATTTCGAATTGGAAACGCTCAGCTAAAAATGCTTTAGATTTTAATATTCGATCTAAATAATTTGTTTTTTCATCACCAAAAGCTGAAAAATCAAGTCCCCAGTCAGGTGTGTAGGTTGTATTCACTACTCGGTTATCCTCAATAATATATAAATCATGAAATATTGTATCAAGTCTTAAAGATTTTAGCTGCTCATTTAAGTTTTCTGATCTAAGATCAACTTTTTTATTTCGTGTTAGGGTTTCAAGTGCTTCTTTTTGTAAATCATAAAATGATTTTTCAAAAGTTTGAAGTGCTGAAGTCTGAAAATCACTTATTCCAATAATCTCATTTCTGATTTTGCTGCGTAATTCCGTATCACTGTTTATTTGAACATGTATGGTGTCCTTTACAGTAATAATTGCTAAAATAATATTTAATAAAAGTACAACGAGGGTTACTTTAATAAATAACAATCTAAATATTGATTTTCTTTTTGAACTTTGGTCCATGGTAATAGTGTTAAATTAAAATCGCAGGTTAAGTTAATAAAAAAAGATGTTAGAAGTGAAAAAATGAACGATAAATTAATGTTTTAATTTTTTATTCTTACTAAGAATCTGTAGTTATATTATTGATTGGTTGTGGTTTAATATTTTTTTTAAAGTAACTTTTAAAATGCTTATTTTAGCATAAATTTTAAAACAAGAAACAATGACAGATCTTACGAAACACAGTCTATATAAGCCGATGGAAGTTGATTCCATGTTATCAGCAATTTTCAGCATTTATTTGAAGAAATTTTTGACAATGTTTATATACAGTTTTGTGGCAGTATTTATTATTCAAATTATATTATATTACTTGGGATTTATGGATCTTTATAATGTATCTGACCCAGAAGAATTGATGAGAAATCTTCCAGAAATATTTAAGAAAATGGGTGTTGTATCAGTAAGTTCATTTATTATTTATGGTTTCTTAAATGCATTTCTTGTTAATTATTTAATTAAAAGCGACTTGAATCCAGATGCTGTTGTAGGTGAATTATTTGCAGAGTCAGTACGGAAGTTTTCTGTTCATATGATTTTCTTTTTAGTTCTTTCTGCAATAATTATTGTTATAGGAGTATTTTTTGGTGTTTTCGCAATAATTATAGGGTCGATTGTAGCAATGGCGTACCTTGGAACAATAATGATGAGCGGAGGTGCAATTCTTGTTGCTGAAGAAAAAAATGCTATTGAAACAGTTGCAAGAGCATTCACTTTAACACACAAAGATTTCTGGTCTGCGCTAGGCACAGTTGTACTGTTTGTTCTAATTATGTTTTTAGTGTCATTAGTTTTGACTGCATTAATTGCAATCCCTTTTGTAATTATGTTTTTTGGAAACTTAAACGAAACCGGTAGTATCCTTGAAGCTTTAGATTTAAAAATGTATGATATTGGACTATGGACTGTTGTTTTAAATTCGATTGTTGCAGCATTAACGTATCCTTTATATGCTACATTATCTGTAGTCTTATATTTTAAATTAAAATATACAGAAGATCAGAAAGCTGCTAATTCACAGTAATAAATAAACTTCTTTTTCTCGTGGAATTTGTTGAATAAAAAAATATTTTTTTATTCAACGCAACCTTTTTTAAATAATGCTCATCTAAGAAGAGTCAGCATGCATTAATTAATAAAAGTTTTGTTTCAATACCCTAACCTAAATAACGATACTGTAATAAAGTGCAGTAATTTTCAAAGACAGGGCGGTGTTAATAGCACCGCTTTTTTTATTGAATTTATTTTAAATTTGAAATGAAAATCTTAAAAATGAAAAAAACTAAATTATTAATTATAGTATTATTTTACTTTTTAGTTTCATGTGAAGATGGAACGGTTTCGAAAAAAGACTTATTAACCAATACCTGGATACTTGAAGAAACGACATTGAATGGCGAGAGTTTTTTGCATGAATCCATATATTCTACAAACAGTGTTTATACTTTCTTTGAAGATGAAACCCTACAAATTGTAATTACTCAAGATCAGAATATTATAAATGGAACATGGCAATTAAAAGATAACAATACTAAAATTACTATTGCACTTTCAGGAATAATGTATGAATATACAATTGAAAAAATAGACAATTCATATTTATGGCTATCTTTGAGTGATGAAGATGGTTTACATCAGTATAAATATATGAAAATGCTAATGGAATAAAAAAATTAGCGAAGTGTCTCGTTTATTATTGATCAAAATTTTCTGAACACAAAAACGTTTCTAATGTTATTATTTAAAATTTATGATAACAATAATATCTCCAGCAAAAACATTGGATTTTAAATATGAAGTTCAAATAAATCAGAATTCACTACCCGATTTATTAGATGACTCAAAAGTATTAATGAAGGAGATGGGGAAATTAAACCCAAAAGATATTGTTCGTTTAATGAAGGTTAATGATAAAATTGCGAACCTGAATTTTGAAAGAAACTTATCGTGGAGAACTCCTTTTACACCGGATAATGCAAAACAAGCTTTATTAGCTTTTCGTGGACAGGTATATATCGGCTTAGATGCAAAAACTCTAACCGAAGATGATTTAATTTTTGCTCAAGACAATTTAAGAATTTTATCAGGATTATATGGAGTATTGAGACCTTTGGACTTAATACAAGCATATCGTTTAGAAATGGGAATCGCATTAAAAAATCCTATAGGCAAAAATTTGTATGAATTCTGGGGAACAAAAATTGGAGAATCATTAAACAATGAATTGGCAAAGCATAAGAATAATGTGTTAATTAATTTAGCTTCGAATGAATATTTTAAAGCAATAAAGCCAAATACAATAAAAGGAGAAATTATTGCTCCTGTATTTAAAGAAACAAAAGGAAATGGTTATAAGGTAATTACTGTTTACGCAAAAACTGCACGTGGCTTAATGAGCCGATTCATTATTCAGAATAGAATTGAAAACCCCGAAGAAATAAAAGCTTTTGATACAGGTGGTTATTTGTTTAATCATGATTTATCAACAGAAAAAGAATGGGTCTTTACAAGATAACCACTTTTTTAATACTTCGTTTTTATAATTTAAGTCAATTATTTTATTGCCAGTTTTATATTCTTAATCCATACTATTGTCGGAGAAGTCAAACTAGACATTGAAGAGTTTGGTGTTCCTCCTGCAAGTTTGCTTCCATTTCCACTCCCGGAGCGTGTTCTTCCTCCCCTGCTGCTTGATCGTTCATCCTTTACATGAGTAGGCTTGGTTAACTGTTTAGGTGCTTCCAATGCTCCCGTTTTTAAACCGATACTCAGTTTTTTTAGTGAGATGTTAGTGTAATTATCATAAATCGATTTAAAAGGAATCTTCATTTCGTAATAAAGCGATTTAAATTTGTCCTGATCTATAGAAATTTCTACTCCATAAGGATTTTGACTTATAAAATAAGTTTCCGTATATTCTTTGAATCCTATAAATTCTGATTCAAGTAATTGGTTTTTATTCCATTCAGGAGAATCTTTCATCTCTTTTATTTTGTTCTTGTTCAACTTAGGTAAAGTTTTTTTAATAGGGCAGGATATACCAACATTTTCTTTTTTCTTTCCTGTAGTATCTATCCATACAGTGAATCCTGCTAATATCAGTTTCCTTTGAATGTCTTGATCGTTAATGTTAATACGGATATATAAATTCTCTTTATCATTTGAAATACCATAAGAGAAACTATTATTATTTCTTGATTCAAGTGTTGTTTTCCAATCAGAAGAAGAACCATCAATTTTTAAAGGTTTCGTTTCATAGCTTGCTTGGTAGGTACTGCATCCAGTAATTAGCAGAATAGAAAAAAATGAAATAAATATAATATTGGCTTTCATGAGCTTATTTTGTTTAATTCTTAATTAAGGTTTATACTTAGAACGTAAAAATAAAAATAATTTAATTTATTATTAAATTTTTTTCTAAGATAGATTATTATCATTAAAACAATGATTATTTATTAATAATTTCTATTATAGCTTCGAATGAATATTTTAAAGCAATAAAGCCAAATACAATAAAAGGAGAAATTATTACTCCTATATTTAAAGAAGCTAAAGGAAATGGTTATAAGGTAATTACTGTTTACGCAAAAACTGCACGTGGCTTAATGAGCCGATTCATTATTCAAAATCGAATTGAAAACCCCGAAGATGTAAAAGCGCTTGACACCGATGGTTATTTATTTAACCGTGATTTATCAACAGAAAAAGAATGGGTGTATACCAGATAAAAAAAAGGAGAACCATAGTTCTCCTTTAATCCTGCTAATTTTCTATTACATTAAAAAGCAAAGTGTCGGAACTTAAGGCTGTGAATATTCCTTTTCCATTTTTAATATTTGTTGGATAATCTAATAAGTTTGATGAAGATTGATTCAAGCTTTCAAATATCTCAATATATTCGTTGTTAACTTTAAAAAGAACAGCTCGGTAATTTCCAAAATACTGTATCATTCTACTATTTATTTCCATGTTATTTGAGTTCATGGGTGGCATTAGTATTGAATGCGGTGGATCTTCAGCATTATCAAAAATCTGGTTGTCGGCTAATGATGTTGTATCAGTAAGTTGAACGCTTAACATGTAATATTCTTCATCAGAATTATCCCATGTAAATTCAATACCTTCTTCGTCGAATGAATCGTCATCAATATAGATTTCAGTTTTCGATATTGCGAAATTTTCGGCTTTACCTGGGGCGATTGTAGAGGCAGAAATTTCTATATCATTAAAATCAAAACGAACAGAGTATTCAATGTTTTCCTGAATTATTAGTTGGTTGTTGCCAATAATGTAATAATCAGGATTTTCTGCTGATTGTTTAAAGGTATAAGATTCATTATTTACAGAAATAATAACATTCAAGTCGTTGACATTAATATTTGCATCAATATCTGAAAAATATGGTAAAGTTTTCACTATTCTTATACTGTCCAATGGTTGATTGGTATATAAATAGGCTTCTACAACAGGGATATCATCATATAATATTTTATCTTCGTTATTACAAGAAAATAGTAGGCACGAGGAGATGATTAAACTGTATAATATAAATTGCTTTTTCATAATCATTTTAGATTTATTGAAATAGATAAATTTGGAGTTATACCCAGATAGTTTACATTTGTTTCTATTAGTTCTCCATCAAGAAATTCATATTCTTTATACCAGATATTTTCTCTGTTATAAGCATTAAATAAAGAGAATCCCAAAACGCCACCACCAAAATCGCCTAAACCAAACTTATAATTAACTGATAGATCCAATCTGTGATAATCCGGAAGTCGTAAAGTATTTTTATCACCAATACTTAATAGATATTGAGTATTCCCATCTGGTAAGGTTATTTCATAACTTCCTGATGGTGCTGTGTATGGTTTTCCTGTTGCATAAATCCATGTACCGGAAAAAGTGAACTTTTTCCATTTGTATGTTGTAACTGCTGTGAATTCATGAGTAGCATCATGACTTGCGGGAAAAGGATCTTCGCCATATAAATCAAATTGATAATCTACCCTGCTTAAAGTATATCCAAGCCATCCACTTAATTTCCCAAATTTTTTCTGTGCCAGGAGCTCCATTCCTTGTGCTATACCAGTACCTTGATAATAGAATTCATCATATTCAAGATCCCGAAATGAGGGAATATAATTCAAGGAGTATTCTGTCAGGCCACTCATGTCTTTGTAGAAAAGTTCTACACTGAATAAATATCTTAAATTTTCATAATTAGCTCCGATTATATAGTGCGTTGAAGAACCTACAGGTATAGTTTCACCATCGGAAAGCACCCAGAAATCTCTACTTCCTGACTCAATATCATCGCGTATAATTCTGTTTGTAAATTGATTATATTTTCCCCAAGCAGTATTTAATTTTATATGTTTGCTAAGACTGTATGAGGCTGATAATCTTGGTTCTAAATAGATTTTATTAGTTCCTTCAAAATAACTTGTTCTTAATCCTGGAATTAATAAAAGTTTATCAAATAATTTAACATTATCTTGTATATAAAAAGCAGCTTGTGATTTTTTATTGTGTTGATCTTGAATTACAATGGTATCACTACGTGTATGGTCATAATCAATATTGAAAAAGTTATATTGTAATCCAGCTTCAATTTTGTTTTTATTAGACAGTTTATATTCAATATCATATTTGGCAGAATAATCTTGTAGAATGTTTTCTTCGTTTGTACCAAAGCTCATAATATTGGTGCTACCACTATTACTATTCGTTGAAGTTCTTTCAGAATTCATATCTCTTATACTATAATAGCGAGAGTAGGAGAGCAAGGTGTTTGTGTAAAGATTATTATTCCATTTACTCGACCATTTTAAGCTGGAACCCCAGTTGCCCCATTTAGTTAAGTCTGTAGTTCCTCCGCTAAGATTGAGTCCCCCTCTTGATAAATTTAATTCACGGGAGTTGTCGAGATCGTCTTGTCCATTATAAAAACTAAGCGAAATAGTATTCAGATTATTTGGTTTATAGGTTAGTTTAGAGTTTAAGTCGTAAAAATAGGAAGATGGTTCCACATTAAACGTGGTTGTTTTATTTCCTCTTGCTCCGGCAGGTACAGGTGCAGATGCAGATGATTCGGCATCGTTAAACATGTCGAAGAATTGATCGTACAGAAAACTTTGAAATGATTTACGTCCAACTGCAATAAATGTAATTTTATCTTTTATAGGAAACTCTACATATCCATTATAACTTAAGAATCCAATTCCAGCACCATAACTTGTTTTATTCTCATTCCCATCTTTACCAATAATTTCCATTACACTACTGATACGTCCTCCATACTTTGATTCAAAACCTCCTTTAGATAGTTTGACATCCTTTATGGCATCAGCATTAAATGCACTAAACATCCCAAAAAGGTGATCAACATGGTATACAGTAAATCCATCATATAGAATGAGATTTTGATCGGGAGTTCCTCCACGAACATATAATCCACTGGATGATTCATTACTGGCACTGATCCCAGGCATTAACTGAAATGTTCGGAATAAATCCTTGTCTCCAATAGATGGTAAATCCTTTATTTTTAAGGGATTTAAAGAGACTCTACTAATGGATTCACTAATACGCATCAGATCTTCCCGTTCTGCAGTTACCACAACTTCTTCAATTTCTGTTGTTGAAGGAAATAATTCAATAATTAATTCCTGTGATGCTTTCTTTGGAGTTAAATATACGTGTCTTACATCGAAGCCTACATAATGTACTGCAATTACAGATGTATCAGATGGTATATTAAAAAGAGTAAAGTGACCATCGGCATTGGTTATAGTCCCATTATTAGTTCCTTCAATAAGTAATTGAGCAAAAGGTAGCGTTTCTCCTGTTACTTTATCTTTAACTTTTCCAATCAATGTAAAGTTTGTTTTTCTTTCGTAAACTTTAGCTTTAAATTTTATTTCTGCACCTATTGGTCTAATAACAATAGTTTCGTCAATTATTTTGTAATAAAGACCTGTATTTTTCATCAAATCATTAAGGACTTTTTCCAAGGGAGCTTCTTTATAAGATTTCCCGGGAAACATATCGTTTTTGAAATATGATTTGTCATAATCAAAATAAATAGGAAATGATTTTTCAAGATCATGAATAATGTTAATTCTTGTTTTACCAAAATAGGATTTGGTAACCTCTATCTTAACTACATCTGTAGCAAATACTTTTGATACTAACAAGATTAACAATAAAATTGAAATTTTAGTTTTTAACATAATGGATTATTGTTGAGCCAGTTTAATATTTTTAATCCAAATTTTTGTTGGTGAGGTCATATTAGTAATTGAGGAACTGTCAGGTGTTCTTCCTGATGGTCCTCCACCTTTTCCTCCACCACGACCTCCAGCACCACCACCTCTGCCACCTTTTCCTCTTCCTGATATTCCAGCAGATTGGCTTACTGCAGGTCTGTTGGTCTGAGAAGGAATTTTTAACGCCCCTGTTTCTAAACCAATGCTTAATGTTTTAAGAGCCAGGTTGGAATGATCAGTATAAATGGATTTTACAGGAATTTTCATTTCATAATAAAGGGATTTAAATTGATCCTGATCAATAGAAACTTCTACTCCATATGGATTTTTACTGATAAAATAGGTTTCACCATATTCTTTAAATCCAAGGAAATCAATTTCAAGTAATTGATCTTTTTTCCATTCTGCTTGGTTTTGTATTTTTCGGTTCATTTTTGGTAAAGCCTTTTGTATTGGACAGGTAATGCCCATGTATTCTTTCTTCTTTCCGGTGGTATCTATCCAAACAGTTAATCCGGCTAACATTAATTTCTTTTGTACATATTGATCATTAATATTAATTCGGATATATAAATTTTCGTTGTCGTTTGAGATTCCATATGAAAAGCTACTATTGTTTTTGGAATCAAGTGTTGTAGTCCAATCAGAAGAGGAACCATCAATATTTAAAGGAGGATCTTGGTATATGGATTCATATACACTGCATCCTGTAGTTATTAAAATTATAACAGTTATGTAGATGATAGTTTTTTGCATGATTGTTTTTTAACGATTATTAGGTACTCTTTTTGGTCTCTGTTTCATTTTGTTTTCCTTGTATTTTTCGAACTGTACATTTGTTAGAACTTTTTCAAGTTCACTATCCCATTCGGATCTAATTTTCGTAAATTCTTCACGTACACCTGATCCTGGTTCATTTTCATTTCTGGAATCATCTAATTTTTTAAGATATTTCTTATTTACTTCTAAAACCTGATCGTATTGTTGATCGGTAAGAGTTAATTGATTTTTCATATTATTAGTAATTTCTATAGCTTTGATATCAGATGATTTTTGTCCATAAGAAACTATTGTTATAAGAAATACAACTATTAAAAGGAAGGTGTTTACTAAAATTAAATATTGTTTTTTCATAATTTTTCAATTTTTGGTTTCTGCAAATTTTAGGATGCTTATTAGATAAAATGAAACAATATCTACTTAGAGAAAATATCCTTAGATAGAAAGTGATTTATTATCGACAAATAAAAGATTGTGTTTACCATTTCTATATCCTTTTAATAAAATTTCTTTTATACCTTTGCCCAAAATATATTGAAGAAGAAACATGGGAGAAGAATTTAACAGAAATATTATTTCTTCACAGAATGTCACTGAGTTTGTAACAGTGGTTGGGGAATATTGTGTTTTTGTAGAGAATACTTTAAGATTTAGTAAAAAGAGTTTTTTAGATAAAGCTAGAAGGTTATTGCCTTTAATTTACCTAAAAGCATCTTTGATACCAAAGTTTGATTCTGTATTTGAAGCTGAAAACGAAAAGTTTGTGACTGAAGAGGAATGGGATATTATAAAAGACTCTGTTAAGCAAAAGTTAGGCTTTCACGATGAATACAGAGAAGTTTATGATCCATTAACTCATGAGCAGTTGGAACAAAGTTCGGCATCAATTTCTGATAATCTTGCAGATATATATCAGGATCTTAAGAATTTCGTATCTTTATTTAGTGCAGGTACAGAGGATGTTATGAATGACACTTTGTGGGAATGTCAATTAAATTTTGAAGAATTCTGGGGACAAAAACTATTAAATGCTTTAAAAGCAATTCATGCAATATATTTTGGTGAAGAGAATCTGGACGAAGAGGAAGATGAAGAAAAAACCAAAGATAGTAGCGATCATATTGATACAACTAATTGGATTTTATCAAAGAGACAAGTAGATCATAGAAAAGGAGAGTAGGGAATGTTTGCAGAAAATTTAACCAATGAGGAAGTAAATGATTTGCCGCTGTATCAATTTAATGGAGGAATATTTGTAATTGATACATTTGACAAATATGATGATTACGTTCCATTGTTGAAGGGAAAAAAAATACTGGGCTTTGATACAGAAACAAGACCATCATTTAAGAAAGGTAAGATTAATCCAGTTTCATTGTTACAAATAACAAGTTCAAACCAGGCATTTTTATTAAGAATTAATAAGATCGGTTTGTCAGATGAAATAAAGGAAATCCTTTCAAATCCAGATATCATAAAAATAGGACTGGCAATAAAAGATGACATTAAAATATTGCGTGAGATTGGTGATTTTGAACCTGCAGGGTTTATTGATTTACAGGATTACGTTGAGGAATTTGCCATTGAAGCAAAAAGCCTGAAGAAAATAACAGGAATTGTTCTCGAAAAAAGAATTTCAAAGTCACAGCAAGTTACAAATTGGGAGAAAGAGGAGCTTTCTGAAGCACAACAAGTATATGCTGCTACAGATGCATGGGTTTGTCTTCAGATTTATAGAAAATTAAACAAGTATATTTAATAAATAAACAATGAATTATCCAAAAGTTATATTAAAATCAGGAAAAGATCAATCTGTTAGACGTTATCATCCTTGGATTTTCTCCGGTGCTATAAAAAAGATTATTGGTAATGTTAATGAGGGAGATTTGGTATATGTAACCGATAATAAAGATGAATTTTTAGCTATTGGGCATTATCAAATAGGTTCGATAATGGTAAGGATAATTTCATTTGAAGAAAAAGAAATTGAAGATTCTATTTGGAAAGAAAAGATAGAAAAAGCATACGAGCTAAGAAAGATGACAGGCATTGCCACTAGTGAAAACAATAATGTTTATAGGCTTGTGCATGCTGAAGGTGATGGATTACCAGGATTAATTATTGATTTTTACAATGGCACAGCTGTAATACAAATGCATTCAATTGGAATGTATTTAAACAGAGAGCATATTGTAAATGCTTTGAAAGAAGTTCTTGGTGACAAATTAACTGCTGTTTACGATAAAAGTGAAAATACAATTCCTTTTAAATCTGATATTGAAGCAAAAAATGGCTACATCTATGGAGAGTCAAGCGAGAATATTGTGCTTGAATATGGAAACAAGTTTAAAATAAATTGGGAAGAAGGTCAAAAGACAGGCTTTTTTGTTGATCAAAGAGAAAACAGAAAACTAGTAGCAGAATATTCCAAAGGGCGTTCTGTTTTAAATGTATTTGGATATACCGGCGGTTTTTCAGTTTACGCAATGAAAGGAGATGCGAAATTGGTGCATTCCGTAGATAGTTCGAAAAAAGCAATTGAATTAACAAATGAAAATATTGATCTTAATTTTGAAGATACAAGCAGACATGAAGCTTTTGCTGTTGATGCATTTGAATATTTAAATAATATTGATAATAAATATGATCTTATAATTCTCGACCCACCTGCTTTTGCTAAACATCAAAACGTATTACATAATGCTTTGCAAGGATATAAGAGATTGAATATAAAGGCGATAGAGCAAATTAAGCCTGGCGGAATTTTATTCACATTCTCGTGCTCGCAGGTTGTTAGTAAAGAAAATTTTAGAAAGACAATTTTTACTGCTGCAACTAATACCGGAAGAAACGTAAGAATTTTACATCAGCTAAATCAACCGGTTGATCATCCTATAAATGTTTATCATCCTGAGAGTGAGTATCTAAAAGGTTTGGTAGTATATGTTGAATAGATTAGAATTATTATTAATTTTATAATCGCAAACTTTACACAATGAAAATATATATTTTTCTTTCCATATTCATCTTAGGATTAATATTCAACATAAAAGCACAATACATATATCCTTTATCAGAATATTCATCCGAAATGAAAGGTTACGAACTGTCCAATTTTGATATTCAGGATACAATTCTGTATTTGCCATTAGGTGAAAGTGGTTTGCATTTACTTGACATATCTGATATTAGCAATATTCAAGAAACATTTGTTTATCAGGAATACGAAAAAAGATCAAGAAAAAAAGTATTCGGAACAGCATATAATGTTAATGTAATTGATAATAAGGCTTATCTTGCTTATGGCGTACTGGGATTAAAAATACTTGATGTAATTGATCCAACAATGCCATATGTATTGGGAACTTATTATCGATACGAAGATGTATATTGTTCTGAAATATTTGAAAATTTTGCCATGCTTGGTTATAAAAGCATGGGCTTGGAAATTGTTGATATTAGTAACCTCGACAATATTAAAATGGTATCAAGAAATAATATAAAAGATTTTCCTGTAAAGAACATACAAATTGTACCACCTTATATTATAATATCTGGAGGTGCACGAGGATTAAAGATATTTAAATTTAACGAGCCTTTCACAAAATTTAAATCAGCAGAGTTTCCTAAATCGCATTTAACAGATAACGAAGTAAATAAATTTTTAATAAGAGGATCAGCCGGATATATTGCAAATGATTTTAGAGGCTTATCTGTATTAAATATGGGTTTACCACTTTATCCTCTTGAGGTAAACAACATAAAAACCAACGGCAAAGCGATAGATTTAGTTATTGATAGAAATTATTTATATGTGGCTTGTGGAAAATACATTGAGGTATACGATATTAAAGAAGCTGAGAAACCAATAAAGATTTTTGAACATATTGATAAAGATAAAGAATTTAAAAGCTTAAAAATTCACGATTCTAAGTTATATGCCTTGTACGCTGATGGAAGTAAAAAATACGGTTTTGTTGTTTTTCAGGTTGAATAATTCTCGTTTATCGATAAAAAATAATCATTAGTCTTTCTTTTCACGGTATATTTATATTTTATAAGTTTATCTAATTTATTACCTGTTATATTTGTTGAAAAAAGAGGATGAAAAAAAGCTTTATCGAATCTAAATATTTTATAATACTTCTTCATTTTCTAATTTGGAGTACATTTTTTGTATTACAAGTATTATCTTTTCAAGCTTCATTATCGAACCGGCCTGTAAGAATTGATATCGATCCGGATAGGTTTTTTTATCGATTCGTTTTCCACTCAGTCGTAATGATAGCTTTGTATTATATAAACTCATTGATTTTTATCCCCAAGCTGTTTTTTAAAAATAAAATAGGGAAATTTGTAATAGCTATAATTTTTGCTCTGGTTATTACTTTATTTTTAGATTATTTTTTTAATCATTATTTTGGATATAATGAGCAAATAAATGGTAAACGTCCTCCGATAACTATATATATCTTTTTATTTATAATTGCTGTAAGCACAAGCATTAAATCTATCCAGAAATGGTTCGAAAATGAATCAAAACAAAAAAGAATGATTCATGAAAAAGTGAATTCTGAGTTGTCTTTTTTGAAATCACAGGTTAATCCTCATTTTTTATTTAATACATTAAATGGAATTTATTCTTTGGCAATATCAAAATCGGACCAAACGGCACCAGCTATTGTAAAGCTATCACAGTTAATGAGGTACATGTTGGATGAGTCAAAACAACAATTCGTAAACTTGTCAAGCGAAATAGATTATATTAATACTTTCATTGATTTACAAAGACTAAGATTGTTTGAAAATGTTAAAATTGAATTTAATATAGAAGGAAAATCAGAGACTATAAAAATCCAACCTTTACTATTAATACCATTTATTGAGAATGCTTTTAAACACGGTACTAATTCAACTACTGAATGTAAAATAGATATTGATCTAAACATTAAGGATGATTCAATTCAGTTAGAAATTAAAAATGATATCTTAATGGCTCGGCAAGAAGATGAAAAATCTGGATTTGGATTAAGTAATATCAAACGCAGGTTAGAGCTTGAATATCCTAACTGTCATGTGTTAACAACTAAAATAGTTGAAAAGAAATTCATTGTTAAATTATTTATAAGCATAAAATAATGAACTGTATAGCCGTTGATGATGAACCTTTAGCTTTAAGTTTAATTGAGGATTTTGCGAAAAAAGTTCCATATCTCAACTTTATAAAGTCATGCAAAAATGCTTTTGAAGCAATAGATATTATTCAAAAAGAAAAAATTGATCTTATTTTTTTAGATATAAATATGCCAGATATTTCTGGCATTGAATTTATAAAGAATATTGAAAATAAACCATTGGTGATATTTGTAACAGCTTATTCTGATTATGCTGTTCAAGGATTTGAATTAAATGCAATTGATTATCTCGTTAAGCCATTTCTTTTTGAGCGTTTTTTTAAAGCTGTAAATAAGGCCTATGAACATTTTAACTTAAAAAATAAAAAAGTAATATCAAGTAATAATATTAAATCGTTTACAGAAGATTATATATTTGTTAAAGCTGATTATAGTAGTGTTAAAATTTATCTGAAAGACATATTGTATATTGAAGGGCTTAAGGATTATATGAAAATTTATACAAAAGAAAAGAAAATTTTAACATTAATTACAATGAAGAAAATTGAAGAAAAGTTACCTGATTCGAATTTTATTCGTGTTCATAGATCTTTTGTTGTTGCTCTTGATAAAATTGAGTCAATACAACGAAATAGGATAATAATAAATAATATAAGAATCCCAATAGGAAATAGTTATAAAGAAAATTTTTATAAAAGAATAGATGAAATAAATATTTAGTTCTCCAAATTCCAGGTAAACAAATCCTGAGTATCTTTAATTATTTTGTTATTGTCTAATAACCATTGAATTACCTTAAGTGCTTTTTCCTTGTTTTTATCAGCATTAGGAACCAATTCTTCCATTGAAACTAAATTATACTGAAGTTGCTTTTTAATTTTGTCAAGTATCAAATCGAATTCGTACTTACTTAAATCAAGTTCATTTCTTCGTGTGCAAACATCACATTGACCACATCTGTCAGGTTTCTTTTCTCCAAAATAACTTAACAGAATTTGACTCCGGCATTTATTATCAGAAGAAGCGTAATGCAACATAGAATTTATCCTTTCAATGTATCTGGTTTTTCTAAACTCATAATTCTCTTTCGAAATATGAAGTGATTTATCATCCAATCTTTCTTCAGTGTAAACAATAAAAGGATTTTTCTTTTGTGGAATGTAATTTAATATCCCTATTGATTTTAAATGATTTAAATATTTATATACAACTTCAATATCAATATTTGCTTTTTTAGCCAGAGAACGCTCGTCAATGTTTACATAATCTGAAAATAAACCGGTATATGATCTGAGTATAAGCTTGATAAATCCATCAAATTTTGCATTGGCAATCTGGAATTTATATAAATCATCTCGACCTGTTACAAAATGAAGTTTCGACAAACTGTTTAATTCATCAGTCAGTTCAATATATCCTTCTCTTTTAAGAAATCTTAGGCTACTAAGAATTGTCATAATGTTGAAATTGAAATTCTTGGCAAAATCTGAAATAACAAAATCAAAAGAAATATTTTTTCCTCCACCATATGGAATTTGGAAATAATTCCCCAGAGCTTGATAAATTGCTTTAATATCCTTTATTTCGGGAAAACTTCGATCAATTCTTTGTTCTGCTTTAACTTTATCCGAAGTATTATACAATAAAACAGCAACAGCTTTTTTCTCATCACGACCACCTCGGCCTGCTTCCTGGAAATAAGCTTCAATGTTGTCAGGTAGATCTAAATGAATAACAAATCGTACATCAGACTTGTCAATTCCCATTCCAAAAGCATTCGTTGAAACCATAACTCTTGTTTTCCCAACTTTCCATTCGTTTTGTTTTGTGCTTCTGGATTCATGTTTTAATCCGGCATGGTAATAATCTGCAGAAATATTATTTTTTAAAAGAAATTCAGCTGTTTCTCTTGTACTTTTTCGATTTCTTACATAGATAATCCCACTGCCATTAACTTTCTTTATTGTTTCGATTAGATAATTATATTTATCTTCAATTTCACGAACCAGATAAACTATGTTTTTACGTTCAAAACTTTTCTGAAATACATTTTTCTCCAGGAAATTAAGTTTTTCCTGAATATCATCTACTACTTTTGGTATTGCCGTAGCAGTTAAAGCTAAAAAAGGAATGTCAGGAACCAGTTCTCGTAATTCAGAAATCTTTAGATATGATGGTCTAAAATCATAACCCCATTCAGAAATGCAATGCGCTTCATCAATTGCGATAAGGTTAACATTCATGTGTTTAACACGTGTCTTGAATATTTCTGTACTTATACGTTCAGGAGATATATAAAGGAATTTCACACTACCATAAATGCAATTTTCTAGGGCAATGTCAATTTCATTTTTTGTCATTCCTGAATAAATCGCAATTGCTTTAATATCTCGTTTATGAAGATTTTCAACTTGATCTTTCATTAATGCAATTAGGGGAGTAATAACAATACAAATACCTTCTTGCGACATGGCTGGTACTTGAAATGTTATAGATTTGCCTCCTCCGGTCGGAAGAAGTGCAAGAGTATCATTGCCTTCCATTACAGAACGAATAATATCTTCCTGTAAAGGTCTGAACTTAGAATAACCCCAGTATTTAATTAATATTTGTTCGTATCTGTTCATTTATCTGTTTAAGATACAAGTTTTAAATGGTTGAAATAATGAATAAAAATCAAATGTATCGATATTATCACATTTTAGCCTGAAATTACACTATTTTTTTGTAATTTGGCACAATTTTAAAAATACATAAAACTATATAAAATGTCATTTATACAGGATAAAGTAGCACTTGAAGGACTTACGTTTGATGACGTATTATTGATTCCGGAATATTCAGAAGTTTTGCCACGTGATGTAGATGTTTCCACACAATTTTCTAAAAATATTCGTTTGAATGTACCTATTGTATCAGCTGCAATGGATACAGTAACGGAAACAGAATTAGCAATTGCAATTGCACGCGAAGGTGGAATAGGAGTAATTCATAAGAATATGAGTATTGCTGACCAAGCTAAACAGGTTAAAACTGTAAAGCGTGCAGAAAACGGAATGATATATGATCCAATTACCATTCAAAAGGATAATACAGTTGCAGATGCACTTAACCTTATGAAAGAATATAAAATTGGAGGAATTCCTGTAGTTGATGAAGAAAAAACATTAATTGGCATCGTAACAAATCGTGATCTGCGTTTTATAAACCAGATGGATAGAATGATTGATGAAGTTATGACAAAGGAAAATATCATAACTACTCAAAAATCAATGGATCTTGAAAAAGCAACAGAGATTTTAAAAAATCATAAAATTGAAAAATTACCTGTAGTTGACGATAATAATAAACTGATTGGACTGTTAACATATAAGGATATTACGAAAGTTAAGGATAATCCATTTGCTTGTAAAGATTCTAAAGGAAGACTAAGAGTTGCTGCTGGTGTTGGTGTAACAGCTGATACAATAGAACGCGTTGATGCTCTTGTTAAGGCTGGTGTTGATGCAATTGTTATTGATACCGCTCATGGACATTCCTCTGGTGTAATAAAAATGCTTAAATCAGTAAAAGAAAAATATTCACAAATTGATGTTGTTGTTGGTAATATTGGAACGGGCGAAGCAGCAAAAGCACTTGTTGAAGCTGGAGCCGATGCAGTAAAAGTTGGAATTGGACCTGGTTCAATTTGTACCACTAGAGTTATCGCAGGAGTTGGATTACCTCAGTTAACAGCTATTTACGAAGTTGCAAAAGCAATTAATGGATCTGGCGTTCCAATTATTGGTGATGGTGGATTACGTTATTCTGGTGATATAGTAAAAGCAATTGCAGCTGGTGCAAATACTATTATGGCTGGAGGTTTGTTTGCTGGCGTTGAAGAATCTCCAGGTGAGACAATAATTTATAATGGACGTAAGTTTAAATCATATCGTGGAATGGGTTCTTTGGAAGCTATGCAATCTGGTTCTAAAGATAGATACTTCCAGGATGTTGAAGATGATATTAAGAAACTAGTTCCGGAAGGAATTGCTGCTCGTGTTCCTTTTAAAGGAAACTTATCAGAAGTTATTTATCAATTAGTTGGTGGATTAAGAGCAGGAATGGGATATTGTGGTGCTGGAAATATTGAAAGACTAATGAATGCTAAATTTATAAGAATTACTGGTGCTGGTGTAGCTGAAAGTCATCCTCACGATGTTTCAATAACACGTGAAGCTCCAAATTATAGCAGACAATTTTAAAATAATATAAATAAACTCTAAAAAATCCTTAAGCATATGAAAAAGATTTGCTTGATAGTTTGTTCTGTTTTATTATTAAATAGTGCATTTTCTCAGAATCAAAATGATGAAGTATTATTAACCATTGATGATAAGAAGATAAATAGCGAAGAATTTATACGAATTTATAATAAGAATAAAACCAACTTTTCAACAGGAGAAGTTACTTCAATAGAAGAATATCTTGATCTCTTTATAAATTTTAAACTAAAAGTAATTGAGGCAGAAAAAAGCGGTTTGGATACAATAAGCGCTTTTGTTAACGAGTTTGAAGGTTATAAAAAGCAACTTGCAGCGCCTTATTTGATTGATGAACAAGCAAATGAAAAAGTAATAAAGGAAGCATATGAAAGGATGCAGAATGAGGTAAGAGCCAGTCATATTCTAATTAAAATTGCTCTTGATTCTTCTCCTGAAGATACATTAGTTGCATATGAAAAAGCCATCGGAATCCGAAAGAGATTATTAAAAGGAGAAGAGCCTTTTGATATGATTGCAAAAGGAAGTTCCGAAGATCCTTCTGTTAAAAATAATGGTGGTGATCTAGGATATTTTTCTGTTTTTCAAATGATATATCCATTTGAGAATGCTGTTTATAATTCTGAAATAGGTGAAATCTCTGATCCGGTAAGAACCAGATTTGGATATCATATTGTAAAGGTTACGGATAAACGTAAAGCAAGAGGGCAAGTGAAAGTAGCACATATTATGCTCACAGTTCCTCGAGGTACAAGCCCTGAAGCTGAAAAGCAGAAAAAACTGCTAATAAATGAATTATATCATAGAGCTAAACAGGGTGAAGAATTTAAGGCATTGGCAAAAGAATATTCAGAAGACAGAGGTTCTGCTGGCAATGGTGGTGAATTACCATGGTTTGGAGCAGGACGTATGGTTCAGGAATTTGAAAAAGCAGCATTTGAGTTAAGTTCAAATGAAGAAATATCTCAACCTGTAAGAACTGGATTTGGATGGCATATATTAAAAAGAATTGATAGAAAAGATGTGCCAACTTTTGAAGAAGCTTTACCTGAAATTAAAAGAAAAGTTGGTAAAGACCAAAGAGCAAGAGTTGCCGGCGAAGTATTAATAAAAAATCTAAAAAAGGAGTGTGATTTTGTTCAAAACGAAGAAAATATTCCGGTAAAATATGATACTACCATAAATGCATATGTATTAAAACAGGAGTATCTGATTAACGAACCTAATTTAGATAGAGAATTATTTTCTTTCCTTAATAAGAAGTTTTACGAAAAAGATTTTGTTGATTATGTAAATAATAATAAAAGGAATAAGGAGCTTATTCCATATGATTATTTGATGTTGTATAAGGAATTTGTTAATAATAAGATTTTAGAAGTTGAGGAGTCAAGATTGGAAGAAAAATATCCGGAATATAGATACTTATTAAAGGAATATCATGACGGAATGTTACTTTTCGAGATTACAGATCAAAAAATTTGGTCTAAAGCTGCAAGCGATTCAATAGCATTAAAAGATTACTACAAGAAGAATAAAAGTAATTATATGTGGGATGAACGTTGGAATGGATCTATTTATTATTGCTCAAATGAACAAGCTAAAACTTCTGTGTCAAAAATAATTAATAAAAAGAGTTTTGGTAAAAAAATAACTAATGATAATCTTCTTGAGCAATTAAATACAGAAGAAGAAGTTTTAAGAATTGAATCAAATATTTTTGAAAAAGGTGAAAATATTTTTGTTGATAATTTAATTTGGAATGAAAAAAACTCACAGGAAAATGCAGTATTAATTCTACTTAAAGGAGGAGTTGTAAAACCTGAAAATAAGTCTTTTAGTGAGTGTCGGGGAATGGTTATTTCTGATTATCAGGATTATTTGGATAAAGAATGGATAAAAAGTCTAAGAGAAAAGTACAATATAATTATAAATAGTGCAGTTTTATCATCAATTAAATAACTGAAAATGATTAATTATCTAAAGTACATAACAATATTTGCTATAATTTTCTTAATATCATGCAATAAGAGCAGTATTGAAGATAATGATAAACTTTTAGCGAAAGTACATGATAAATATCTTTATGAATCAGAAATAAAAAATCTTTTCACAACAACTTACTCAAAAGATGATAGTGTAACAATCGCAAGGAATTTTATTAACGATTGGATAAAAAAGCAGTTAATGCTTCAAAAGGCTGAGCTAAACTTAGTGGAAGAAAGTAAAGATATTGAAAGGCAAATCGAAGACTATAGATCCTCACTCTTGATTTTTAAGTATAAACAGGAGCTTATTAATCAGAAAATGGATACCATTGTAACTGAAGAAGAAGTTGAGCAGTATTATAATGAGTATTCAGGAAATTTTGTTTTAAACCATCATATAGTAAAAGCTTTATACCTAAAAATATCAAAAGAAGCACCTGATATTGATAAAGCAAAACGTTGGTATAAATCAGATAGTCCTGAAGATTTATCAAGATTAGAAGATTATTGTTACCAATATGCAACAAAGTATGATGATTTTGAAAAAAACTGGATTCCTTTTAATAATTTATTAATTGAGATACCTGCAAATATTAGCGATCAAGAACGACATCTAAAGTACAGTAAATACATTGAGACTGAGGATGACTTGTTTTATTATTTTGTAAGAATTTATGAATATTCACTTAAAAGTACTATACAACCACTTGAATATGCAAGATCAAAAATTAAAAGCATTATTTTGAACAAAAGAAAATTTACTTTTCTTGATGAACTAGAAAATTCAGTGTATAATGATGCACTTAATCATAATGAATTTATTATTTATTAAATATTAAAAACTAATGAAAATTACTTATTGCAAACACTTAATATTAAGCTTGTTATTTATTTTTATAATAAAAACAGCTATCAGTCAAGAAATAATGGTTGACAGGGTAGTTGCTACTGTTGGTGACAAGATTATTTTACAGTCGGATATAGAAAATCAGGTTCTTCAGATATTATCACAAGGTTATACTGCAAACTATAGATTGAAATGTGAGGTTCTTGAGCAACTTATGACACAAAAACTTTTATTAACGCAAGCAGAAATAGATAGTATAGAAGTTGGATTTAATAGTATAGAATCGGAATTAGACAGACGATTAATGTATTTTGTAAGACAAATTGGTTCTGAAAAGAAATTGGAAGAATTTTATCATAAAACAATACTTGAAATTAAAGAAGATTTCAGACCTCTTATTGAAGAACAGTTAAAAACTCAAATGATGCAGGGCAATATTGTTTCCGGTATTAATGTATCACCTAAATCGGTTCAGAAATATTATAAAAGTCTGCATGAAGATAGTATACCATTAGTTAATAGCCAATATATAATTAATCAGATTGTTGTTTATCCACCCCAAAATGAGCAAGCAAGAAGTAAGTCAAGAGAAGAGCTTCTTAATTTACGACAAAGAATAATTGAAGGAGAAAGATTCTCAACATTAGCTGTTTTATATTCAGAAGACCCCGGATCAGCAAGAAGAGGCGGTGAATTAGGTTTTAGATCAAAAAATGAACTTGATCCTGAATTTGCTAAAGCAGCATTCCGTCTTAGTGATGATGGAGGTATTTCCAGAATAGTGGAATCTGAATTTGGGTTCCATATTATTCAACTTATTTCAAAGGAGAGCAACCAGGTTAATGTTCGTCATATATTAAAAATACCAAAAATTGATGTTAAACAAAGAATTATTGCAAAAAGTAGATTAGATAGTATTAAAAACTTAATTAATTCTGATAGTTTAACTTTCAAAGTTGCAGCTTTTAGATACTCAGAAGATGAGCAATCAAAACTTAACGATGGATTTATGGTAAATCCTATGACATCATCAACAAAGTTTGAATTAGATGCATTACCACCACAGGAATTCAATGTTATTAAAGATTTAAAAGTTGGAGTAATATCTGAACCCTTTGAGTCTGTTGATCAGAATGGAAAAATAGTATATAAGATTGTTAGAATTAATAAAATTATTGATTCTCATAGAGCTAATTTAAAAAACGATTATGAGCAAATAGAACAATTGGCATTATCTACAAAACAGCAAGAAGAAATTAATGAATGGATAAATGAGAAACGAAGTAAAACTTATATTCATATTGATAAATCATTTATCAAATGCGAGTTTTTGAAGGAAGGATGGATTAAATAGAAATGGAGTTATTTTGTTTAGTGTTTTATTAAATTTTTCATGAGAAATTAATAGCTATAATGAAGAAATCTCTTTTTCGTATACTTTTACTTTGTTTGATTAGTACTACATGTGGTTCCAGTTTATACGCTCAAGAAAGGGAACAGATTTTTATAAAGAATTCGGATGTATTATTAGGAGGAAGCAAAATTGGTGAAGGTGTGCGAAGGTTTATTGGAAACGTAATCTTCGAACACAATAATGCCACTATGTATTGTGATAGCGCATATTTATATAGCCAGCAGAATTTAATTCATGCATTTAGTAGGGTTCATGTTAGTAGAGGCGATACTATGCATCTATATGGCGATTTTATGCTTTATAATGGCAATACAAGTAGAGGTAATGTTCGAAATAATATACGCCTTGAAGATGAAGAAACTGTTTTATATACAGATTCCCTTGATTTTAATACATTCACAAATATTGTAAATTATTTTGATGGAGGTAGGATTGTTAATTCTGATAGCAGTGAATTAACAAGTGTCCGGGGGTATTATTATGGGAACGAAGATCTTTTCTTATGTATAGATAGCGTTGTAGTTACTGCACCTGATTATACAATTTATACAGATTCTTTAAGATATAACACAAATACTAAAATGATGTATTTTATTGGTCCTACCAACATATATAATGATGATAATCATTTATATGCTGAACGAGGATGGTATAATACGAATGAGAAAAAATATAAGTTTAATCAAAATGCAAGATATCAGAATAAAGAAAAAATCCTTATTGGAGACATTCTGTATTATGATCAATTAAATGGAATTGGGATTGCAAACGACAATATCGAAATGATAGATACTGTTGAGAATTTAATTCTTAAGGGTAATTATGCTTATTATACTGAAGAGCCTGAAAGTTTCTTTATAACTGATAGTGCTTTACTAATTCAGGTTTCAGAAAATAGTGATTCTTTATTTTTACATGCCGATACAATAAGCTCTGTTTCTATAATTGATTCAACTGAGACTTATAGAATCTTAAAAGCTTTTCATAAAGTAAAAATGTTTAGAAGTGATTTTCAGGGTAGATGCGATTCTATGGTTTATAACACAAAAGATTCTGTTGTTACTATGTTTACAGAACCAATTTTGTGGTCTGAAGGTAGTCAGATGACTGCATTGAAAGTAGAAATTTACATTAAAAATGAAAAAATTGATCGTTTTAAATTAATTAATACAGCCTTTATTGTTTCGCAAGAAGATACGTCAAAGTATAATCAGATTAAAGGAAAAGAAATGACAGGCTATATTCGCAATAACGAATTAAAAAAGATTGATGTTATTGGTAATGGTCAAACAATTTATTATACAGAAGATGGATCTGGAGTAAATGCTGCAGAAAGTAGTAATCTGATTATTTATATGAAAAAGGGACAGGTTAGCCGTATTAATATGGTAAATGATCCTGAGGGAGTATTATATCCTCTTGATAAGCTTAAAGAAACAAAGTTAAAGGGATTTCAATGGCTTGAAAAACTAAGGCCTAAGAAGAAAGAAGATATATTCAATAATAATTAAAAAAGCTGCTTTATTAAGCAGCTTTTTTTTAATATTCATCTTCATTAAAAAAGAAATCTTCTTTACTTGGATAATCCGGCCAAATGTCTTCTATACTTTCATAAATTTCACCTTCATCTTCAATTTCCTGAAGATTTTCAATAACTTCCATTGGTGCTCCTGAACGAATAGCAAAATCTATAAGTTCTTCTTTTGCTGCCGGCCATGGTGCATCTTCTAGTTTTGATGCTAATTCTAATGTCCAATACATATATAAATACTTTTAATTACATCCTTAAAATTTTGCAAATATAAAAATAAAATTGAAATACCAAACATTTTTTATTAAACTCTCGGATTCCATGGTGTTTCTTTCGCATAAAGGTCTGTGGATAACTTTCTTGCGAGTACAAATAAAAAATCAGACAATCGGTTAATATATTGAATAACTTTTTCACTGTTTTTTAACTGATCCTGTACCTTAATTGATAGCCTTTCAGCTCTTCTACATACATTCCTTGCTATATGACAAAAAGAAACTGTTGTATGTCCTCCTGGTAAAATAAAAGATTTTAATGGTGGTAATTCTTTTTCCATTTCATCAATTTCTTTTTCAAGATATTCAATATCACTTTCAAATAATTCAGGAATCTTTACTTTACAATTTTCGCAATCAGTTGCAAGAATTGATGCACAAGTCATAAGTTGGTCCTGAATTTCGATAAGAACTTTTATTGTATGTTCATCAACTTTCTGATCTCGGATCAGACCAATATATGATATTAGTTCGTCAACAGTTCCGTAAGCTTCAATCCGATCATGATACTTTGGTACACGTGTACCTCCAATGAGCGAAGTTTCGCCTTTATCACCTGTTTTTGTATATATTTTCATATCCATAATAAACTATTTTAAACAGAACGAAACAGATTTGAAAATGTTTAATTCTGATTCAAAAAAATTAATTAAATGTAGTAGGATTCTTGTTAATTTCATCTGATTCAATCATTCCATCCATTAAGCGAATTATTCTATGTGCATGCCGTGCAATATCTTCTTCATGAGTAACAATAATTATCGTATTGCCTTTTTGATGAATCTCATCAAATAAATTCAGTATATCCTTAGATGTTTTTGAGTCAAGATTTCCGGTTGGTTCATCTGCTAAAATAATAGAAGGTGAATTAACCATAGCTCTTGCAACCGCTACTCTTTGCCTTTGGCCTCCTGATAATTCATTTGGTTTATGACGAACTCTGTCTTCAAGCCCAACACTAACAAGAACTTCTCCAGCTCTTGCTAATCTGTCTTCTTTATTAGTTCCTGCATAAATTAAAGGAAGAGAAACATTCTCTAATGCAGAATATCGGGGAAGTAAATTAAATGTTTGAAATACAAAACCAATTTCTTTGTTTCTTATTTCTGCTAACTGATCATCATCCAACTGACTTACGTTAGTGTTATTTAATATATAATCTCCACCAGTTGGTGTGTCTAAACAACCTAATATATTCATTAAAGTAGATTTGCCCGAACCTGACGGTCCCATAATAGCAACATATTCGTTTTTATCTATCGATAACGAAACAGATCTAAGTGCTCGAATAGTTTCTGTTCCTACCTGATAATTCTTTATTAATTTGTTGATTTCTATTATTTTACTCATTATTAGCCACTTGTATGATTAGCAAAATACGAATTTAAACAATTTTAAATCTTTTCCTGAATATTTCACTTAAAACTTAATAACATAATTTTCATAAGACAATTCTTTCTTAAAAAAGATTAAACCCATTCGAAATAAATCTACTGAAACTCTTACTTTCGAATGATTTTTTATTTCATTCCATGCCTCTTCCATTTCTTCAGACCAGTGAATGTCATCAAAAACAAATACGGTTTCATTATGAATTTTCTTTAGGCACAAATTGAAATATTCAAGAGTATTCTTTCTTTTATGATTTCCATCAAAAAAGACTAAATCAAGGTTTTCATATTTATCAAGAACAGAATTAAGTATAGAATTAAAATTACCTTGAATAAATTCAGTGCTTAGTTTTAATTCTGTTGCTATTTGTTTTGCAATTTTAATTTTCTCTTCAATGCCTTCAATGCTTGTAAAGTTTGCTTTGGGTGCTGCTTGGGCAATATATGCAGCACTTATACCTACAGATGAACCTATTTCTATAATATTTATAGAATTAAAGTATTTAACCAGATCATAAATTAATTTACAATATTTTTTATTTACTGATGATCTTTTAATTATTTCCCCGATAGAAATGTTTTTAGACTTATTATAAGTAGTTCCGGCACCAATTTCCTTAAATTTAAGTACTTTATTATTAATTCTGTAACTATTGTAAACATCGAATACTGAAATAATTTCTTCATCTTTCTTTTTATTCCTAAATACATTTAAAATAAGATTGAAAATAAATGGTGAATGTATGCCATGTCCTTTCTTATGCTTAGCAAAAAGATAATATTTGAAATACTTTAGTACATATTTTAAACGGGAATTCATATTTTTAGAATATTAAAAAAAGCTTAATATTGTAAACAAAGATAAACCTTTATAAAAACCAATTAGTATAAAATAAATCAAATTTTTTTGAGAAATAATTGGTTGATTAGATTGATGAAATGTCAGATTATTTGCAACAAGAAATAAAATTTTTAAGTGGAGTTGGTCCTAAAAGAGCCGAACTTCTGCATAAGGAGTTAGGAATATACACTTTTGAAGATTTGTTATATTACTTCCCTTATAAATATATTGATCGTTCTAAATTCTATAAAATAAATGAGCTCAACCAAAATTTGCCATATATTCAGCTTAAGGGAAAAATTGTTGGCTTTGAATCGATTGGTGCAGGACGAAAAAAAAGACTCGTTGCTTTTTTATCAGATGGAACAGGAACTATTGAATTGTTATGGTTTAAAGGTTTAAGCTTTATCCAAAAAAGTCTTTTGTTAAATACGGAGTATATTGTTTTTGGTAAACCAGGTTATTTTAGCGGAAAATATAACATAATTCATCCTGAAGTTGAAAGTGCTTTGAAAGCTCAGAATGTTATAAGTGCTAAATTACAAGCTCATTATAATACAACAGAGAAACTAAAAAATAGTTTTTTACATTCAAAAGCAGTTTCAAAACTGATAAATAATCTTTTAGTTGTTTTAAAAGGAAAAATTAAAGAAACATTACCGGATTATTTATTGAAAAAGTATAAGCTAATTTCATTGGAAGAAGCCTTATTTAATATTCACTTTCCTCAGAATACAGAATTACAGAAGAAAGCAGTTGCACGTTTAAAATTTGAAGAGCTTTTTTATATTCAATTAAATATATTACAAAAAAGAAGTTATCGAATCCATAAATCAAAAGGATATGTTTTTTCTAAAGTGGGAGATTCTTTGAATTTATTCTATGAGAAAAATCTATCGTTTGAATTAACTGATGCTCAAAAACGGGTTTTAAAAGAAATAAGAAAAGATATTGGATCAGGTAAACAAATGAACCGATTACTTCAAGGAGATGTCGGAAGCGGAAAAACCTTGGTTGCATTAATGAGTATGTTAATTGCTCTTGATAATGGTTTCCAGGCTTGTATTATGGCGCCAACAGAAATTTTAGCAAACCAACATCTTGATACAATAAAGGAATTTTTAGATGGTTTGCCAGTACAAGTAGGTTTGTTAACGGGATCCACAAAAACAGCAGCCCGAAAAGAATTACATGAGAATCTATTAAATGGGAATTTGCAAATTCTTATAGGAACACATGCTTTAATAGAAGATACTGTTCAGTTTAAAAATCTTGGAATAGTTGTTATTGATGAACAACACAGGTTTGGAGTTTCTCAAAGGGCAAAGTTGTGGGAAAAGAACTCACAGCCTCCACATATTCTGGTAATGACAGCAACTCCAATTCCACGAACACTTGCAATGACCATTTATGGTGATTTAGATGTTTCAGTTATTGATGAGTTACCTCCAGGAAGAAAACCTGTTCAAACAATTCATTTATACGATTCAAAACGATTACGAATGTTTGGGTTCCTCAAACAACAAATTGAGCAGGGTCGACAGATATACATTGTTTATCCTTTAATAAAGGAATCTGAGAAAATGGATTATAAAGACCTTGAAGATGGATATGAAAGTATTACAAGGGCATTTCCACCACCAAAATATGCTGTTAGCGTTGTTCATGGAAAAATGAAACCAAAGGAAAAGGATGCCGCTATGAATCTTTTTGTGAAAGGTCAAACACATATTATGATTGCAACTACAGTTATTGAAGTTGGTGTAAATATTCCAAATGCTTCGTTAATGGTAATAGAAAGTGCTGAGCGTTTTGGATTATCACAGTTACATCAGTTACGAGGAAGAGTGGGGCGTGGTGCTGATCAGTCTTATTGTGTACTAATGACATCATTTAAACTTTCTAATGAATCACGAAAGCGAATTGATATAATGACTAAAACAACTGATGGTTTTGAAATTGCAGAAGCTGATCTAAAACTTCGTGGTCCTGGAGATATTGAAGGAACTCAGCAAAGTGGTTTGGCATTTGATTTGAAGATAGCTAATCTTGGACAGGATGGACAACTAATTCAATACGTTCGAGATATTGCCGAAAGCATTCTTGACGATGATCCAGATTTGAGTAGCCCGGATAACATGATGCTGGCAAGACAATTAAAAAGAAATGCGAACAAAAAAGTTGATTTTAGTGTAATAAGCTAAGAAGTTTAAAGTTATTAGTTCATAGTTTAAAGTTGAAAAAAAATCTTATGTATAAATATATTATCCTTTTATTTTTATCACTTAGCACCATAATTTTAAATGCACAAAACAATTCTTCTTGCGAAATAAAAAACAATGCTTTTCAACCTGGCGAAAAGTTAGCTTATGTAATAACATATAACTGGTTTTTAGTGTGGACTGATGTTGGTGGAGTTGAATTTGAAGCCACAAAAGATAAGATGTTTAACCAGGAAGTGATGAATTTGAAAGGAACAGGTGTAACATTTTCATTTTACAATTGGTTCTTCCAGGTTCGGGATGTTTATCAATCATGGGTTAATCCCGATAATTTATTACCGGTTTATTATCATCGAGATGTAAATGAAGATGGATATATTATTGATATTAAGTATCGTTACGATTTCGAAAATTTGGTGGCATACTCCGAAGTTGAAAAAACCCGAAAACCGTATTATCAGGATACGGTAGCAATTTTTCCTTGTACTTACGACGTTATTTCTGTTATTTACCAAGCACGTAATATTGATTTTAAAAAGTATAAAAAGAATGAGCAAATACCTTTTAAGATTTTACTTGACAATGAGATTCATGAGGTTTTTATAAGATATAAGGGGAAAGAAGTTAAAAAAGTACGTGGTGTAGGTAAATTTAATTGCATCAAATTTACAGGATCACTTGTTGCAGGCGATGTTTTTAAAGGTGGAGAGGATCTTACAATTTGGGTAACTGATGATGAGAACCGAATTCCTGTCTGGATTGAAAGTCCAATAATTGTTGGAACAATTAAAGCTCGCTTAGTAGGATATGAAGGTCTAAAACATCCACTAAAATCAATGATAAAGAAGTATTAGATTACTTAAAACTTCTTATTTAAAATTAAAATAAATAAGTGTTTTTGTTCAAAAACCTGACAAAAAGCAATTTTTAATTTTTAAATACGGTTATTTTTGTATCCGAATTTCAAAATTTTGAAAAATTCAGATGCCAGATTCTAAATCGATCGAACATAAAGGACGTATTGATTCTATTGAAGAAAATAAGATCAATGTAAGTTTCATAGCTTTGTCAGGATGTGCTTCATGTCATGCTAAGGGAGTATGTACTGCAGCTGACATGCAGGAGAAGAGCGTCGAAGTCTACGATTTTTCAAATCAATATAGTGTAGGTGAAGAAGTGAATGTAACATTAAAACAATCTCTTGGATTTAGAGCATTGTTTTTAGGTTATGTATTACCGTTTATTATGGTTTTATTTATCCTTATTATTTTAACAATAATTACAAAAAATGAAGCTATTTCTGGAATAGGAGCTTTATTGGTTCTTGTTCCTTATTATGTGGGTTTGTTTTTATTGAAAGATAAGATTAGAAAGAAATTTACATTTAAAATAAATAAGATTTAAGTAGAGGGGTTCAGGAATCTGAATCTCAATATTTGATATTAAATACTAAATACAAATAAAAATGAGTACAACAATTTTATTTACTGTTATTTCTCTTAGTGCAATTGGGGCGATAGCTGCAATAATTTTATATTTTGTAGCTCAGAAGTTCAAGGTTTATGAGGATCCGCGTATCGATCAGGTAGAAGAAATTTTACCGGCAGCAAATTGTGGCGGTTGTGGTTATCCTGGATGCCGTGGGTTTGCCGAAGCAATGGTAAAGGCTGATGATTTATCACCATTTTACTGCCCGGTTGGAGGAAATGAAACTATGACTCAGGCTGCACAAATTCTTGGAAAAGCTGTTGAAGCAAAAGATCCACTTGTTGCTGTAATCAGATGTTCTGGTTCACCGGCTCATCGCGAAAGAGTAAATACTTATGATGGCGCATCAACATGTGTCATTGTTTCTGGTTTATACTCGGGCGAAACAGGTTGTCAGTATGGTTGCCATGGATTAGGTGATTGTGTTGATGTTTGTGATTTCGAAGCAATTTACATGGATGAGGAAACAGATTTGCCAGTTGTTATTGATGATAAATGTACAGCTTGTGGCGCTTGTGTAAAAGTGTGCCCTAACGATATAATTGAGTTAAGAAAAAAGAATAAAAAAGATCGGAAGATTTTTGTTTCATGTGTAAACCAAGATAAAGGAGGTATTGCTAAAAAAGCATGTTCTGTAGCTTGTATTGGTTGTGGTAAGTGTGTTAAAGTATGTGCTTTCGATGCTATTACAGTTGAGAATTTCTTAGCTTATATCGATCCTAACAAATGTAAACTTTGTAGAAAATGTGTTGCGGAATGCCCAACAGATGCTATTCTTGAGATCAATTTTCCACCTAAGAAGGTAAAGCCTGAACAGACAGAAGGTGTAGCTAAGGCTACTGAAAAACCTAAGGTTGAAGTACCAAAAGCTGAATCAAACGAATCAAAAGAAAACGAAAATAATAAATAAGGAGGGATAAAGTGTTAAAAACATTTCCAAAAGGCGGCGTTCATCCAGCAGAAGGTAAATATTCTGCAAATAGTGCAATTGAAACATTGCCGCTTCCAAAAACAGTATCAATACCAATTGCTCAACATATTGGTGCTCCCTCTAAGGCTATTGTCGCAAAAGGCGACAAGGTCAAAGTTGGAGATAAGATTGCTGAAAGTACAGGTTTTGTATCTGCTAATATTCATTCTTCTGTTTCAGGAACAGTTGTTAAAGTTGACAAGGTTCTGGATTCAACAGGTTATAAACGCCCTTGCGTTATAGTTGATGTTGAAGGCGACGAGTGGAATGAGAGTATTGACAGATCAAGTGATTTGAAAAAAGAAATCAGTTTGACTGATAAAGAAATCATTCAAAGAATTAACGAATCTGGTATTGTAGGTTTAGGAGGGGCAACTTTCCCATCTCATGTAAAGCTTTCTGTTCCTGATGGTAAGAAAATCGATGTGTTAATTATTAATGGTGTTGAATGTGAACCATATTTAACATCCGATCATCGATTAATGCTTGAAAAAGCAGAAGAAATGCTTGTTGGTATTCAGATTATTATGAAAGCCTTAGGTGTAAATCTGGCTTTAATTGGAATTGAAAATAACAAACCTGATGCTATTTCTCATCTTCAGAATCTTGTAAAAGATTTTCCTGGAATTGAGGTTCATGCATTAAAAGTTCAGTATCCACAAGGTGGCGAAAAACAATTAATCAAAGCTTTAATTAATCGTGAAGTTCCTTCAGGAGCATTACCATTAAATGTTGGAGCTGTAGTTCATAATGTAGGAACAGCATTAGCGGTTTACGAAGCAGTTCAAAAAAATAAACCTCTATTTGAAAGAGTAGTTACTTTAACAGGGAAATCAGTAAAAAAACCATCGAATTTCATGGTTCGTATTGGAGCTCCTGTTACAGAATTAATTGAAGCAGCAGGTGGATTACCTGAAGATACAGGAAAAGTAATTAATGGCGGACCAATGATGGGTAAAGCATTAAATTCGTTGGAAGTTCCGGTTGTTAAAGGTACTTCAGGTATTTTAATTATGCCTGTTGATTTATCTTCAAGAAAAAAAGAAAGTGACTGTATCCGATGTGCAAAGTGTGTTTCAGTTTGCCCACAGGGATTAGAACCATTTCTTTTAAATAAATTAGCTCAATTAGAGAAATATGATAAACTGGAAACAGGTGCAGTAATGGATTGTATTGAATGTGGATCATGTGCTTATACATGTCCTGCAGGATTACCATTACTTGATTATATAAGATTAGGAAAGTCAAAAGTTAGTCAAATCATAAGATCAAGAAAACAATAATGAACAAATTATTTATATCACCATCTCCTCATGTATATGAGGATACAACCGTAAAACGGTTGATGCTTGATGTGGTAATTGCCATGTTGCCAGCTTTGGCATTCTCAATCTATTTCTTTGGGATGGGAGCAATTATAGTAACATTAACCGCCGTTGTTTCGTGCTTAGCTTTTGAATGGTTAATTCAAAAGTTTATCTTAAAACAAGAACCTTCTATTACTGATGGTTCGGCCTTAGTAACAGGTATCTTGTTAGCTTTTAATGTTCCAACAAGTCTTCCGATTTGGATTATTGTTATTGGAAGTTTAGTTGCAATCGGAATTGGTAAAATGTCGTTTGGCGGATTGGGAAATAATCCTTTTAATCCTGCACTTGTAGGACGTGTATTTATGCTTATTTCTTTTCCTGTTCAAATGACAAGCTGGCCTGTTCCTTCAGGATTTAGTAACAGTTATACTGATGCTGTTACAGGAGCAACTCCACTTGGAGTTATGAAAGAGGGTATTGGAGCTGGAGAATCCGTTTCTGCAATTATGGATAAGATTCCAGATCACATGCAACTTTTTTATGGTCACATGGGAGGTTCAATGGGAGAAATTGCTGCAGTAGCTTTATTACTTGGATTTGGATATTTGTTATTTAGAAAAGTGATTACAATACATATTCCTGGTTCAATACTTTTAACTATTGTTGCTTTTACAGGAATTTTATGGCTTATTAACCCAGAATCAAATGCTGATCCTTTATTTCATTTGCTTACTGGAGGTGTAATGTTAGGTGCTATTTTTATGGCAACCGATTATGTTACTTCACCAATGTCGGTCAAGGGAATGTGGATTTATGGAATTGGAATTGGAGTAATAACAGTTGCAATTCGTGTATTTGGAGCATATCCTGAAGGTATATCATTTGCAATACTTATCATGAATGCTTTCGTTCCATTAATTAATATGTATATTAAGCCGAAACGCTTTGGAGAGGAGGTTAAAAATGGCCAATAAGAAAGAATCAACTTTTCTAAGTATGGTGCTAACATTGTTCTTAGTAACTTTTATAGCATCAGCGGCACTTGGTTATTTATATGAATTAACCAAAGGACCTATTGAAGCAAGTAAACTTGCAAAACAAAATAATGCTATTATGCAGGTTGTTCCTGAATTTGATAATAAGCCGGGAGAAGAATCATTTAACATGGAAGTTGATGGAGGAACTCTTGAGTTTTTCCCTGCAAAAAAGAATGGCGAATTAGTTGGAACTGCTGTAAGCACATTTACTAATAATGGTTTTAGTGGTAATTTTAAAATTATGGTAGGATTCTTACCTGATGGTATCATACATAATATTTCTGTATTAGAGCAAAAAGAAACTCCAGGATTAGGAGATAAAATGCAAAAAAACAAATCTGACTGGAGCGTTCAGTTCAATGGAAAGGACCCTGCTAATTTTCAGTTAAAAGTAACTAAAGATGGTGGTGATGTTGATGCAATTACAGCTTCAACAATTAGTTCCAGAGCATTTTGTGATGCTGTAGACAGAGCATATAAAGCATACATGGAAGGAGGTCAAAAATGAGCCAGTGGAAAAATTTTAGCAAAGGATTTTTCAAGGAAAATGCAGTATTTGTTTTATTCCTTGGATTGTGTCCAACATTAGGTGTTACTACATCTGCAATTAACGGATTAGGAATGGGGTTGGCTACAACATTTGTATTAGTTATGTCAAACTTAGTAGTTTCTATTGTAAAATCGCAAATACCTGATAAGGTTCGTATTCCTTCTTTTATTGTAATTATTGCATCTTTTGTTACAATGGTTGAACTTGTTATGCAAGCTTATGTGCCGGCATTATTCGAACAACTAGGAGTATTTATTCCACTTATTGTTGTAAACTGTCTTATATTAGGAAGAGCTGAAGCTTTTGCGTCCAAAAATAATGTTTTTTCATCTATTATTGATGGCTTAGGAATGGGTTTAGGTTTTGCAATGGCATTAACTATTTTGGGTGGAGTTCGTGAAATATTAGGTAGTGGCTCTATTTTCGGATGGAAGTTTATTGAGGGAGATGGAATGCTAGTTTTCGTATTAGCACCTGGTGCTTTTATAGCCTTAGGTTATCTAATTGTTCTTGTAAATAAAATCAATAAAAAAACTGCTTAATTAAAGTACTATGGAATATGTAATTATCATCATATCAGCAATATTTGTAAATAATATTGTATTAAATCAATTCTTTGGGATATGCCCTTTTATTGGTGTATCTAGCAAAGTTGAAACTTCAGCAGGAATGGCAGGGGCCGTTACTTTCGTAATGGTTATTGCAACTATTGTAACTTATTTACTCCAAAAATATGTTTTAGATGCATTTGGAATAGAATTTATGCAAACCATTACATTCATTCTTGTAATTGCATCATTAGTTCAATTAGTTGAAATAATTTTAAAGAAAGTAAGTCCTGCTTTGTATCAAGCATTAGGAATATTTCTGCCTTTAATTACAACGAATTGTGCTGTATTAGGTGTTGCTATATTAGCAGTACAAAAAGACTATAACTTAATTGAAAGTGTTGTTTTTGCAATTGCAAATGCCGTTGGCTTTGGACTTGCATTAGTAACATTTGCAGGATTACGTGAACATATGGATATGGTAAATATACCAAAAGGAATGAAAGGTGTACCTATTGCATTTCTTGTAGCAGGATTATTAGCTCTTGCATTTATGGGATTTGCCGGATTAGTATAAAGAAAAAGAATTTTCAATTTAGAAAAGAGCGACCATATGGTTGCTCTTTTTTCGGTATATTTTATTTTGTGTTTGTTTTTTTATAAATTGCTTGCTTATTCTACCAACTATGAGATATAGAAAATATATAGTTTTAATTATATTTTTTACTTTGCAAATCTCTTTTCTATTTTCATCAGAAAAAAAGAACATTCTCATATTAAATTCTTACCACAAAGGTCTGCAATGGACTGATGATATTGTAAATGGCATAAATCAAAGTCTCTCTGAATATGAGTTTGAAAAAGAAGTTTTTATTGAATATTTTGATTCTAAAAGATTCTTTAATAAAGAATATCAAAAAGCATTATATGATTTGTATAAAGCTAAATATAATCAAACTGGTTTCGATATTATAATATTATCAGATGATCATGCATTAAATTTTCTGCTTGAATATCGCGATAGCCTATTTGGAGAAGTCCCAGTTGTATTTTGTGGAATAAATAACCCCCATATTTACCCTGAAACTTATACTGGTATAATTGAAGATATCGATTATACAGATAACTTTAAACTCATAAAGGAACTTCATCCTAATTTCTCAAAAATATATTTTGTTGTTGATAATACAAAAACCGGAAATGTAATTTATGATAGGGCTTACAGAAGTTATCTTGCTCTTAGTAAGGGATATAGTTATGAGTTTCTTCGAGATTATAGTTTTGATGAGCTTTTTGAAAAAGTATCTTCGTTAGACGATCATTCTGTAATTCTGCTAACTGCTTTTACTAAAGATAGATTAAATGAATACTGTTCGTATGATGAAATAGTTAGGAACCTAAGAAAACATGCTAAAGTACCTTTATATGGAGTTTGGAATTTTTATCTTGGGAAAGGAATAATTGGAGGTAAAATTATTTCAGGCTATGATCAAGGATATAAAGCTGCTAATATTGCTCAAAAAATACTTAATGGAGATATTGTAAATGAAATTAATATTGAAATGTCTGAATCTTCATATAGGTTTGATAATAAGGAATTAAAACGGTTCGGAATTCGAAAAAGAAATTTGCCTGATAATTCAGTTATTATAAATAGTCCTTTGTCATTTTTAACAAAGAACAGACAACAAACTGTTTTCTTTAGTATAATATTTATGTTATTACTACTTGTTATTATTGTACTATGGCTATATATATTCTTCAGAAAGGCAAAAATTAAGCAGGAACGAAGGCAATTAAAAAATATTGAACTTAACAACGAAAAATTGCAACTTGCTAATGAGAAAATCGAAGAGGCAAACAAATTAAAGTCTGCTTTCCTAGCTAATATGTCTCATGAATTTAGAACTCCAATGAATGGAATTATAGGATTTTCAAAACTATTAAATGATTCTCCTGATATTGATCCTGAAACCAGAAATAAATACTTACAGATTATTCATAAGAGTGGTTATATCATTTTGGATTTGATTAACGATGTTATTGATTTATCAAAAATTGAATCAAAAAAACTAAAGATTGAGTATTCCGAATGCAATTTAAGTAATTTATTGGATGAACTTCTTAGCTTTTTTATTGCCGAACGTGATAATCATGAAAAGCAGGATATTAAAATTCATGTTGAAAAAGAATTTGAATATAAAGACATAGCCATATATTCTGATGGTAATAGAATTAGACAGGTTTTATTTAATCTGCTAAATAACGCCTTAAAATTTACCACAAAGGGATCTATTAAGTTTGGATACTTTATAGAATCACCAAATATTTTTTTCTTCGTTAAAGACACGGGAATAGGACTTACTGAACCTGAAAAAGAAATAATTTTTGAAAGATTTCGTCAAGTTGAAGATAAAATGACCAGAAGGTTTGGTGGTTCAGGAATTGGATTGTCAATATCAAAGGGGATTATAGATAATTTGGATGGCAGAATTTGGGTGGATTCTGAAAAAGGAGAAGGTTCTACATTTTATTTTTCTATACCATTAAAACTCGTTGAAAAGAAGAATGAACATGAATCTTCAAGTAAAAATACGATTCATTATTTATGGAGTGATAAAACAATTCTTATTGTTGAAGATTCCCAAATTTCTTATGAATTATTAACCAAATTTCTTAAGAATACAGAAGTAAAATTTATTCATGCGCCGGATGGAGAAAAAGCTGTTGAAATCTGCAAAAAAGAAGAAAGCATTGATCTTGTTTTAATGGATATTCAACTTCCAATTCTTGATGGTCTTGAAGCAACTGCACAAATAAAAGAATTTAGACCCGATTTGCCCATTATAGCACAAACAGCTAATGCTATGAAAGAAGACAAACCAAATATTCTGGCATCCGGGTGTGATGATTATATTGCAAAACCAATAGACAAAACAGATTTGTTGGAAAAAATTAATATATTTTTAAGTAAATAGTTACATTTCTAATTTCTTCAAAACATTTGATCTTGTTAAGGATACCATGTTTTTTGTTAGTATCTTTTTTTTAAATGAAATTATAAAATCATTAAATTAGCTTCTCTTAAAATAAGTATATTATGAACGAAAATCATATTCTAAAAATATCAACCGACCTTTCTGTAAAAGACTGGCAAGTAAAAAATACAATTCAATTATTTGACGAAGGAGCAACTATTCCTTTTGTGAGCAGATACAGGAAAGAAGCTACAGGTAGTTTAGACGAGGTGCAAATTGCTGCAATAAAAGAACAGCTTGCAAAGCTAATGGAAATTGATTCGAGGAGAGAAACTATTTTAAAAACAATTGAAGAGCAGGGTAATTTAACGGATGAATTAAAAAAACGGATTGAGGAGGCTGATACTTTAACTGAACTTGAGGATATTTATTTACCATATAAACCTAAAAAGAAAACAAGGGCAACAAAAGCGAAAGAAAAAGGACTGGAGCCTTTGGCTAAAATAATAATGAAGCAACAGGAGCTTAATATTACTGGTAAAGCAGAACAATTTATAAACGATGAAGTTCCTACAATTGAAGATGCTTTTCAGGGTGCACGCGATATAATTGCAGAGTGGATAACTGAAAATGTAAGAGCAAGAAATAATATAAGAAGATTGTTTCAGCATAAATCAATAATTAAATCAAAATCAATTAAAGGAAAAGAGCTTGAAGGAATAAAGTATAAAGATTATTTTGAATGGGAAGAGCCATTAAAACGCTGTCCTTCTCATAGATTATTGGCAATGCGAAGAGGAGAGAATGAGGGATTTTTAAAAGTCTCAATTTCTTCCGAAGAGAATGAAGCTATTGAAATGTTAGAAAACCAATTTGTTGATGGCGCTTATGATGTTTCACAGCAAGTTCGTGAAGCTATTAAGGATTCCTATAAAAGACTTTTATCATCATCAATTGAAACTGAATATAAAAACTCATCGAAAGAAAAAGCAGATGAGGAAGCAATAAAAGTTTTTGCTGATAATCTTCGACAACTTTTATTGGCGGCACCACTTGGTCAGAAAAATGTTTTAGCTATTGATCCGGGTTTCAGAACAGGATGTAAAATTGTATGTATTGATGCTCAGGGTAATCTTGTGCATAACGAAACAATATATCCGCATCAGCCTCAGAATGAGAAAGGAATGGCTATGAAGAAAATAGATTCAATGGTTGAAACCTTTAAAATTGATGCAATAGCAATTGGTAACGGAACTGCAAGTCGTGAAACAGAAGCCTTAGTTAAAAAAATAAGATTTACGACAGATGTGAGGGTTTTTGTTGTAAGTGAAGATGGAGCATCAATTTATTCAGCATCATCTGTAGCTCGTGAAGAATTTCCTGAGTATGATGTTACTGTTCGTGGAGCAGTTTCGATAGGAAGAAGATTAATGGATCCATTGGCTGAATTAGTGAAAATTGACCCTAAATCAATTGGTGTAGGTCAATACCAACATGATGTTGATCAGAATAAGTTAAAAGGCAAATTAGATCAGGTTGTAGAAAGTAGTGTGAATATGGTTGGTGTAAACCTAAATACTTCAAGCAAGCACTTGTTAACTTATATTTCAGGTCTTGGTCCGCAATTAGCACAGAATATTGTTGATTATAGGAAAGAAAATGGTGCTTTTAAATCCAGAAAAGAATTACAGAATGTAAAACGAATGGGCGATAAGGCTTTTCAACAGGCAGCAGGTTTCCTTAGAATTGATAAAGCCGAAAATCTATTAGACAATAGCGCTGTTCATCCTGAGAGATATAAAATTGTAGAGAAAATGGCTTCGGATTTAAATTGTGAGGTAATTGATTTGATTAAAAATGAGGATCTGAGAAAGCAAATAAAATTGGAAAACTATGTTGGAAAAGATGTGGGATTGCCAACTTTAAATGATATTCTTAAAGAATTATCCAAACCGGGTCGTGATCCACGTCAAGGAATTAAAGTATTTGAATTTGCACACGGAATTCATAAAATAGAAGACCTGCATATTGGAATGGAATTACCCGGAATTGTTACAAATATTACGAATTTTGGAGCTTTTGTTGATGTTGGGGTAAAACAAGATGGTTTGGTACATATTTCTCAATTGGCAAATCGCTTTGTTTCTGATCCGAATGAAATAGTAAAATTGCATCAACATGTTAAAGTAAAAGTTACCGATGTTGATTTGCCAAGAAAAAGAATACAGTTAAGTATGAAGGATATTGAAAAGTAAAAGTCAATAAATTAGACAGGTAAGCACTTGCAATATTTGCAAGTGCTTTTTTTATTTAAAATAATGAAAATATTATTAAACTAATGTAATAATTGTTTTGTCTTAGTGTCTAAAGTTTGAAATGATTTTAATATTTAAACTGTAATTATAAATTTTTTAAAGATGAATAAAATTATTACTTATGTTTTATTGATGTTTTTATCAATCAATGTATTTTCTGAAGATAATAAACCTACTGAGGCAAGTCTGGGATCTTTAAAGGGATTTGTTTTTGATTCCAATTCAAATCAACCTTTAGAATATGCAACAATCTCGATGACAAGAAAACGTAACAATCAGGTTGTTAATGGTACTATAACGGATCAGACAGGTTTTTTCAAAATAAAAGATGTTGATTTTGGAATGTACATTATTGAAATCACATTTATTGGTTATAAATCTAAATTGTTATATGATGTTGCTATACGACCAAATGATAAAAATATTGATTTAGGTCAGTTAACATTGGAACCTGCTGTTGAGGAAATCGGTGAAGCAGTTGTTGTTGCAGATCGTCCAACTATGACATATAAAATAGATAAAAAAATTATAAATGTAAGTCAGCAACATACATCAGCTTCAGGAACTGCTGTTGAGATTTTGGAAAACATTCCTTCTGTTACTGTTGATATTGAGGGGAATGTAAGCTTACGGGGAAGTACAAGTTTTACAGTTTTAATTGATAATAAACCAACAGTTCTCGATCCGAGCGATGCTTTAAGTCAGATACCTGCAAGTGCAATTGAGAATATTGAAGTTATTACGAATCCTTCTGCAAAGTATGATCCTGATGGGACTTCAGGAATAATAAATATAATCACCAAAAAGAATAAACTACAGGGTTTTAATGGAATTGTTAATATAAATGCTGGTACGCAAGAGAGGTATGGTGGCGATTTTCTTATAAACTGGAGAAAAGAAAGATTAAATATATATGTAGGAGCTGATCTTAATAATAGAAATCGTGAAGGAAGTATTGAGACAGAAAACAGAACCTTATTTAATGATACAACTTCTTATTTATTATCTGATGGGGATTTTAGTCGTGGAAGAAAAACTTATAATGTACGAACAGGTTTTGATTTAACTCTTAACCCACAAAGCTCACTTAATTTTAATGCAAGAGTTGGAAACTGGGAAATGGGAGGCTCAAGCTTTACTGACTATCAGAATTATACTTCTCCGGTTTCAACCAATGAGATATATAAGAGTGAACAGGTATCAGATCGTGGGGGATTATTTTACACATTAAGCTTAGGATATAATCATAAGTTTATGAAAAAAGGACACGAAATTAATTCACTATTTAATTTTAGTTCACGCGATTTTGAGGAAGATAATTTTAATCAATTATTTGATGATAATAATGTAGTGACAAGTGGACAAAGATCTTTAGAGTCAGGTCCGAGAAAACATTATACTTTCCAAATGGATTATACCTTGCCACTTAGAATAGACGATAAGTTTGAAGCAGGATATAAATTCAGAATTGAAGACAGTGATCAGCTTGCTGAAATGTATCAGTATAATTCTGTAACTCAGGTTTATGATTATATGACTGATTTTATGCACGATGTAACTCACGACAGAGATATTCACTCAATATATTCTTTGTACTCAGGCGAAATTGGCAACTTCGGTTATCAGGGAGGGCTTCGTGGCGAATATACTTTTCGTGAAATTAAACTGCTCGAAACAGGTGAAAGTTCAGTAATTGATCGTTGGGATTTGTTTCCTACAGTACATATGTCATATAATTTACCAAAAGATCAACAAACAATGGCAAGTTATACAAGAAGGATAAAAAGACCAAGAGGTTGGTATTTTGAACCATTCTTAACATGGACAGACGCCTATAATGTGAGAATTGGTAACCCCGATATTCTACCGGAATATATTGATTCATATGAATTAAGTTACCTGAATAAGTTTGGTAGAAATTCGTTTTCTGCCGAAGTATATTATCGAATTACAAATAATAAAATTGAACGAATAAAAAGTGTTTATGACGAAAATGTTTATTTAACATCTTACGAAAATGTAGGAGACGACTATTCATTGGGTATTGAACTAATGCTTGCTGTTGACGTGCAAAAATGGTGGCATATCGATTTAATGGGTAATATTTACGATTATCGTGTTGAGGGAGAACTTGACGGAAAAGATTTTTCAGAAAGTAGTTTTAACTGGAATGCACGATTTAATAATACATTACGATTAGGAAAAACCACGAGAGTTCAGTTAAACGGAATGTATAATAGCCCAACAATTACTGCTCAGGGAGAACGTGATGGATTCTTAATGGCTAATTTAGCAGTTCGACAGAGTTTCTTTAAAAATAAATTGGCTGCAACTTTACAAGCCAGAGATTTGTTCGCTACAATGCGCCATTCTTCAACTTATGAAGGCGATGATTTTTATTCTTATTTTTATTTTATTCCAAAATCGCCAACTGTAACATTAACTTTAGCTTTTAAAATTAATAATTATAAACCTGATAGAAAAAATAGATCTAATGGTGAGATGGATGATATGGGAGGTGATGAAGAGTTTTAGGGAATTAAAAAAGGCTGCATTTGAACAGCCTTTCTTTTTTTATTCTGGTTTTTTTGCAGGACAAGTGCTAAATCCAAAAATAGTATAAAGTGGACAAAAACTAATAAAGCTGGTTAATACAAAAATTCCTGCAAAAACCAACAATGCAATACCTAATGTTCCTGTTACAACTTTAAAGTAAAATAATAAGGCAATAACAATCGCAATTAGAATTCGGATTACCTTATCTGCAATACCCATATTCCTTTTCATAATAAATTGATTAGTTTAATATTTAACTACCCAAACAACATATTATCAAGAATGTTTAATTAATCTTTTTAAAATCGAGGTTTTGAAAATGAAAATCACCAGAGGGTAAATCAATTTTAAATCCAATAATATTTTCTGACTCGTTTAATTCAAATTGAATAAGACCAAAAGGTAGAAACGGATCTTTAAATTGGACTTTAAATGTATTTTCTGACCAATGCTCTAGTACACCAGTGAAAATTAATTTAGCGGGTAACAAAGTAAGAGTTAATTTATTATTCTCAAATTTCACCAATGCATCTCCATACATTTTATCATGGTATTTTCCTGCATACTTTTGCAAAGCTAAAGTAGGTTTAGAATCAGGATTTTTACTTGTAATTCTTTCTTTTTCGAATTCTCTCTCATCACTTTCCGATTCCAGCTTTTTGGACAAATAGTAATTAATCCAATCGTTGGTGAATTGATCAGTTATAATATCAATAATTGAATAAAAAATGGCGTTGTTACCATAAAGCTCAAAGCCATTGTTTAAAATTATTATTCCTAAATTTTCTTCAGGTATAATAGAAACTTTGCTAATATATCCAGGCATACCACCATTATGCTCAATTATTTTTCTTCCGTTATAATCATATGTGTTCCATCCTAGAGCATAATTTCTAAAATGTATTCCAAAGCTTTCTTTTTCTTCCGATACATATCTTATGGTTTGAGCAGATGTTAAATTTCTAACTGTTTCTGAGGAAAGAATTTGTTCGTTTTTCCATTTTCCATCATTTAATAACATCATTGTCCAGTTTGCTAAGTCACGCACGTTTGACCAAATTGATGCTGCAGGTTTTCCTGCATTAAAATCATAATAGTTAATAGTTGAATCATTGTAATGAGGAAAAGCAATCTCTTCGGTACCATCAAACTGATAATTTGAAGTTCTTGAGCTTTTCATCTCTAGTGGTGTAAAGAATTTTTGCTGAATAAAACTTTCCCATGATTTGCCTGAAACTCTCTCAATAATCTCACCTGCAATCATGTACATATTGTTTTGGTATCCGAGATTTGTTCTAAAGTCATAAATAATAGGAAGATATTGCATTCGGTTTATTACATCTTTATTCGAATAATCGGTATTGTACCAAAGCAAATCGCCATAAAAAGTTCCCAAACCTGTTCTATGCGATAAAATATCTCTTATTTCTACATTTTGTGTTATGTATTTATCTGATAATTTAAACTCCGGGATATAATCAATTACTTTGTCGTTCCAGTTTACAAGACCATCATCTACCAATTTGCCAATAGCTGCAGCTGTAAAAGCCTTTGTACATGATGCAATATTGAAAATATCATTGTTATTTAAAAAATCAACAGTATTGGAATTCTTATAACCAAACGATTCTTCGTATATTATTTTATTGTCTTTTACCACTAAAACGCTTAATCCTGTTGGATGAAATTCTTTAAAAACTTTTTCACTTATTCTATCTATTTTCTGAAGATCATTTTCTTCTTTTTGCATAAATAGAATAATCGGAATAGCTATTACTAATAATAGTGGGAGAACAAATTTGACAATATTTTTCATCGCATGGTTTTTATAATAATAAGAGTCAATTAAAGTAATTAATTTATTAGCAAAAATCAATTCTTCGAATATATTTAAACTAACAACCCGGATTTCAATGTTGAAATTCGGGTTGTTTCTGAATTATTAATTTACATTATTCGTATCGTAACACTTCGGCAGGGTTTGTTTTTGCTGCCTTTAATGTTTGTAGCAATACTGTTGATAATGAAATAATAAATATTAATATCATTCCAATAACAAATTGTGGCCAGCTAATATCAACATGATATGCAAAATCTCTAAACCACTTTTCGATAAAGTAATATACAATTGGAACAGCTATTACATATGAAATAATTACCCAAATCATAAATTGTTTTGATAGTAAAATAGAAATACTTTTTAATGAGCCCCCTAAAATTTTTCGAATTCCAATTTCTTTTATTCTTTTTTCAATTGAAAATGAAGCCAAACCATATATTCCTAAGCAAGAAATAAAAATTATTAATCCAGAAAAGTATAGAAAGAGTTTACTCATTTTTATATCCGATGAATATTGATTGTAATACGCATCTTCTAAGAATTCATATTCAAAGTCAATCTCAGGAAACAACTCAGCCCATTTATTTTCAATAGCCTTTAGTGCTTCTTCAGTTTGGTTATCTTTAATTTTAATACCCATTACATTAGTCATGCTTGCCATGTTTTCACTATCTTCTTGGATTGGTAAAACTATAGTTGCATTAATCTTGTTTTTTAGTGATTGACTATGGAAATCTTTGATTATTCCTATAACTGTTCTTTTCTCTTCGCCACCCATTGGTATTGATTTACCAATCGGATTCTCCAGATTGAGTTCTTTAACAGCGGTTTCGTTTAGTATAACAGATTCAGTCCTGTCTGAAGGAAATTCTTCTGAAAAAAACCTTCCTTCGATCATTTCAATTTGCATGGCATTTATGTAGTCTTCGTCTACCTCCATACGCTGAATAAGTAAATTCTCATCAGAACCTTCTGATAAAGGAATATTCTGCAAGGCTAAATGCCCGCTTGCTGAAAAAGATGATGCGCAACTTACATACGAAACATTATTTAATGTTCCCATTTCACTTTTTAAAGTTTTATATCGTGGAAGAACTTCTTTCTGACTAATAGGTAGTATTACTAAATTGTCTTTATTAAATCCTAAATCAGTTGATTTAACAAATTTTAGCTGAGCAAATATAAATAATGTAAAAATTACTAATGATGAAGCAATTGTAAACTGAAGTATAACTAAAATCCTTCTTAAATTAATGCCTGAATTATTTTTAATCCCATTTAAATTAAAAACATCTTTAGGCGAAAACTTCGATAAAAAGAAGGCTGGATAGCTTCCCGAAATAAAACCAATAAAAATGGTAATAAACAAAAGGAATCCTAACAGTTTAAAATCATTTAAAAAAGATATTTCCAGGGTTTTTCCGATGAAATTATTAAGTGCAGGATTTATTAGATGCGCTGTAATTATTCCAATAAATAGGGCGATTAATGTAATAATCATCGATTCGCCAATAAACTGGTAAACCAGATGTTTTCTTAACGCACCAAAAACTTTACGTATTCCAACCTCTTTTACCCTGTGCATATATCTTGAAGTGGATAGATTCATAAAATTGATTGCTGCAATTAGAACCAAAATGCCTGAAATTGTAAGAAAAATCCAAATGTATTTTTTATTTCCTTCAGGATCTAAGCTGCCTGCAACATCTTTGCTGAAATAAATATCACTTAAAGGCATTAAACTTATATCATAAATTGGTTTAAAATGATCAGGAACATTTTCATCAACCAAAGCATTCATTTTTTCAGATCTATTTTTTATGTCTGTATTAGGATTAACGAGAATATAAACATAATCATCTTGAAATTCCATAAAATTACCGTTGTTATATGTCCCGGCTAATTTCTTTTTAGCATCAATTGTGTTGTATGAGATTAAATATTCACAAAATATCTGAGTGTTGAATGGAATATCATCTAAAATTCCAGTCACTGTAAATTCATCTTCATCATCAATTATTAATTTTTGACCGATAGGATTCTGGTCACTAAAGTACTTTTCTGCTTTTTCTTTTGATAATAGAATAGAGTAGGGGGCGCTCAAAACAGTTTTTGGATCGCCAATAGCTAACTTATAAGTAAATACATCAAAAAAGCTTGAGTCGGCGTAGTAAAGATTTTTCTCATTAAAGATTTGATCGTTTATTTCTAGTTTGAACTCTTCGGTTTTTCGAATTCTGACAAAATCCTTTACCTCGGGATATTCTTCTTTAATTGTTTGACCCAAAGCAGGCGTACTCATTGCAAGAGTTATACTATTATTACCCATATTAAAATGGGTTGTAACTCTGTAGATTTGTTCTCTGTTCTTATGAAACTTGTCGTAGCTCAATTCATTGTTTACATAAGCAAAAATGATTAAGCTACTTGCAATACCAGCAGCTAATCCAAAAATATTTATTAAGCTTATTTTTTTGTGTTTAAGGATACTCCTTAAGGAGATTTTGAGATAATTTTTCCACATAACAATTATAGATTTAAATTCTAAATCAAAGTTAGTTTAAGATTAAGTCAAAAAATGTTAAGGAAAATCTAATAAAAGTTAAATAAATGTTAAAAATATCGAGGATTACAATGTGTTTTTAACCTATTAGATGTTTGTTAATTACAGATAATAATTTTTCTGTACCTATTGGTTTTGAAATAAACTCGTTAGCACCAGCATCAAAACTTAGATTTTGGTCTTCAGGCATCGAATAAGCCGATTGAACAATGATAGGAACTTTACTTTGTTTTGCTCTGATTTTTCTTATAGCCTCAAGACCATCCATTTCTGGCATTTTAATATCCATTAAGATTAAATCTATCTTATAATTACCCATACAAATATCAATAGCTTGCTGGCCTGTTTTTGCCCATAACAATTCTGCAGATGTTTTACGGATTATCATCTCAAGAAATTTGAAATTGCTTTCCTCATCTTCGGCAATTAGAATTGTTTTTTGATTCCAGTTATATTTCGAAATACCTTTTTTAGTACTTATCTTTTTTTCTGAAGTTGCTTGAATAAGTTCAAAAGGCATATCGAATTTAAATACAGAACCCTTGTTTAATTCCGATTCTACATTTATTTCTCCCCCCATTATTTCAACGAGGTTCTTTGTAATTGTTAATCCAAGACCAGCTCCTCTGTAAATCTTTTTCTTATTATCTTCAATTTTATTAAATCTTGTAAAGATCTGATTTTGTTGTTCCGGGCTTATTCCTATTCCCGTATCTTTAACAAAAAATTGAATCTTATCTTTACCTGTTCGGTAACCAAATTCCACTATTCCATTTTCGGTAAACTTAATGGCATTACTTATTAAATTTTTCAGAATCTGATGTAATCTATATGGATCCGTTTTTATCTCAAGCGTGTTAAATAATTGCTCTTCACCAACTTTTAATACTACTCTATCATTAGAAATAATATTGTCCTCAAACTCCATTAACAGGTCCTTAAATATTTGATTAACAAAACATCCTTTTTCGCTTATATCCAGTTGACCAGCTTCGATCTTTGCAATATCAATAATATCATCGATTAGATTTAATAAAGAATTACTATTTTTCTTAATCAGATTAGCAAGTTCCGCTCTATGATTTTTTTCTATATCCTGATCATTTATTAAATTTGAAAAGCCAATTATAGCATTCATTGGAGTTCTTATTTCATGCGACATATTTGCAAGAAATGCAGATTTTAAACGGTCAGATTCTTCAGCTTTGTTTTTAGCAACTTCAAGATCCTTAGTACGTTCCTGAACTAAATTTTCAAGCTTTTCCTGTTGATGTTCAAGTTGCTCATTAATTTTCTCAAGATTTTCTGCCTGAGTTTTTAATTCTTCTTTTTGGAGGCTAATTTCATTAGTTCTTTCTATAACTTTTTCTTCAAGATTTCTTTTATCTTTTATTAAATTCTTAGTTCTCAGTTTTATATATGTAAATATGAAGATGAAACCAAGAAATACTAAGGAAATTACAAATCCTCTTGTTTTATAGAATGGTGGTATTACTTTTATTTCAAGTTCGACCGGGTTTTCGTTCCAAACTTTATCATTATTGCTCCCTTTTACTTTAAATGTATAAAATCCAGGATCAATATTGGTGTAAGTTGCCGTTCTGTTATTGGCTGCATCAATCCAGTCTTCATCAAATCCTTCAAGCATATATTCATACTGATTTTGCGGTGTGCTAGTAAAATCAAGTGCAGCAAACTCAATAATAAAAAAGTAATCTTTCTTTGTAAGTTCAATAGGTCTGTTTTCATATTGAATTTTATTAAAAGGCAACAAACTATTTCCCCAGTCGGAATTGTTCAGAATCCTGAAATCGGTAATAACAACCTCAGGAATAAAAGGATTGCTACTTACTTCCAGAGGATTAAAATATGTTAATGCAGAGTTGCTTCCAAAGAACATATTGCCATCATTGCATTTCAATATAGCATTTCTGTTGAAACCGCTACTCTCAAGTCCATCATTATAAGTATAATTAGTTAATTTATCATTCCATGGTGAGTATTTTGATAAACCTCTGGATGAACTAATCCATAAATTACCTATATCATCTTCAGCAAGTCCAATAATCATATTACTAAGCAGATTACTATTTTTAGGATGCATGGAAAAAGATCCTCTTTCTCTGTCAAATTTTATTATACCGCTTGATTCTGTACCAAGCAATAAATTTTTGTTACGATCTTCAAAAACTATTAATACATGAAGGTCTCTTTTAAATTTTGTAGAGTCATACTTTGTTGGTGAATAATTAATAAACTCTTCTTTTTCAGGTAAAAACTGAAATAAACCACCAGCATACGATCCAATCCAAAGTCTGTCCTGACTATCCAGATATAAGTTACTAATGTAGTTATCGATGAAAATTAAAGAATCGATTTTGTTTTGGAAATAATGTTTAAACGTATAATCCTCAGGATTATCAGCTTTAATAAGTTTGTTCAATCCATTAGATGTGGCAATCCAGATTGTTCCGTTTTTATCTTCAACAATAGTATTAATTTGATTATTACTAAGACTAGAATTATCACCTCGTTTGCCAAGATATCTTGTAAAGTGATATTTACCGTTTTTATATTCAATCCTGTTTAACCCACCTCTGTATGTTCCTGCCCAAATAATGCCTTCCCGATCGACTAAAACGGACCATACTCTGTTTACACTCAGAGAATTATTATTTGAAGGGATATTTTGAAAATGTGTAAAAACTTTCGTTTTTAGATTATACTTCGAGATACCTCCTCCATCAGTTCCGATCCATAGATTTTCGTTTTCATCTATATCAATTGCCATAACACTAGGATGTGGCAATGTGTTTTTAATTTCAGGATTGTGAATTATATTTTTAAATTTACGTGGTTTAAGGTCCAGTTTATTAATACCGCCTCCACGTGTTGCTATCCATAAATTTCTTGAATTATCTTCGAAAATATATTCAATTCTGTTATGACTAATACTTTCTTCATCATTTGGATTATGTTTAAAACGAATAAATGTTTCCTTTTCAGGATCAAATTTGTTTAAGCCTCCCTGGTATGTTCCTATCCAAAAATATCCATATGAATCTTTTGTAATAAACTCACAATTATTATCACTTAAACTGGATTGATTGTGTGGATTATGTTTGTAATGTGTAAAAGTTTCGGTTTTTGAATCAAATTTACTGATACCTGTTTCTCTATAAGCAATCCATATTATTCCGTCTTCATCAGCAAATAAGTGCTGAATACTATTTGAACTAATACTGTTAATATTTTTTGGATCGTGTGTGTAAATCTTAAAGGTTTCGTCGGATGGATTGTATTTATTCAATCCATTTCCTGTTCCAAACCATAATTCTTTGTTACTTGTCTCACACACGCTTTTTGCACGCAAATCGCTGAAACTTTTCGGATTATCCGGTTCAGGGTGAAAACGTGTAAAATTCTCTTCTTTTTTATTGAATTTGTTTAATCCCCCGTTGGATGTTCCAACCCAAATATTGTTTTGGCTATCTTCAAATACAAATAAAACCTGATTATTGCTAAGGCTATTTGGATCATCCGGTTTATTTGAAAAGTTTGTAAATGTGTTTGTTCTAGGATCAAACCTGTCAATTCCACCTCCAAATGTCCCAAACCAAAATATTCCTAAAGAGTCCTGAATCATTTTTCCGAAATTACCGGTGGTAAGAGAATTGGGATTATCTATTTCATGTCTGTAAATATTAAATTCGTATCCATCGTATTTATTTAATCCATCTTGAGTCCCAAACCATAGATATCCTGATTGATCCTGAATTATTGTATAAACATTGCTATGAGAAAGACCATCCTTGATTGATAATTTTTCGAAGTTATATTCATCTGTATTTTGAGCAAATAATGATGCTGTTGTTATGCTTATTACGAATATTATAACTCCCAAACGGATTTTTTTTAAAATTAAATCAGGATTATTCATTATAAATAATAATTAGGTTGAGTGTTTTTTTATTCACCTATTAAAAATGTTGCTAAAACTTCTAATAGTCTATTTGCTTTTATGGGTTTTGATAAATATGCATTACATCCGGCTTCCAGACTTAAATGCTCATCATTTTCCATAGCATAAGCTGTTTGAGCAATTATTGGGATTTCGGGATGAGTCTTCTTTATTGTTCTTGTGGCTTCAAGTCCATCCATGTTTGGCATTTTTATATCCATAAGAATTAAATCCGGCTCATGTTGTTTACACATATTAATGGCTTCAATGCCATCTTTTGCCCATAAAATATTTGCCTTTGTTTTGTTAAGAACCATTTCAAGATATCGATAGTTGCTATCTTCATCCTCAGCAATCAGTATGGTTTTATTACTCCATTTATATGAGTTTATTATCATGGAACTTTGATTTATAGTTTTTCTCTTTGAGCTAATTTACTAAATGGAAGGGTAAAATAAAAGGTTGAGCCCTTATCTTTTTCAGATTCGACCCATAATTTGCCATTAAGTAGTTCAGTCAAGTTCTTACTTATTGCCAGACCCAAGCCTGCTCCTCTATATAACTTCTTCTTATCATCTTCAATTTTATTGAATCGGTTAAATATTTTAATTTGTTGCTCCGGTGACAATCCTATACCAGTATCTTTAACATAAAAAGTTAATTTCTGGTCGTTTTTTTTACTATAAAAGCAACCATATTCTATGAATCCTTTTTCAGTAAATTTCAGGGCATTATCAATTAAGTTAGATAATATTTGTTGTAGACGAAAAGGTGCTGTATATATAATGAAATCCTCTTTTTTAAGTTTATTGTTTATTCTAATCTCAATTTTATTTTTTGATAAGCTCCTTTTGAATCAAAAGCTAAGTATCCAAATTCTGACTGTGCCCCAATAAAGATTCTTCCGTCTGTTCCCTTCACCAAGGTATATACTACAGAACTGTTGGGCATTGGAATTAGCTGCCAGTCAGTTCCGTTATAAATTGTTAATCCGTTGTTATTTCCATAATACATTATTCCTGTGTTATCTTGCGTTATTGACCAAATTTGAGGAAAGCCTGGATATTCTTCTGGTAAATAATTATGAATAAAGGGAGACCCTAATTCTTTATACTCCTGAGTATAGACAAAGTAGGCATTAGAAATTAAACAAAAAATTATAATTATTTTTTTCATATAAACCTTACCAATGTTTATAAATATCATTTAGAATATTTGAGATAGTAACACTGGGATATATTTACCTGAAATGTGTTTTTCAGAACTTATGTTAACTAACAACAAAACATTTATAAATTATTGAAAAAAAAGGACTTTCACAAATTATCAAAAGTGTTTTTGATACATATGGAATAATTATAGATGAATGTTGGATGGAGTTAAGATAAGAATTGGCTCATTAAACTTAGAAGTTTTGCTTTTTGAATTGGTTTTTTAATATATGCGTTACATCCTGCTTCTAAACTTAATTCTTTGTCATTTTCCATAGCAAAAGCTGTTTGAGCTATAATAGGTAAGTCTGGTTTTTGTTTTTTTATTCTTTCAGTTGCTTCCAATCCGTCCATTTCGGGCATCTTTATGTCCATTAAAATCATATCAATTTCATTGTTGACACTTTTTTCAACAGCTTCAATGCCATTTTTTGCACGAATAATATTGATATTAGTTTCAGATAAGGTCATTGTGAAAAAACGAAAATTGCTATCATCATCTTCTGCAATTAATATAGTTTTATTCGACCAATTGTATTGTTTAGTATATTCTGATTTTAATTTATCGCTAACTTCAAATTTGTTAATTTGCTTTATTGGAATTTTAATAGTAAAAACAGAACCTTTTTCAATTTCAGATTCCACATTAATTTCGCCCCCTAATAATTCAATCAAATTTTTACAAATTGCCAGCCCTAATCCAGCACCTTCATATAGCTTTTGTTTCTCGTCTTCAATCTTCGTAAACCTGGTAAAAATATGAGCAAGTTGTTGTTTGTTCATACCAATTCCAGTATCCTTTATAAAGATTGATATATAGTTGTTTTCAGTTTGGTATCCAAGTTCTACAGTTCCTTCTTCTGTATATTTAATCGCATTTTCAATCAGATTTTTTAAAATTTGTTGGATTCTTCCCTGATCAGAAAATATTATTATATCCTCTTTTATATCAGGATTTAAAATAAAATTAAATTCCTTATCGGATACTATGTCTACATAATCGAAATGCAATTCCTTTAGGAGATCTATAAAGCTAAACTCAGCTTTTATAATTTTTATTTGTTTTGTTTCAATTTTTGCTAAGTCCAGAATATTTTCAATAAGATTCAATAGAGTAAATCCATTTTTTGTTATTTCACTGGTAAGTTGTGATTTAGATTCGGAATCCAAATCATTATCGACCAATAAGTTGGAAAAGCCGATAATGGCATTCATTGGAGTTCTTATTTCATGCGACATATTTGCTAAAAACGAAGATTTTAATCGGTCACTTTCTACCGCTTTTTCTTTTGCAAGCTCCAAATCTTTTGTTCTTTCTGTAATTAAATTCTCTAAGTTATTTCTATGTTTTTCAAGTTCCTTATTTTGTTCTTCAATTTGTTTTTTTTGATCTTGTGCGTAATCACGTTGTGCTCTTAATTCATCGCTTTGAGTTAGAATTTCTCCATTTTGTTGATTTATTTGAGAAGTTCTTTCCTTAACTTGTTTTTCTAATATATTTCTTTGTTTTTTTATTCTATAAATACGCGATTTATTCCACAGAAACAGGACTCCTAAAATAAAGGCAACTATGAAGATTTTAAATATTAAAGTTTGATACCATGCGGGTAGTATTTTAATTTTAATCGAAACAAAATTTTCATTCCAAATTCCTTGACTATTAGTTGATAGTACTTTAAAAGTATAACTTCCCGGATCAATATTGGTATAAGAAACATTTCGCATTTTATCGGCATCAATCCACTGGTCTTCAAAAGGTTCAAGTTTGTATTTAAACAGTATTTCTTCGGGGAAAACTAAATCTATAGCAGTGTATTTTACATTAAATCGTTTATATTTTGGTTGAATATTAATAAGCTCTTTAAGATTAAAAGAAAAATCATTTGTATAAACCTTTTCAATAAAAATAGGAGGTAATTCATTATTTAGAGTAATTTTCTCTGGATTTATGCAAGCAACTCCTCCTGTTGTTAAAAACCATAAATTACCTTGAGTATCTCTAAGGGATTCTGTAGCCCCAAGGCAAACGCTATTTTTCATTCCATCGCTTTTATCGTAGAATTCATAATCGATTTTATCTATTTTTTTTGCAGCATATTCGTTTAGTTGATTTTTGGAAACTTTCATAATACCTTTTGGGCCAGGCACCCAAAAGAAACCTAAATTATCTTCTATAATATCAAATACAGTATTATTTTGTAATCCATTTTTAACAGTATAATTGGTGAAAACATTATTTTCAAACCTCGAAATTCCTGTATTAGTTGAAATCCAAAGTATATCATCATCGTCTTTATAGATATTAAAAATCATATTATCAGGTAATCCGTCAGCCATATCATATTGCTTGATTACTGAATCATTTTTTATGAAATTAATACCCTTTTTCGTTCCTGCTACTATAATGTCTGGATTATACTGCATTACAGTCATTACATAATTAGTACTCAGGCCATTGTCTGAATTTATGGTGTAAATACTTCCATCTTTATCAATTCTATGAATCCCAGTACGATTGGTAGCGATCCATATGTTACCGTTTGCATCTTCAAACGTTTTTCTTATATAATTATCAGGGAATCCATTATTTATATTAAATAGTTTTTCTTTGTTATTACCAATTTTTAATAAACCGCCATAAGTACTAATCCACACGTTTCCTTTACTATCTTTATACATATGTTTGATGTGAGGACTTTCTAAAGGTATTTGGGTTTTTAATTTACTTATTTGTCCATTCTTTATAATATCAATTGTTCCGTTTTCATTTGCAACCCAAAATTCATTTTTTGCATACTGCATAATTGCAGTGTTTACATTAGAAATTAAACCTTCCGATTCTGAGTAACATGTAAATTTACCATCTGTAATTTGAAATAATCCTTTTCTGTAAGTTCCGCCCCATAAATTCCCTTGCTTATCAAATATGATTTTTACTACACGATTATTTGGTAAACCATTTTTTTCAGATAAACATTCTGTTTGATTAGTAACCTTATTATACCTGTAAAGTCCATCGGCAGAAGATGAAATCCATAGATAGCCATTAATATCTTCGACAATATTTTCCACAAACCTGATATTTAAATTAGGATGCCTTTGCAATTTATCATTTGAAATAGTATAAATACCATTGCTTGAAGAAACCCAAATAATTCCTTCACTATCCTGATAAAATGAAAATATTTCTTCGGAAGTGTTATGCATGTCGCATGGTACGAAAACATTGTCCTTATATTTAATAACTTCTCCCTTTATTGTACCAATCCAAACATTGCCTGAATAATCTTCGAAAATTGCATAAATTGCGCCGGATGTGATTTTTTTTAAATCATTATAGTGAATTAAACTATCACCGTCATATTTAAACAATCCACTTGCATTTGTACCAATCCAAATATGGTTATTACTATCAATAAAAATGGATTCAATATTTGAATTGTCAAGTAATTGAAGCTTTTTATCCCTATATAAAACATTGTCTTTAATAAGAGTTATTCCTTTTTGAGTACCTATCCAGATAATTCCTTCTTTATCTTCGCATAGAATTTTAACAGCTTCGGTTAATAAGGCATCGTTATTTTGCGATGTAAAATTTGTGAAACTAATTCCATCAAATCTGGAAATTCCTCCATATGTAGCAATCCAAATATAACCATTTTGGGATTGAATAATATTACTTACTGCATTTGAAGTTAAGCCATTATCAATTGTCCATGACCTAAGCCTATATTGAGTTAATGCTTTTTTCGGATCGAGGCTTTTTAATTGAGCAAGGATTGAGGTTTGAGATATAATAATTAAAATAAATGCAAAAGCTAATTTTAATCGTATTTTAAATATGCGCTTTAACCAGTTCATAAAGATGGGATAAGGTAAATATATTAGATGTTCAGGTTTTAATATTTCATAAATTATCGAAAAAAAAGCACTTTTACAAACAAGAACTGGCTTTTTTTTAACAGTGAGATAATTACAATTTATAAATGAGATGTTAAGTCAGATAAGAGTTTAACAATGATAACAATTGAGGTTGTCTAATTGGTTTCGTGAGAAAAGCGTCACATCCTGAATCGAAGCTCTTTTTTTCATCGTATTCGAGTGTAAATGCAGTTTGAGCAATTATAGGAATCCTTTTATTCATGCTTTTTATTTTTCTCGCAGCTTCCAGTCCATTCATTATGGGCATTTTAATATCCATTAAAATAAGATCTATTTTATTGTTTTCAACTATTTTAATGGCTTCTATACCATTTCTAGCATGGTGAAGTTTTGCTCCTGTTTTTGACAGAGCAATGTTTAACTGACGATAATTTGCATACTCATCATCGGCAATTAAAATTGACTTCTTCTCCCAATGATAATTCTGAATTTGGATATCTTTTTGTGAGATAATGCTTTGATTAATATCAGAAGTATTAAACGGAATATTAAAATAGAAAGCTGCTCCTCTGCCTAATTCCGATTCAACCCATATTCTGCCTCCTAATATCTCAACAAGATTTTTACTAATACTTAATCCTAAACCAGCTCCTCTGTATAGCTTTTGTTTAGAAATTTCAGCTTTTGTAAACCTGTTAAAAATACGAGTTTGGTATTCTCCAGAAAGGCCAATACCGGTGTCCTTCACATAAAATTTCACATAAGAATCTTTATTGCTTTCATTTAACATATAACCAAAATGGATTTCTCCTTTTTCAGTAAATTTAAAAGCATTATCCAATAAATTTGTTAAAATACTTTTTATATGACTTGAGTCGGTATTTATTTCAAAACTATCTTGAAGAGCTTCATTGTCAAGAACAAGATTAATGTCGCTCTTATAGGTGTTTTCTTTTAAATCTTCAAAATCCTCAAGAATATTTTTAAGAATTTTGTGTATATCAACTTTGTTTATTCTTGCCTCAAGTTGTCCGGCTTCAATTTTTGAGATGCTAATGATATCTTCGATTAGTTTTAGCAGAGAATTAGTACTCTGAGTGATATGCATAACCATTTCTCCTTTGAGCGAATCTTCAACTTCAGGATCTATTAATAGGCTTGAGAACCCAATTATTGCATTCATAGGTGTACGGATTTCATGCGACATATTAGCAAGAAATGCTGATTTTAAGCGATCCGATTCTTCTGCTTTTTCTTTAGCAACTTCCAGTTCTTCAGTTCTTTCTTTAACCAAAAGCTCTAAGTGATTTTGATGTTGTTCCAGTTCTTTATTGGCATTTTTTAGTTTTTCGGATTGAGTGATAATTTCCTTTTGCTGATCCATTACCTTGTTTAGGTAATATGTTTTTTTGTCATTCGTTTCAATTAATGCTTTATAAGTTTTTTTTCTTACAACCTCATATATTATAGCCATTGATGAAACGGCAATAAAAGTAGATATGAATCTTGATTTCAAGTTACTACCGTAGTCAACCATAAAATCAGGATCTGTGTAAAAGAGAAGAAGTGTACTTGTTAGAAGAAAAACTATAAAATATATACCTCGTCTTAATCCAAGTACAAATAAGCTAAATACAGGATATACATAAAACCAAAGAAATGCAGTGTTTTCTTCACCTCCATAAATTAAAAAGAAATGAAGTAATACAGTAAGCATTGTAACCAGTAAATACCCCGTTACTTTAAACTTTTTTGTAAATCGTAAATAAAAAAAAGCTATGGAAGTTAAAAGAGCGAAAGAAAGAACAATTAAAGCATAAAAAATATTAAAATGGATAATAGTCTTAATTCCATAAAAGATCATGAAAATAATCCCTATAATGGAGAATAAATTTATTATAATAGTTTTTCGTAATTGGTCCGACTCAAAATCGCCGGATATTCCTCCGGTTACAATATTATTTATAAGTCTATAGAGTTTGTTCATGATTCCTTATAAAATTACTTCTCGAAATATTTTTTTATTGTTATTAATAATTTTTGCCGTTGGATTGGTTTTGACAGATGTTCTTCGCAACCTGCATTAATGCTTAAGTTGATATCTTCCTTTGAAGAATATGCTGAAACAGAAACAACTGGTATTTTGGAATTATTGCTTTTAATAATTCTTGTTGCTTCTAAGCCATCTAATATTGGCATTTTAACATCCATTAAAACAAGATCAAAATTATTTTCCTTACTTTTTTCAATTGCTTCTTTTCCATTCTCAGCTCTAAAAATCTTTATTTTTGTATTTTTAAGGATCATTTCAAGAAATCTGTAGTTACTTTCTTCATCCTCGGCAATAAGAATTGTTTTATCTGACCAGTCAAAATCTTTATCAATTATGGTTTTCTTTTCAGCATCTTTCACTATTTCATTATCTTTTGTGTGAAAAGGAATAGTGAAATAAAAGGCGGAGCCACGTTCAGGCTCAGATTCTACCCAAATAGTACCATTAAGTAAGTTAATGATGTTTTTACAAATAGCTAATCCTAAGCCGGCTCCACGATATAATTTCTTTTTATCATCTTCAACTTTTGTGAATCGTTTAAAAATATGATTTTGTTGATTAACTGACAAACCTATTCCTGTATCTTTAACAAAAAGCTCTATTGAATTTTTAAGAATATTAAATCCAATTTCAATATTGCCAGTTTCTGTATACTTTACTGCATTATCAATAAGGTTATTAAATATTTGTTTAATACGGTAATTATCTGAGTATACTTCGATATTAATTTCTGGTATTTTTAAATTCAGATGTAATCCTTTAAGTTTAATAATATCATAAAATGAAAGGTAAACATCATTTAAAGTATTGTTAAGGTTAAATTTCTCTTTTTGAACTTTAAATTGATTTGTATCGATACGTGAAAGTTCCAGTATATTGTCAATCAAATTAAGTAATGAATAACTATTAGCTGAAATTTCTGAGATAAGATTATTCTTAACTTCTGTTTCGAGATCTTCTTCACCAAGCATATTTGAAAAACCAATTACTGCATTCATGGGTGTCCTTATCTCATGAGACATATTTGTTAAGAATGAACTCTTTAAACGATCTGATTCTTCTGCTTTTTCTTTAGCTATCTTTAAATCTTTAGTTCTCTGATCAACGATTTGTTCTAAATGGCTTTGGTGCTTTTCCAGTTCATTTTTTTGTGATTGTATTTCTTCGTTTTTTTGTAAAATTTCTTTTTCTGCATTTTTTAGTTTCGATATATCGGTATCAACAAATATTAATTTTTGGATTTCCCCTTTGTCGTCTATAAATGGAGTTAATGTGGTTTGTAAATTTCTTATTTCTCCATTTCTAGTTTCTATTAATGATTCATATACAATAGATTTTTTTGTTTCTTTAACCTTACTCAGAATATCTTTGATATTGGGATTTGTACTCGCATTTACAACATTGCTTCCATGTATTTTTTTTCTTTCTTCAAGTGTATATCCAAATAAACGGAATAAACCTTCATTAACCCATTCGAAATTTCCTTCGGCATCGCAAATTGTAACCGCATTATCAGTTTCACTTGCTACAATAGAAAGCTTTTGTAGTTCATTATTTTTTTCTTTTAAGATTAGGTTCGTTTTGTGTTTTAGAACGTACCTGCTATAAAGAAGAACTATTAATAAAATAATTAGAACTGAGAATGCAATTAAAGCATTTCTATAAAGTGTTTGTTTTTCAAGTTCAATTTTTTGTTTTTCTATTTCTTGTTGTTTTTGAGCTGTCTGGAATTTAGCTTCAGCTTCTTCTATTTGCTTATTTTTATTTGTGTTGAATATACTATCTTTTAATTCAGTACTAATTTTGTAATATTTTAAAGATTTATCGTATATCTCAAGCCCCTCATATGATTCAGATAAAAATTCACAAATATTCATTTCCTCATGCAAAATTTTAATCTCTTTGGCAATAATTAATCCTCTTTGCGCATATTTAATTGCTTCATTGTATTTTGTGATTCTTTCTTCAATGTCAATTGTTTGTTTAGCAATCTTATTATTTAAACTTGCTATATTTCCCAACGAAGATGATATTCCTTTTTGATCATTAATTATTACTTTTAATTCCAGGGCTTTCTCATAATAATCTAATGCTAACACAAAATTGTTTAATTCTTCATGCAGCATTCCAATATTGTTAAAACAAAGTGCAACACCTTTTTTATCATCTTTCGCTAAAAGGATTTTAAGAGATTTGTTATAATATGTGAGAGCCTCATTGTATTTTTTTTGTTTTTTATAAACAATAGCAATGTTATTATAGCCACCTCCCATACCAAGACTATTTCCTATTTCATCATAAATAATCAATGATTTCTGGAAATATTCTATAGCTCTTTCAAAATTGTCTTGTTTTAAATGAACCATGCCTATGCTATTATAGCATTTTGCTATTCCTCTTTTATTGCCAACTTTTTCATGCTTCTTTAAAGCAAGTTGAAAATACTCCAAAGATTTGCTGTAATCACCTCTTAGTAAGAAAACTATTCCAATACCATTATAGCAATCTCCAATCCCTTTTTGACTGTTTCCTGATATTCTTTTTGCTGACGATTCAGATAGTTTAGTATATAATTCTATTGCAGTGTTAAACGCCTTTATTGCTTGATCAAAGTGTCCTCTATTCCAATTAATATCACCTAAATTTTTGTACAGATTGGCTTCGCCTATTTTGTAATTGATTTTTTGTGTAAGTTTAAGACCTTTGGTTACAAAATATTCCGCCGAATCAGGATATGACCTTCTTAATTTCCATGATAAATCTGTATATATATTTATTCTGGTTGTGTCATCTAAAGGATTGTCAAGCATTTCCAATAAACTATCAGCTTCCGAATTATATTGAGCCTCTATATTTTGGCTACAAATAATTAGTATGACTAATATTAGGTGATATTTTAATCTCATAAATCAATTAACTCAGGATAAATACTTATTTATTAGTTTCAGTAACTTTGACTTTCTTATTGGTTTAGCAATATAGTCATTGCATCCAGCTTTCACACTCATTTTTTCATCGTTTTCCATAGCGAAAGCAGTCTGGGCTATAATGATAATATCTTCATCTATTTTTCTAATTCTCCGGGTTGCTTCAATACCATCCATATTTGGCATTTTTATATCCATCAATATCAGATCAATGTTCTTTTTCTGAAATTTTTCAATAGCTTCAATACCATCTTTTGCTCTAACTAAGGTTACATTTGTTTTTGATAGTACCATTTCCAGAAAGCGGAAGTTACTTTCTTCGTCTTCAGCAACTAAAATTGATTTGTCTGCCCAATTATAAATATTTTCTTTTTGATTTTCTTTCAATATAATACCATTCTCCGATACTTTTAAGTAAGGAATTGTAAAATAAAAGGTCGACCCTTGCTTTGGTTCTGATTCTACCCATACATCTCCACCAAGTAAATTCGAAATATTTTTACATATTGCAAGACCTAATCCGGCTCCTCTGTAGAGTTTCTTTTTATCGTTTTCGAATTTTGTAAAACGGCTAAATATCTGACCCTGTTGCTCTTCTGTTAGTCCAATACCTGTGTCTTTTACGAAAAACTGTATAGTTGAATCTTCATTTTCTTCTTTCAAAGTATAACCGATCTCTATTTTTCCGGTTTCGGTAAATTTTAAAGCGTTGTCTATTAGATTGATTAATATCTGTTGTATTCTTATTGGATCGGTATATGTAGTAAAATTTATATTTTCAATACCAGGCTTAAAAACTAAATTAAGGTCCTTGTGATGAAGTAGCTTTTTCTTTTCAGAAAAAGTTTCAAACAATTCGTTTAATATTTTATTAATCTGACAATTCTTCTTGTTAATTTCTAATTGTCCTGCCTCAATTTTTGCAATATCAATAATATCATCAATCAAGTGCAGTAATGTATTGCTATTATGAATAATATGCGAAACTAATTCATCTTTATCTTCTTTGACAATGTTATTGTCGTTTAGTAAATTAGAGAAACCAATAATGGCATTCATAGGTGTGCGAATCTCATGCGACATATTGGCTAGGAAAGCAGATTTTAATTTATCAGATTGTTCTGCTTTTTCTTTTGCTATTTCCAAATCAATAGTTCTGTCCTTTACTAATTGCTCAAGTCTGTTTCGGTGTTTTCCTAGCTCTTTATTCTGTTCTTCAATAAATAGTTTTTGTTGCTGAGCAAAATCTCTTTGAGCTTGAATTTCATCTTTTTGTTGCATTACTTCCTGTTCTGCTAACTTTAATTTTGTTATATCAGAATCAATGGCGATCAATTTAATCACATTTTCATTTTCGTCTAAAATGGGAGTAATTGTTGTATGTGCCCATATATTTTTTCCGGATTTAGAATTGTTTAATGATTCATAAATTTTACTTTGCTTAGTTTGTAAGCAATAGTCAATGGCATCTTTTATATTTTTACTTATACTAAAATCAACTAAAGTGTTATAATTTAGTTGATTCAAATCTTCAAAGGAATATCCATAAAGTCTTGTAAAACCCGCGTTAACCCACTCCAGGTTGCCATTTTCATCAGCTATTGCAATAGCATTATCCGTTTCGCTAGCAACAATTGATAACTTTTCTAATTCTTCATTCTTAGTTGTAAGTTCTTCTGATTGCGTTAGGATTTCTTCTTTTTGCTGATTTATTTCATAAGTGCGTTTTTCTACTAGTCTTTCTAATTCTACATTTATTATTCTTAACCTTCTGATACTAATTCTAACAACTCCAAAAATTAATATAATTCCTATAATAAAATATCCTATATATGCAGTTGGTTTCCGATACCATGGAGGTAGTATTCTGAATTCAAAGCTTGCTTCAGTACTAATGATATTATATATATTTTTGGTTCTAACTTTAAATTTGTATAAGTCTTCATTAAGATTAGTATATTCTTTGGTTGTTATATTATTCCAGCCAGACCAGTTTTTATCATATCCTTCAAGCATATATTGATATTTCAGATTTGATCCATTACTGAATTCAGGTGAAGCATATTTAAAAATAATTGAATTGTAACGAAAATCAATTTTATATTTGAATCTTTCATTTTGGATTGAGGAAAAGCATTTTTTATTATCCTTTTCAATGTAATAATTGCCAAAGAAGATGACAGAATCATTTTTAATACTTACGTTTCTTATGTAGGAATGGAATTCTTTATTGTAATTTTTTTGAATAGAGTTATCAAACCTGAATATACCATCTGTTCCTCCAATCCAAATAATGTTATCAGGTTCAATAAGCATTGCTCGTATTCCTGTTTCGGGTATTCTGCTTAATGCAGCTGAATTCCATGAATAGCTTCCATCAGGAGCTTTGGAAGCGATGCCAATAGAGCCGGGTTTGCTTATTATTTGCGAAATCCAAACATTTTTTTCATAATCTTCAGTTAACAAATAAATATCTTTTTGTTCTCCTTTAAAAATATCACCAAAAGTATTATCTGAGATAAATTTATCTGAATTTTTATCGAAACGGTATAAGCCAAATTCGGTTCCAAATACAATTGTATTATTAAAATCAAATACCATAATGTCTTTTAGTGAAGGCAAACCCGATTTAATATCATAGTGAATTATTTCTTCAGGATTTAAAATATCATCAGACGGCATAATACGAACAACACCATGACGATAAGTACTTATCCATATCTCTCTATTTTTATCTTCGGCTATTGTCCTTACACTAATACCGGAATTAAGAATTGTTCCTTTATACTCGAATTTGCCTTTCTTGTATTCCAAAACACCTATATTATTTCTTAAACCAGCATATACTATATTAGGATTTGAAGGAGATTGATATAATTTAAAAGATAATTGGCTTGTCCATTTATTTACTAATGTTTTATTTTTAATTTCATAAATTCCTTCAGTTGTAGCAACCAAAAGCATTTTGTTTGAACCACTAATATCTGTAAAGTTTAGAAATGACCAAGCCTGTACAATATCTCCCGGTATTTTATGAACCTTATTATTTTCTATATAGTAAATTCCCTGTAATGTAGAAATGTAAATAGTTTCTTCGTAACGAATTATGGATTCAACAATTCCTTCAAGGCCGGTTAATTCGTTCCATAGTGTTATAGGGAGTGATATGTCACATCGCGAAATTCCATTATTAAGTCCAAGCCAAAGGTTACCCATATTATCAATGTACACTGTCCGAACATTATTATGTTGGATTCCTTTATTTTTTGTAAAATTATAGAGTACATCACCTTGTCGGTTAATTATTAGACATCCACATCTGTTTGTTCCAAGAATAATCTTTTCATCTCTTGTAACGATTCCTGTATTAACAAAGTTCTCTGTTAAAAATTTATTTGCTTCACAAACAATATTACTAAGCTTACTTGTCTTGTCATATGTAGGATTATAGGTGTAAAGTCCTCTTGTTCTGTCAGCCAGAATTATTTCATTTTTAAACTGTTCTGCAAAGTAAAATGTTTTATTTATGAAGTCTTTTCCATCAGGAGCCAAAACTAATATTTCGTTTTCTAATTTAAACAATCCTTTTTTCGTGTCAACGATAAATAGCTCATTGTTAAAACTGAACGCAATATTATAAGTGGATTCAGACTTCCAGTATGTGAAGCCGTTTTTGTTTAATTGAATAAGATAATCTGATGATCTGAAATAGATATGGTCTTTTATAGTTATGATATCCCTTATAATTCCTATATCACTAAAGCCAAGAGAATCAATAAGAGAAAAATATTTCAGTTTGCCACATTTATCTGGTTGCAGATACCCTATTTCATTAGTTCCTGCGGCGTATATAATACCATTTTGATCTTTTGCTAAAGCTCTGGATGATATTTTATTTGGTAACCGAATTAGTTCCCAGTCATTTCCATCAAAAATTGTAATCCCGTCACCATTTGCAAAATAAATAAATTCCCTACTATCCTGAATGATATCCCAAATTTGAGGATGCCCTTTATATTCTTTTACACCGAAATTAGTTATAAATGGATTTCCCGTTTCATTTTGAGCATTTAATGCGAAGGTTATATTAAAAGTAAGTATAATAAAAATCCAAAAGAATAATTTAAAATTCTTTATCATGAACAATGGTTTAGGTTGACTTAATGCGATATAAATTATCTAAAATTTATGGCAAAACCAAAAAAGCATAACTAAAATTAATTTTTATTTTACGTGGATCAATCAAAAAAGTTTGAAATGAAGGTTTTGGTATTAGGAAAATTAAAGTTATTAGAATTAGAAAATTGTTAATACAGATTGTCTTTTTCAGGCATTACTATCCATAATATGATGTAAATAATAATACCTGGGAATGCTGCACTAAAAATACTAAATACCAAATAAAGTATTCGTACCAAAGCAATATCCCATCCGAAGTATTCGGCAATTCCTGCACAAACGCCTGCTATAACCTGATCGTGCGAACGTGTTAGTTTTCTTTCGTACATATTAAGATTAATTAATACTCAAATTTAATAATCTTTTATATAGAATTAAAATTCCACTAACAATAACTAAAAATCCGCAAGAAAAAATAATCCAGTTAAATGATTCAGGAACATATTGAACAGAAAGATCAAATAGTTTATCACTTATTTTTCTGCTTTGAAATTCGTGAAAAGAAATATGATTTATCAAAAATCTGCAGTAATCCCATATAAATGATAAAAAAACAATAACAGATCCAGATATTAAAATGATCCATTCCTTCCTTAATATTTTCACTTTATTATCGGTTTTTATATTAAAATTATAAATAACCAAAGCCAATATTATCATCAGGATTGATATTAAAACAGGGGCAACGATCGGTCCTGTCCAGATAACTGGAAGGAGAAACAGAATATCCCAAGTTAAAAGACTTTCGGGCCATCCTAAAATCAAATATAGAAATACATAATAAATAATATCCCAAACTGCAAAGGAGTATAAAAACCATGCAAATCGTTGTGAAAAGTTTTTTCCAGCAATTATACCAACAGATAAAAGCATAAAAAGTGAAGCCAGTTCACGAATTAGCTCTGTAAAACCAATTAAATTATTAAAAGGGACTAATGGGAAATTAAATCCTGAAGGATAATACAATGCTCTTAAATAAACTACAACGGAGCCTTCGAAAATCCCCATTGTTATTGCAAAAACGCTAACCCAGATTAATATTTGATGTTTTTTCAAACCGTATTTTTATTTAAAGGTACATGACAATTGACAATTAGTCAATAGTTATATATAGGAACGTAATTGTAATTTGCTAAATTGCCGCTTAAAATGTTAATTTTGCAGAGTTTTAAATTGATCAAATAAAATAGAAGTGCTTTACCCCGATAATTTTGAAAATAAAATAGGATTCGATAAGATTCGTGACATGCTTAAAGGCGGATGTTTGAGTAATCTTGGACGTATGCGTGTCGATAAAATAAGATTTTCAGCGAAATATTCGTTTATTGAAACTCTTGTAAATCAGGTTGATGAATTTAAGCAAATTATGTTAATGGAAGATGATTTTCCTTTAAATCACTTTTTAGATCTAACACCTGCATTAAAAAAGATAAAGGTTTTAGGAACATTTCTTTTAAAGGAAGAATTATTTGATCTGAAACGCTCGCTTGAAACTATTAAAGCAATTCTAAAGTTCTTTAAATCGAGAAAAGAAGAAAATAAGTATCCCTTTTTGCAAAAACTGGCAGATAATGTTAAGCTCTATCCGTTTATATTTGACCGAATTGATTCAATAATTACCAAACAGGGAGATATAAAAGATAATGCTTCGCCTGAATTAAATATTATTCGAAAAGATATTCGCAATAAGGAAGGAGCTGTTTCAAAACGACTACATTCTATTTTAAAAGAAGCTCAGAAAAGTGGGATTGTTGATCCTGATGTGACTTTGTCGGTGCGCGATGGAAGAGCAACCATTCCTGTTGATGCATCTAATAAAAGAAAAATAAAAGGACTTATTCTGGATGAATCTGCAACTGGGAAAACAGCATATATTGAACCAACCGAAATTGTTGAGCTTAATAACGATATAAAAGAACTCTATTATGCTGAGAGGCGAGAAATAGTAAAAATATTAACTCTTTTTACCGATGATATCAGACCATATACTGATGATTTGCTTTTTACTTACGAATATATGGGAACCGTTGATTTTATTCGTTCCAAAGCATTACTTGCAAACAAGCTAAATGGAATAAAACCCATATTTAACAATCGTCCAATGACACAATGGAAGCAAGCCGTTCACCCATTGCTTTACTTGTCTTTTAAAGAGGAGTCACGTACAGTTATTCCATTGGATATTGAACTTGATTCCAATAATCAAAGGATATTACTTATTTCAGGACCAAATGCCGGAGGAAAATCTGTATGCTTGCAAACAGTTGGTTTGTTACAATATATGTTTCAGTGCGGACTTCTGGTTTCAATGAATGAGAATTCTGAAATTGGTTTATATCAGAACCTTTTTCTGAATATTGGTGATGATCAATCTATTGAAAATGACTTAAGTACATATAGTTCTTATTTGCTGAATATGAAAAACTTTTTGAAATCAGCAAATAATAACACCTTAGTGTTAATTGATGAATTTGGATCAGGTACAGAACCTATGCTTGGAGGTGCTATTGCAGAAGCAATTTTAGATTCAATAAATAAAAAAAGAGCACAGGGAGTTATTACAACACACTATACATCTTTAAAACATTTTGCTTCATCAACACAAGGAATCGAGAATGGAGCAATGTTATTCGATACAGCTAAAATCCAACCATTATTTAAGTTATCAATTGGAGAGCCTGGAAGCTCTTTTGCGTTCGAAATTGCACGAAAAATAGGATTGCCTGAAGAAATACTTCAGAACGCAACAGATAAAATTGGTAAAGACCATATCGATTTTGATAAAAATTTGAAAGATATTCTACGCGACAAACGATATTGGGAAACTAAACGGGAAAGTGTTCGCAAAGCAGATAAAAGACTGGAAGAGCAAATTGCAAAATATACCGTAGAGCTTGAATTGGCTGAAAAATCGAGGAAAGAAATACTAAAAAAGGCAAAACAGGATGCAGAAGTTTTGCTTGAAGGTGTGAACAAACAGATCGAGAACACGATACGCGAAATAAAAGAAAGTCAAGCAGACAAAGAAAAAACAAAAGTCGTACGTAAAAAACTTTCTGATTTTAAGGAACATCTTGGAGCAATTGACTCTGAAGAAGGAGCTCGCATTAATCGAAAGATTGAAAAATTGAAACAACGAGAGAAGTACGGAAAAAATAAATCTGAAAAACAAAAATCAGAAAAGTCAGACATAGTAAAAGAGCAAAGTTTAAATAGTTACGAAAAAGGCGACAAAGTAAAATTATTCGGACAGGATTCCATAGGAGAAGTGCTTGATGTTAATGGTAAAAGTATTATGGTTGCTTTTGGAAATATGATAACAACACTTGATATTAAACGCCTTGAAAAGATATCTGAAAAGGAATACAAAAAATTATCCAGAAAAAACACTGGCTCTGGAACTGGATCAAACTATGATTTTGGAGAACGTCGTTTAAATTTTAAATCTGAAATAGATGTTCGCGGAAAGCGGGCAGAAGAAGCTCTACAGATTGTAAATGATTTTATCGATGAAGCTATTGTAATAAATATGAGTTCGGTAAAAATTTTACACGGAAAAGGCGATGGCATTTTACGACAATTAATTCGTCAATATCTTGCTACTGTTGATGTAATTAAATCATACCACGACGAAAGTGTTCAGTTCGGTGGATCAGGAATTACCAGTGTTGAATTTGAATGATCATAAAATTTTGTAAATTTGGGATAAACTAAATCCTAAACCATTGATCTTAATATATACAAAACAAACCTCGTCAAGACTCGATTATATCTTGAATTTCATATGTAAAGATATTTATGGAGTTGATTATAAGCTCACAACCAGTATGGAAGAGTTTGTATCATCGGATACAGCTAAAATTAATTATTCTGAAGAAAGTATTGACGGAAGTATTCACATTAGTCCAATAAATCTATTATTCGAAACTAATATTCTACAAAAAAAGATTAAAGTTTCAGATTGGGAAGATCAAATAATATTTTTTCAGACTTCAGAAAATGTTGATATTCCATTTGATTTATTCGCAGCAAGTTTTTATTTAATTAGTAGATATGAGGAGTATTTACCGTTCAGTGCAGATAAACACGGTAGGTTTGAAGCAAATCAGAGTTTGGCTGGCAAGAATGGGTTTTTACAAGAGCCTGTTGTAGATCAATGGGTGTGTAAATTAGGGAAGATGCTAAACGAGAAATTTCCAAATTTTAAGCCTTGCGAAAGAAAGTTTAAATATATTTCTACTATTGATATTGATAATGCGTATGCATACTTGTATAAAGGAACTGTTAGAACGATCGGTGCATCAATGCGTGATTTATTTAAGCTGGATTTTAACGAAAACATAAAACGCTTTCAGGCTTTAACTGGAGAAAAAGATCCTTTCGACACCTACGGATATTTGGATGCATTGCATAAACAATATAATATTAATCCTTTATGGTTTTTTCTTGTAGGAAATTATAATACCTACGATAAAAATCTGCCTCTAGATAATGAAGCTTTTCAGGAGCTAATAAAAGAAGTTTGTGCTGTTTCTGAAATAGGAATACATCCTTCGTATGAGTCTAACGAAAGTTTTGATCAACTTAAAAAAGAGTTTGATTACTTATCAGGAGTTACAGGAAAACCAATAACAAAAAGTCGTCAACATTACTTGAGATTGTTATTTTCCGAAACATATCAGAATTTATTGAAACTTGGAATTAAAGAGGATTATACCCTTGGTTATGCTTCTGATGTTGGATTTAGAGCAGGCACATGTACATCATTCCAGTTTTATGATTTATATAACGAAAAAGCAACTGATTTACGAATTCACCCTTTCTATGTAATGGATGCTACTCTTAATCAATACTTAAAGTTAAATATTGATGAAGCGGTAGAGTTAATTGCTAAGATTATTAAAAAAGTAAAACAAGTTAACGGAACATTTATCAGTTTGTGGCATAACGAATCTTTAAGTGACCATGGTCATTGGAAAGGTTGGGAACCAGTTTACAAACAAATGCTCGAAATCATTTTTGAAAAATAACTCCACATTGGAAATTCAGTATCTAAAACATTCTCAGATTGATATAGTAAAATGGGATTCTGCTCTTGAGAATTCTGAATTGCCATTATTTTATGCTCTTTCATGGTATCTCGATATAGTTTCTCCCGATTGGGAAGCACTGGTATATGGAGATTATAAAGCGGTAATGCCTCTTACAGTTAAACGTAAATATGGATTGAGATATGTTATTCAACCAAGCTTTGCTCAACAATTAGGTTGTTTCTGTAAAGCAGGTTTTTCAAATGTATTTGATGATTTTATCAAAAAAACTTCTGATTTATATAAGTATTGTAATATTCAGCTTAACTATACTAATCCTGCTGTAAGTAACTTCAATTTTCAAACCCGAATAAATTGTGAATTGAATTTTACTGAATCATTTCAGGATATATATAAGAATTATAATACCAATACCAAAAGGAATATTTCCAAAGCAAATAAGAATAGTTTGGAATTTGTTAAGGATCTTTGTACGTCAGAACTAATACAATTTATAAAAAGAAATTCAGTTGAGAATCTGAGTAAAAATCAATTCAAAACTTTAGAGCAAATTATTATTGAAGCTGAAAAGCAGGGAGTAGGACAAAGCTATGGTATTTTAAACGAAAAAAAGGAAATACTTGCAGTTGCATTTTTAATAAACAAATTTGACAGATTAACATATCTGGCTTCTGCTTCAAATGAAGAAGGTAAAGAAAAACGTGCTGGATTTTATTTAATGAACGAACTATTAAAAATGTATTCAGGTTCGAATATGATTTTTGATTTTGAAGGAGGGAATATGCCAAATACAGCAAGTTTCTATAAAGGATTTGGAGCAATGGAAAGAGAATATCTTGGTTTGAAAATAAATAAACTCCCTTATCCATTAAAGTGGTTTAAATGTTAAGATTTGAAATATTATTTTTTATTTGATTTTAGAACTTTTTCAATCTCATTAATATACCAATAAGTAAAAATTGAATTTCCACTATTTAATTTATTTTCTGAAAAGTTTTTATTTTTTTTCAATTCTTCTTTCATAGCTGATTGAGCAAAATCATAATTTAATGGATCTGTTTCAGGATTTATTTTTTTCAGAATCTTATTTGGAATTAATGTTTTTATTTTTTTTCGGATTTGATAGTTTTTAAATTCTTTTGGTGATAACAGTTTACCTTCATCAAAATCAACATCAAATTTTTTGAAAGTGCTTCTTAGAACTTCATCATATAGAATTTTTCCGAATTTATATTTGTAAGGAATAGTCTTGCAGTAATTTACTAATTCATTATCCCAAAATGGAAGCCTATATTCGTATCCAAAGAAATCATAAATATGAGCTGAATTTGCAATATATTTCGATAGGTTCTCTTTTATTTCCCAATCCTCAAAAATTGAATAGGCGTAAGCACTTTTATCTTTTTTAGATTCTTGTAAAAGTTGTGAGTAAATTTTACTTATTATTTCTTTTTCAGATTCCGAAGAAAGTTTTGTTAGCAGGAATCGTTCTTTGATAATACTTTTAGCAATCTTTTTTAATGATGCTTCTTTTTTAATATTTCCATTTTTATATAATTGACTTCCTCCTAAAAAGTCTCCGGAATGACCAGGTATGAATACAGAATTATCAGAAATGATTTTGTTTTTTTTGAAATGTTTTAATGCAAAGTAATCATGAAACATTGGAGTTGTAGAGAACTGAGAGAATTGCTCACAAAATGCTGTAAATTCTTCGTCTTTTATATAATTTCCAACTGTTTTTTCATTGTATTCAATAAATTCCCAATCAAAACCAAGTTCTTTTGCAACTTTCTGTGAAGTTACTCTTTCCTGATTATTATTTAATTTTCCGTAAGAGAAACAAAAAACATTTGTATAACCAAGCTCTTTTAATTTGCATGCAATATATCGGGAATCAAATCCTCCACTTAGCGGAATAATTGCTTTTCTTCCGTCAAGTGATTCAACTAATCGTTCAGATGTCTTATCAAGATTACTCTGCAATTGATTTCTTTGAGTTTCATACGATGCTAAATTTTCTTCAGAAGTATAATAATTGAAATAAAATTCAGAACTTATTTCTGAATTATTAAATTCAGTTATTTGTCCAGACTGTGTAACGCTAATACTTTTTACTAAAGTATTTGAACCTGTCACAAAACTTGATGCTAACAATTCGTTTTTTGAGAGTGGCGAAAGTAAAGGCTCTTTTATTGATTTTAAAATTTCTGAAACACTATCTGAAATATGCAGAATGTTATTTTGGTTTGTGTAAAACAAAGGAAATGCTCTGATTATATCATTTGCAATTAAAATTTCATTTTCTGAGAGTTTTATACAAGCTGTAAGAAGACCGTTTGCATTACTTATTTTGTTTAATAAATCCTCTTTTGTTTTTACATTTTCAAAATAACTTACAAGCTTTTCTTTTTCAAAGTATTCATTATTAGAGTCAAATAAAAATCCTTTAACAAAAACATTGTCTTTATTAAACCATTTAAATCCGTTATTAATAATAAGATCAATCTTTGCCATAAAACTATAATAATGTTTCTGTTTTGATTTGTGTATTTGAAATTCTAATTATATAAATTAAAAGGAAAATATTAAAAACAACACCAACCAGTGCATATAATGAGATAGAATAAATAATACTATTAAAATATTTATATCCAACGTATAGTGCAATAAACCTAAATATAAGTAGAATAATATTGTAAATTAATAAGTCGGATTGTTTATTTAATACTGTAATAATATAACTTAACGGATAGTTTAAAAATCCTAAAAAAAGCCATGGAATCATTATCTGAGAGAATGTTCCAGCTAATTTCCATTCAACACCAAAAAAGAAGCTAAATAGAAACGGAGCTGCAATTAAAAGTATAATAAATGGAATAACTGCCAGTTTTGCTAGTTTCTTATAACTTGAAATTACCAGATTACGTAAGTTTTCTCCATTATTATATCGTTTTGATGCTTCATTATATAATACCTGTTCAACTGATTGGCCAACAAGGCTTAATGGTGTTGCTATAATTCTGTTTGCTAATCCATAAAGAGCCGTCATTTCTATACTGTAAAAAGCAGTTAACAAAAATATTGGCATATGATTAGAAATGGCATTTGAAACTGCGATACTGGTATTAAATATTGGAACTGATTTATATTTTTTTATAAGTTGGGATATCTTAATTACTGATATTTCTTTCTTTTCAATTGCTATATTTTTAAATGAAATATACAGGCTGTATATGGCTGAAACGAACTGACCACTTATTAATCCAAACACCAATCCATACCTTAGGAATGATATTAAACCTAAACCAATTTGCAAAACAGACGATGAAGATGATTTGGCTATTCTGGTAATAGAAATGCTTTTGAAATTACTATTCCTGTTAAACCAGTATGAGCAAGATTGTGTAATACCTAAAAATAAAAGTGATAATGGAAGAAAGTATAATAAAATGCCAATATTTTTTTCACCAAGAATGGAATTTATTGGTTCAAAAAAGAATAATATGATTAGAAATGCAATGAAAGATAATATGAAAGATGTAAGCAGGCTTGTTAAAAACAAAATTTTTCCACCCTCATTTTTTGGTGGTAATACAATAGCAAGTTCAAGTTTTAATGAAATTACCATTGAGAGTATTGCACATAAAGAAGAATAAATAAAGAAAATCCCAAATTGTTCTTTTGTAAATATTCTGGTTAATGCAATTGTGGCAAGAAGAGGAATTAGCTGTGCTACTGAAAATCCAGAAAAAAGTATAAATACATTTTTGTAAATATCTTTGTTAAAAATGTCTTGTACTTTCTCTTTTATGGACATCTGAAGTATACTATTATCATTAATAATGCAGAGTAAACATCAACTTTATTCCTTCAAGCTCTCAAAATCAATTTCCATTACTTCATTTTGTTCCGAAACCTTACCGTCTTCAAATGTAATTGTTCGTGATGGAAACTGCTTTACCATATTGTAATCATGCGTAATCATTACAACTGCTCTGCCATTATTGCTAATGTCAAGTAAAATCTTCATCAGATTTTCCGAAGTTTCAGGGTCAAGATTACCTGTAGGTTCATCTGCAAGAATAATCTCAGGATCATTAAGTAATGCACGGGCAATAACAACTCTTTGTTGTTCTCCACCAGATAATTGATGAGGCATTTTATAACCTTTATAACTCAGGTTAACTTTATCAAGAACTTCGGCAATTCTATCGTTAATATCGTTTTTGTGTTTCCAACCTGTTGCTTTTAAAACAAAATGAAGATTATCAAAAACAGTGCGGTCCGATAATAATTTAAAATCCTGAAAAACAACACCCAGTTTTCTTCTTAATAAAGGTTTTTGGTTTGTTTTTAATTTAGTTAAATCAAATCCGGCAACTTTGGCTTCACCCTCTTTTAAAGGAATTTCTGCATTTATAGTTTTAATAAGACTAGTTTTTCCGCTTCCTACTTTTCCAATAAAGTACACAAACTCACCTTTACTAATACTTAAGTTAACATCTTTAAGAACCAGATTGTCTTTTTGAAAAATGCTTGCGTTTTCAAATTCAATTATTGTATCAAGAGCCATTATTATTCTATTTTTTTTAGTACTCCAAAAGGTGTTGATTCAATTAATGATTTAATTTTTTCCATATATTGATCAAGACCATATTTCCTTATTTGGTTTTCAGGATTATTTGTTTTGAAATGAGCTAATAAAACAAACTCATCATCACGTATCTGAATATAATCAGGTATTTTATCTGTTCCTTGTGTTTTTAAAAAATACATGGTATGCTATTTGCTTAGTCACAAATGTAGATAAAAAAAGTCATTTTTATTATGAAAACATTTTGGGAACTTATTAACGAAACATATTAACAATTTTATCGATTTATAAAATTAAGAAGTAATATTTACCGAAATTAACAGTTTTATGTTAATTAAAAAGACTTGAATACACGAACAGTTATGTTTATTCTTTTTAAATTTATGCGAATTTCAAGGACTGAACCATGATACAAAGAAAATATTTTAAAATACTTATTACGAGCGTATTGCTAATCTTTGCTTTTGGGGCATTCGCCCAAAAATCAATGATATTTACTGATCCTGATATTGAATACAAAACAGGATTAGAGTTATTTGAGAAACAAAAATACGGAGTAGCTCAGGAACATTTCCAAAATGCAATAAATTCTTACAAAGAAAGCAACGTTGAATTTAAAGCAAATGCTGAGTTTTATTCAGCTTTATGCGCACTTGAGTTGTACAACGAAGACGCTGAATATATGATTTCACGTTTTATTGTGGAGCGTCCTGAAAATTCAAAGGTGAATGCTGCATACTTCCAAATGGGAAAATTTCAGTACAGACAAAAGCAATATCATAAAGCAATAACATGGTTTAATAAGTTAAATAAAGATAAGCTGAACGAAGAAGAAACCTCAGAATTTTATTTTAAACTGGGATATAGTTATTTCAGGCGAAAGAAGTTTGAAGAAGCAAGTATGGCTTTCTACGAGATAAAAGATGAAAGCACAAAATTCTCAGCGCCTGCAAAATATTATTATGCTCATTTAGCATATCAGGATAAGAATTATGAAACAGCATTACAGGGATTTGACCAGCTAAGTGAAAATGAAACATTTGCTCCAGTGGTTCCATATTATATTACACAAATTTATTATTTACAGGGTAGATATGATGAGGTTCTTGAGTATGCTCCTGCGTTGTTAGAATCTGCAAGCGCTAAAAGAACACCGGAAATAGCTAAAGTTATTGGCGATTCATACTATAAAAAACAACAATTCTCAGAAGCAATTGAATATCTTCAAATACATGAAGACAAAGCTAAATTTGTTTCACGAAATGATTATTATCAACTTGGGTATTGTTACTATAAATTGGAGCAGTACGACAGTGCCGCAGTTGCACTGGAAAATGTATTAAATAAAGAAGATTTGCTAGCTCAGAATTCATATTTTCATATTGCCGATTGTTACATTGAAACAGATCAAAAGAACAAAGCCAGACTTGCTTTTGAATTTGCATCAATCCTTGATTTTGATCCTGAAATAAAAGAAGAAGCTCTTTTTAATTATGCTTTGTTAACCTACGAACTTTACCATTCTCCCTTTAATGAAGCTATTGGTGCTTTTCATGAATTTATAAAGTCATATCCAAATTCAGAACGAATCGATGATGCGTATAACTTTCTGGTAATGGCATATTTATATACAAGCAATTATAAAGAAGCACTGAATTCTTTAGAGAAAATTTCAGATAAGGATCATGGAATGAAAGAGGCTTATCAAAAGGTGGCTTATTTTCGTGGATTGGAGCTTTTTAATAATCTTCATTATACCGAGGCTGTTGAAACGTTCGATAAATCATTGCAATATCCAGGTTATAACAGACTAATTTCTGCTCAATCAAATTATTGGAAGGCAGAGGCCTTTTATCAGTTGGGAGATTATAATAGTGCTATAGAATCATATAATAACTTTCTAATTACAAGCGGATCTTTTCAATTGCCTGAATATAATCTGGCTCATTACAATATGGGATATTCGTATTTTAAATTAAAGGATTATCCGAATGCAATTCAGTGGTTTAGAAAGTATGTTGGATTTACAAAAAATGAAAAATCAAAAACAGTTGCAGATACTTATAATCGTATAGGTGATAGTTATTTTATAAGTAGGACTTATTGGATGGCAATAGAGTTTTACGACAAAGCTATTGAAACAGGTTTAATGGATAAAGATTATGCTCTTTTTCAGCGAGGATTTGCTTTAGGATTGTTAATTCGACCAGAGAAAAAAGTAGAATCTTTGCAGCAATTACTTACTGAGCATCCTGAATCTGCATATATCGATGATGCATTATTCGAAATGGCAAGAAGTTATAGGGATCTCATGGAAACTGATAAAGCCCTCGAAAAATATACACGTATAATTGAAGATTATCCTTCAAGTAGTTATGTGAAAAAATCACTTGTGCAACTGGGTTTAATAAATTACAATAATGATAAGAATACAGAAGCTTTAAAATACTACCAAAGGGTTGTTGCAGAATTTCCTGGCACCTCAGAAGCTAAAAATGCATTAACCGGAATTAAGAATATTTATGTTGATATGAATGATGTTGATGCATATTTTGCTTACGTAAACGGATTAGGCGAATTTGCAGATATTAGTCTTAACGAACAGGATTCTCTAACTTATATATCTGCCGAAAAACTATATATGGCAGGCGATTGTGAAAAGTCAATACTCCAGTTTAACGATTATTTAACCAGATTTTCTGATGGTTCATTTGTATTAAATTCTCACTTTTATTTAGCTGATTGTCAGAATAGAAATGGAAATGTTGAAAGTGCTCTTAAATCATACAATTTTGTTATTGATAAACCAAAAAATACATTTTCTGAACAAGCTTTAATGGCTGCTGCTGAAATAAATTATAAAACTGAAAACTACGAAAGTGCTTTATTAAATTATCAGAAGCTGGATCAGATAGCAGAAGTAAATAATCATCTTATAGAATCGCGAATTGGTCAGCTTAGAAGTAACTATAATTTAGAAGATTACAACAAAGTTATTGAGAATGCTGATAAGGTGCTACACACAGAAAAAATATCTGGTGAATTAAAGCGTGAGGCTCATTATAAAAAAGGGAAAGCGCTACATAATCTAAAAAATAATGAGCTTGCATTAGATGAGTTCAGAATAATTTCTGAAGAAGTTAATAGTAGAGAAGGAGCCGAATCAAAATATTTAATTTGTGATATTTACTTTAACGATAATCAGTTTGATGTAGCTGAACATGAGATATTTGATTTTGCAGCTCAGAATACTTCACAAGAATATTGGTTGGCAAAGTCATTTATTCTATTGTCCGATGTTTATTTAAAAAAGGACGATAAATTTCAGGCTACTCATACACTGAAAAGTATTATTGAAAATTATAATCCGGATGCAAATGATGAAATAGTTTCCCTTGCAACCGAAAAATACAACTCTATTGTTGAGGAAGAAGAACTGAAAATAGAGCAGAAAAAGGAAAGTGATGAATTAAAACTGAACTTTGAAGAAAATACAGAAGGTCAGTACGACGAGCTTTTCAAAGAAAAGTCAGATACTATTAATTTTTAAATAGGGAATTGGAATATGAATCGTAAAATATTAATATACCTACATATTTTAGGGCTGGCAGTTTTGTCAACAATAAAAGTTAGTGCACAAGAAAAATTAGTTAAAGAAGTACAGGTTGTGAAGCCTTACGAACCAACAATTTCTGATGCATATAAAATCACGCATTTGCCTAAAATAACCGATACTGTAAAAACAGTACCTGAAATAACATATACCCTACAGACAAAACCTATAAATGTTGGTTATACTATAACTCCAATAAAACCTGCAAAGATGGTTGGAGAGCCTTTATCAACCCTTTACAATAGTTACGTGAAAGTTGGTTTAGGAACAAAGGTAATGCCAATGATTGAGGCTTACGTAAGTAACAAACGTTCTAAGGAATATTCTATCGGAGCATATTATAAATTTCTGAATTCTATTAGTCAGGTAAAATTGGATAATGATGAAAAGGAATTTGCAGGATTTAGTGATAATGATCTCAGATTTTTCGGAAAGAAATTCTTAAAGAATTCAATCATAAGTGGTGAGATGGGGTTAGCGAGTAATACCAGATATTTTTATGGATATGAAACAAGTGTAGATACAATTCTGGAAAAAGAAAATATTAAACAGAATTTTCTATCAATGAATCTTGCAGCTGACTACAGGAGTAATTATGTTGACTCAACTCATATTAATTATCAGTTTGGATTTGATCTTGGATACACACGAGATCTTTTTGAAAACAATGAACTGGGGATTATGGTAGCCGGTGATATAAACAAGATTTTTTCTTCTGAAATGGTTGGTGTAAGTCTTGATGTCGAACATTTTTCGCTTAGTGAAAGCATTGACTCAGTTAATAATACTGTAATTCATATTTTTCCATGGTTAGGTAAGTTCGGAGAAAAATGGCGAATAAAAGCCGGTATAAATACATTTTCTGATTTACGAGGCGATCACTCAAAAGCATTTTATTACCCTGTTGTAAACCTCGAATATGACATAGCTAATCATTATTTAATTCCATATGGCGGAGTAGACGGAAAACTCGAGACTAATAATTTCAAAAGGATAAGCAAAATTAATCCATTTCTTGTACCAGGAACAGGCTTATTAAATACTGATCATAAAATTATTTTATATTGCGGTATAAGAGGAAACTTTAACTCAACAACCTATTATAATTTTAAAGTATCATATTCATTAATTGATGATATGCCATTTTTTGTGAACGATTTTGTAAGTACCGATAGCATGGGTAATCAGTTTAACGTTGTTTATGATGATATTAAATTGGTTCATTATTTTGGTGAAATTTCTGTTTCTCCTTCTGAGGAACTTGTTTTTAATGTAAAGGCAAATTACCAAGAATATGAAATGACAAATGAAGCTAAACCATGGCACAAACCGGCTTTTGATTTAGCATTTACCACCAGATACAATTTGCGTCAAAAAATAGTTCTTAAAGCCGATATTCTTGCACTTGGGAAAAGATATGTTAAGCCAATTACTGCAGGAGATATTAATGAGCTCGAATCGGCAATTGATATAAATATTGGAGCTGAATATAGATATTCAAAAGTATTATCAGGATTTATACAGTTAAACAACTTATTGTCTGATAATTATTACGAATGGAACCTTTACCCAACCTATAGTTTTAATATTATGGCAGGTTTAACATATTCCTTTTAATTCGCATTGAAAATAAAGTTTTAAAATGTGAATTTCATGTTAATAAAATAAGCTAATTTAATTCGTTTTAATCGCCTGAAAATTACATATTTTTAGTATATTTACATGTTTAAAAGATAGACTTTAGAATGTTTTGTAAAAGTCTGAAAATTAGATTGATGTAAACTTATTTCCAAGTGTTAAAAAAACAAAAAAAATCCATTTAAAAAGTATTCTAAAATAGATTTTGAAACCAAGTGATTTTTAACCTGGAATTACTTAAGTATTGTTTAGATTTAAGAAATATTAAATAAATAGGAAAACGATGAGTGATCTGAAAAACGAAGAATTAAAAGGGAACGGTAAGAGCAAGGCAAACGGAAACTATTCAGCTGATAGTATTCAGGTTCTGGAGGGATTAGAAGCGGTTCGTAAAAGACCTGCAATGTATATTGGAGATATAAGTGAAAAAGGACTTCACCATTTAGTATACGAAGTAGTTGATAATTCAATTGATGAAGCACTTGCAGGACATTGTAAAAATATTGACGTAATTATTAACGAAGATAATTCAGTAACTGTTACTGATGATGGTCGTGGTATACCTGTTGATCTTCACGAAAAAGAAGGAAAATCAGCTTTAGAAGTTGTTATGACAGTTCTTCATGCTGGGGGTAAATTCGATAAAGACTCATACAAAGTTTCTGGTGGATTACACGGTGTTGGTGTTTCTTGTGTTAATGCATTATCTAAACATTTGCGTGCCGAAGTTCATCGTGATGGTAAAATATATGTTCAAGAATACGAAATAGGAAAACCTACAGGAGATATTAAGGTTATTGGCGATACTGACAAAACAGGAACTATTGTTACTTTTTTACCTGATAACTCAATTTTTATTGTTAAAGAATACAGGTATGAAGTACTTGCCACCAGATTACGCGAATTAGCCTTTTTAAATAAAGGAATAAATTTATCGATTGTAGACAAAAGAGAATTTGAGGAGAATGGAAATGGAGACGGTGATTCTAAAAAATATCGCAGTGATTCTTATCATTCAGAAGAAGGTTTAAAGGAATTTGTAGCTTTCCTTGATGCTTCACGAGAGAAATTAATTGCTGATACTATTCACTTAGATACAGAAAAAAATGATGTCCCTGTTGAAATAGCATTACGTTATAACACATCATTTTCAGAGAATATTCATTCTTATGTAAATAATATCAACACGATTGAAGGTGGAACTCATTTATCTGGATTCCGTCGTGGATTAACAAGGACTTTAAAAAGTTATGCTGAGAAATCAGGAATGCTTTCTAAACTTAAATTTGATATTAGTGGAGATGATTTTCGTGAAGGTTTAACAGCTGTAATTTCTGTAAAAGTTCAGGAGCCTCAATTTGAAGGACAGACTAAAACCAAACTTGGAAATACTGAAGTGATGGGTGCTGTTGATCAGGCCGTGAGTATGTCACTTAGTAATTACTTGGAAGAGAATCCAAAAGACGCAAGAATTATTGTTCAGAAAGTGATATTGGCAGCAACTGCTCGTCATGCTGCACGAAAAGCAAGAGAGCTTGTCCAAAGAAAGAACGTACTTTCAGGATCTGGATTACCAGGTAAATTATCTGATTGTTCAGACAGAGATCCTGAAAAATGTGAATTATTTCTTGTCGAGGGAGATTCTGCGGGAGGAACAGCAAAAGCAGGACGTGACAGGAAATTTCAAGCTATTATGCCACTACGTGGTAAAATATTGAATGTTGAAAAGGCAATGCCTTATAAGATATTTGAAAACGAAGAAATAAAGAATATTTTCACAGCTTTAGGTGTTTCAATAGGAACTGAGGAGGATAGTAAAGAGCTAAATCTTACAAAACTGCGTTATCATAAAGTTGTTATCATGTGTGACGCGGATGTAGATGGTAGCCATATTGAAACTTTAATTATGACTTTCTTTTTCCGTTATATGACAGAACTAGTTAATCGTGGTTATTTATATATTGCTACACCACCTTTATACCTTGTTAAAAAAGGAAAAACACAGTATTACTGTTGGTCAGATGAGGAGAGAAATGCAAGAGTAGAAGAACTTGGAAAAGGAAAAGATGGTTCTGTGTCTATCCAAAGATATAAAGGTCTTGGAGAAATGAATGCATCTCAACTTTGGGATACAACAATGGATCCGGGTGAGAGAAAACTACGACAAATTACAATTGATAGTGCAGCAGAAGCTGATCATATATTCTCAATGCTTATGGGTGATGAAGTACCACCTCGTAGAGAATTTATTGAGAAGCATGCTAAGTATGCGAGAATTGATGTGTAAGAAAATATAAAGCATAAAAAATGGCGATATTTATATCGCCATTTTTGTTTTATTATCGGAATTATATTAGCAAATATGTTTTTGTAATAAATATCTGTAATACAATAAATTAATTGTACTTGTATGCTGCTTTTTCTAAATCTCTTACTGTTTTAATTTTCTTAGGAGAATTTAAATACTGATCAAGAAATTTGTAGATTTTAACTCGAACTTCTCGGGCATGTTTTGTATCCATTCTATCAAATGAATGCCCACCTGGTACAGCTTGAAAAATTTCATAATCAAAATTCTTTCCTTCAGCTTTTAATGATTTAATTAAATGTTCAACTTCAAGAACATTAACATCATTATCAATTGTATTGGTATGAATTAGGAGTGGAGTTCCCGTGTATTTATGCGTATTCCAAGCAGGTGATCTTCTTTTGTATTCGTTTACATCCTCAAAAGCTGTTTTTCCAATATGATAATCTGCCGAATATAAATCGCGGTAATCCTGAGTCTGATATCCCATGCGTGCAATTAAATCGCTAACAGGAACGCCTGCAAAGGCAACTTTGTAATTTTCAGGATGATCAAATATGTTCATAAGCGAAATTAATCCGCCATGACTCCAACCAATAATTCCAACTCTATTTTTGTCAACTATTTCATAATTATCAATCATAAACTGACGACTTGCATCAACATCTTCTGTTTCAAGTCCTCCGTAATCGATCTTTTCATAGTGTCCTTTGCCATACCCGGTACTCCCGCGATATTCTGCTGCAACTACTATATATTGCTGTGCCATTAGCTCGCGAATAATATGTGCATAATAAGTAGTAAAATCAGCGTGTACTCCACCATGAGGCAATACAATTAGCGGATACTTTTTTGAAGGATCAATATCCTTAGGGATAAAAGTATAGCTCCAGAATTTAACAGGATTTCCAGCACCTTGAGCTGTTGGATTTTCTTCTTTCCATTTTGGAGGACCATAAATATAAACCTTATCAATAAAAGCTACATCGCCAACTTTATTATACCATAGAATATCATCAGAAATTTTTTCTAATCTATCTAATCTATGATTAAGATATTCAAGTTGATCATTTAATTTTTCGATAACTGCTTTACTGTTTTCATCGTTTTGCCCAAATGTATTTAAGCTAAAAAAACAGATAAAAGCTAAAATGGAACATTGTATTAATTTTTTCATGATTGAAATAATTTTTCTATTGTGATTAGACCAGATTTTTTTTAAAGTTTAAATCTCAATTTCACCTTCGAATACTTGTGTTGCAGGTCCAGTTAACCAGATATTTCTGAAAGTATTTTTATCTTTTTTAGTAAATGAAATGTGTAAGTTTCCTCCAATTGTAAGAATGTCATAAGAATTATTATTAGATTTTGAATAAAGAGATGCGCTTATAGCCGCAGCTGTAACTCCTGTTCCGCATGATAATGTTTCGTTTTCAACTCCTCTTTCATAAGTTCTTACAAAGATCTTATCCTCTTGAATCTCAACGAAATTAACGTTGGTTCCATCAGGAGAAAACTCTTTACTATATCTTATTTCCTTACCACGATTGTACACATCAATTTCTTTAACTTTCTCTTTGAAGGTGACATAATGAGGGGATCCTGTATTTAAGAAAAAGTTTGAGTTAACTTTATTTACGTTTGTAACATTTTGCATTTTAAGTGAAATAGAATCATCTTCATTAATTTTAGCTTTGTGTATTCCATCAATTGCACTGAAAATGGTTTCTTTGGCGAAAACCCCAAGATTTTTAGCAAAATCAACAATACATCTACCTCCATTACCACACATGGAACTTTCATTCCCATCAGAATTATAATATACCATATTAAAATCCAAATTAGCGTGATTTTCTAAAAGCATTAAACCATCTGCGCCAATGCCAAATCTTCTATCGCATAAATACTTGATATGAAGTTTGTTTAGTGATATTTTCTTTTCTCTGTTATCAATAATTATAAAGTCATTTCCAGTACCCTGATATTTAAAGAAATTAATTGTCATGTTGTATTTTTTTGTAAACTTATAAATAAAATATTTAAAATGTACATTTGATAATTGCTTGTTAAATAATGTTAAACTGAGATATTTTGAATTTAAAGTCATTAATTTTGAGCAATAAGTACATTAAAATAATTAATTAAAACCAAATAGTGTTATGAAAACCAAAACGTTTATAGGGAATATTCTTATTGCTGGTTTATCCGCATTATTAACAGTTATTATTTATACAAACTATTTTCAGGAAAAAATTAAAAGACCTGATTCAGAAACTCAAAAACGGAAGGCGCTTGATTTATTAGAGGATTCTAATCTCGTCAATTTCTATCAGGGAAATGTTGCAAAGGGTGAAATTAACGATTTTACTGTTGCCGCTGAAAACAGTATTCACGCTGTAGTTCATGTAACTTCTAAATATAATCTGGAAAACAACGATTCTTATAATAATTCATTTTACGAATGGTTGTTTGGAGAAAGGAATAATCAACCTGCCGTATCTTTTGGATCTGGTGTAATTATTTCAGAGGATGGATATATAGTTACTAATAATCATGTAATTGAGAATTCTGATGAAATACAGGTTGTTTTGAATGATAAGCGAACATTTACAGCAAAACTTGTTGGTGCTGATCCGGGTACTGATCTTGCTTTGTTGAAAGTTAAATCAACAGAACTTCCTTTTATTTCTTATGGTAATTCGGATGTTTTAAAAGTAGGAGAATGGGTGTTAGCAGTTGGAAATCCTTTTAATTTGACTTCAACAGTAACAGCAGGGATCGTAAGTGCAAAAGCCAGAAATATTAATATCCTCGACAATAAAAGTAATTATCCTATTGAATCATATATTCAAACCGATGCAGCTGTAAATAAAGGGAATAGCGGAGGAGCACTCGTAAATTTAAGAGGCGAATTAGTAGGAATAAATTCAGCTATTCTATCTCCATCAGGATCTTATTCGGGTTATTCGTTTGCAATACCTATTAATTTAGTAAAAAAGGTAGTTGCAGATATCATTAAATTTGGTGAAGTACAGAGAGCTGTTCTTGGCATAAATATTCAAGATGTTAACAGCGAAACTGCTAAAAAATATAATCTCGATAAAATTGAAGGAGTACTTGTATCTGACGTAAACGATGGTGGCGCTGCGCAGGAGGCTGGATTGAAACAAGGTGATGTGATAGTTGAAGTTAATAAAGCAAAAACAAATAGTGTTGCTGAATTAACAGAACAAATGGGGAATTACAGACCTGGAGAAATTATTTACATTACTGTTAAAAGGGATAATAAAAAGAAACAATTTGAGGTGCTTTTACGTAATATGCTTGGAAACACGAAAATTGTGAAAACCGATGAGTTCTTTTCCATTTTGGGTGCGTCAGTTCAGCAAGTAGATAATATTGACAAACGAAGGCTGGATATTAATTATGGTGTTAAAATCACCGGAATTAAAAAAGGAGCTTTAAGAAAGTCTGGTATTAAGGAGGGATTTATAATACTTAAAATGCAAGGCCAAAAAGTCGTTAATGTCGATGATCTAAAAAAGATCCTTAGTAAAGAAAATGAGGGAGCTATTGTTGAATTGAAAGGATTGTATCCCGAAGGAAGATATATGTATGTATATCAGATAAAATTGGAATAAAAAGCATGGTTTTATATTACCGCATAGATTTTTGGTGTTTTTTACTGTAAATTTGCATATATCGCATTTTGAGTAAAGTTAACTTTGAGAAATCTTTTATAGTCAATGAGACAGCTAAAAATTACAAAATCGATTACCAACAGAGAAAGTGCTTCTTTAGATAAGTATTTACAGGAAATTGGTCGAGAAGGACTAATTACTGTTGAAGAAGAAGTTGAATTAGCACAAAGAATTAGAAAAGGAGACAGGCTGGCTTTAGAAAAACTTACAAAAGCAAACCTGCGCTTTGTGGTGTCAGTTGCAAAACAATATCAAAATCAAGGGCTTACGTTGCCTGACTTAATTAATGAAGGTAATTTGGGCTTGATAAAAGCAGCCGAAAAATTTGACGAAACACGTGGGTTTAAATTTATTTCTTACGCGGTTTGGTGGATTCGACAATCTATATTGCAGGCTTTGGCTGAACAATCAAGAATAGTTCGTTTACCATTAAATCAGGTTGGTTCCTTAAATAAAATAAATAAAGCATTTTCTAAATTTGAACAAGAGAATGAAAGAACTCCTTCGCCCGACGAATTAGCCGATAAACTGGAATTGCCTAAGGATAAGGTGGTAGATACAATGAGAGTTTCCGGTAGGCATGTGTCAATGGATGCTCCATTTGCATCTGGAGAAGACAGCAGTTTGCTTGACGTTCTTGAGAATAATGATGCTCCAAAGGCAGATACTAGTTTAATTAACGAATCTTTAATTCGTGAAATTGACAGGTCATTAGCCACATTAACAGAAAGGGAGAGAGATATTGTTAAATATTTCTTTGGTATTGGAGTTTCAGAGATGACATTAGAAGAAATTGGTGATAATTTTGGTTTAACCAGAGAAAGAGTACGCCAGATTAAAGAAAAAGCTATTAGAAGATTAAGACATACTTCAAGAAGTAGATTGTTGAAAACTTATCTGGGATAATTTCTTTTTAAAATATAAAGCCATCTTTTTAGATGGCTTTTTTTATTTCGTTTTTAAGAGTTCTTGTAAAGCGAACATCTCGTCACGTAATCGCGCGGCTTCCTGAAAATTTAATTCTTTTGCAGCCTTCTCCATAGATAACTTAGTTTTTTCAATTGCTTTTTCTAATGCCATCTTATCCATATATTTTACAATTGGATCTGCAGCAATATCTAAACCATCTGGTTCAGCATATATTTTCCCTTTTCGCCCTTTGTTTTGAAAGTTTTTCATTGTAGTGCCAAAAGCTTTTATAATTTGTTGCGGTGTTATTCCGTTTTTCTCATTATAAGCAAGTTGTTTTTCTCTTCGTTTAGTGGTTTCATCAATGGTTTGCTTCATAGATCTTGTAATCTTGTCAGCATACATAATAACTTTCCCATCAATATTCCGGGCTGCTCTACCTGAAGTTTGTGTTAAAGCTCTGGATGATCTTAAGAACCCTTCTTTATCAGCATCAAGTATAGCTACAAGTGCTACTTCAGGTAAATCCAATCCTTCGCGTAATAAATTTATACCGATTAACACATCAAAAGTTCCATCACGCAATTGGTCCATTATTTCAACCCGATCCAAGGTGTCTACATCTGAATGAATGTAACGACACTTTATCTCAAAACGAGTTAAATATTTCGTTAATTCTTCAGCCATTCTTTTAGTTAAAGTAGTAACAAGAACTCTCTGATTCTTTTCAGTTCTCAGGTTTATTTCTTCTATTAAATCATCAATTTGATTTAATGAAGGACGTACTTCAATCTCTGGATCAAGCAATCCTGTAGGTCGTATAACTTGCTCAACAATAACTCCTTCACACTTCTCTATTTCATAATCTGCTGGAGTGGCACTAACATACATCAGTTGATTTGTTAAGTCTTCGAATTCTTCAAATTTTAAAGGTCTGTTATCAATTGCTGCAGGTAATCGGAAACCATATTCAACAAGATTTAACTTTCGAGATCGATCACCACCGTACATTGCTCTTACCTGTGGCAGGGTAACATGACTTTCATCAACTACAGTAAGGAAATCATCGGGAAAATAATCAAGTAAACAGAACGGTCTGGTTCCAGGTTTTCTTCCGTCAAAATAGCGAGAATAATTCTCTATTCCTGAGCAATAACCTAATTCTTTTATCATCTCTAAATCATACTCAACTCTGTCTTTAACACGTTTTGCTTCAAATTTCTTTCCAACAGAATTAAAATATTCAATTTGATTAAATAAATCATCTTGAATTTGATGTATCGCACTATGCATGCGATCTTTTGTAGTAACAAAAATATTAGCCGGATATATTATTCCGGACTCTAATTTTTCAATAGTTGTATTGTTGATTGGATCAAAAGATTCAATCTCTTCAATTTCATCTCCCCAAAATACAACCCTGTAAGCTAAGTCGCTATATGCGAGGTGGATATCGATTGTGTCACCTTTAACTTTGAAAGTGCCGGGTTTGAATTCAATCTCAGTTCGGGAATACAAACTTTCAACCAGATATCTTAAAAACTGATTCCTGTCAATTGTTTGCCCGGTTTTTATTGTAATTGTATTACTGTGAAAATCTTCAGGGTTTCCAATTCCATAAATACAAGAAACGGATGAAACAACAATAACATCTCTTCTGCCTGAAAGTAGTGAAGAAGTAGTACTCAGCCTGAGTTTCTCAATTTCCTCGTTAATTGATAAATCCTTTTCAATATATGTGTCAGTAACTGGAAGATACGCCTCAGGTTGGTAATAATCATAATATGAAACAAAATATTCTACCGCGTTTTCAGGAAAAAACTGTTTAAACTCTCCATATAATTGAGCTGCTAATGTTTTGTTATGACTCAATACCAAGGTTGGCTTTTGAACTTTTTCAATTACATTGGCAACTGTAAAAGTTTTTCCTGAACCTGTAACTCCTAATAATGTTTGAAATTTATCACCTCTGCTTACACCTTCAGAAAGCTGCTTAATTGCTTCTGGCTGGTCTCCGGTAGGAATATATTCTGATGATAATTTGAATTTCATAAAAACTAATTCTTCTTAAGAATTAAATATATAGGATAATGGTCGCTATAACCACCATAATAGTTTGGACCACCATAGGTTCTGCTTGGGCTTTTTACTCCGTTTTTATTTTCATATGTTATCCAATCTGCAGAGAAAACATGTCCGGTTTTACCATCTACCACAAAACCATTTTTATCATTTAAGAAATGATTAGATACAATTAAATTGTCAAGCATATCCCAATTTCCACGGTAACTGTGTGTTCCTTTTCCGGTTTCGGATAATTCAAGCATTATGTTGAATAATGAACCTTCATAATTAGAGTTGTTTGCATTCAGAGATTCAAAAATACTAGTGTTTTTTGGTCCATCGTTAAGATCACCCATAATAAGAATTTTTGCATTCTTGTTTGATTCTAATATTAAATCAACTTCTTTTCTAAGAGTTTCTGCACATTTAATTCTCTGAGGTTCTGTTTCCTGTTGCCCGCCACTTCTTGATTTCCAGTGATTAACAAATATATGAATTGTATCTTCTCCATACAGAATACCTTTGGCATATAATATATCTCTTACTTTATATTTAGAACTAGTATTTATGGGAATTGTTTTATGTGATAAATAAGTAAATTCATCAGAATTATAAATAAGTCCAACATCAATTCCTCTTGAATCAGGACTATCTTCATGTACAATTTTATAATTAATTGATTTTAATGCTTCAGTTTTAATTAAATCATGAAGAACTGTACGATTTTCAATTTCGCAAAGCCCTGCAATAACGGGAAGTTCATTTTCATTAACAGAACTAATTACTTTTGCAATATCATTTAGTTTCTTTTGATATCTTTCTGTAGTCCATTGTTTTTTGCCTTCAGGAGTAAATTCCTCATCTGTTATTAATGGATCATCAATTGTATCAAATAGATTTTCAACATTATAAAACATAATAGTAGCATTGTTATCCTGAGCATATATTGAAATAGATATAATGCTTACTATGATAATTAGAAAAAGATTTTTCATGATTTCGTAATATTTAAAAGTTTGGAGGCATAAAAATACGAATAATAATGACAAACCAACACTGACAATTAGACATAAAAAAAGTCACAAAATATTTTGTGACTTTAGTCGGGATGAGAAGATTCGAACTTCCGACCCCACGCCCCCCAGACGCGTACTCTAAACCTGGCTGAGCTACATCCCGTAATGAGGTGTAAAAATACTTATCAATTCTTAATATGCAAAATTTATTTTAAATTAAAATATGGTATATTTATTGTTTGAAAATAAAATTACTAATATAGATATTTATATAATTAGTTACGATAAATAAATCAATAAATTAAAAATATAGAAAAATGGCATTATTTAAATCACTTGACAATCTGGAGAATGAAAAAAGCCAGAATAAGTTAGATTCAGAAATAGAAAAGGTAAAATGTTTGATTATTGGTTCAGGACCTGCAGGTTATACTGCTGCAATTTACGCTGCAAGAGCAAATTTAAGCCCTGTTTTATATGAAGGCCTTGAGCCGGGAGGACAGTTAAC
>DAOWGM010000083.1 GCA_030637515.1 Bacteroidales bacterium
GAAACTAAAACTAGTTTTATAAATTCCTTATTTATTAACTTTATTATTGTTGTTACTGAGGCTCCCATTACTTTCCTAATTCCAATTTCTTTCGTTTTTTGTTCTGCAGTAAATGATGCTAATCCGAATATGCCTAAACATGCTATAGAAATTGCCAAGCTGGAGAAAATAATAAATAGTATAAAAAATCTTTTTTCTGCTCTATACAATGCATCAAGATTTTCTTTATAGAAAGAAGGCTCATAACGTACATCAACATCTAAATTATCCCAGGTTTTCTTAATGAAATTCATGGTTTCAGGAATGTTAGATGAGCTGATTTTAATAGAAACCCAAAATCTCCAGTTTGCATCGATAAAATATACAGCCGGAGCAATTTTGTTATGTGTCGATTCAAAATGAAAGTCTTCCGCAACACCAATAATAGTTCCTTTTCTTTTTTTCCAATTATTTGCTTCAGGATCGATGGTATATGTTTCAAATGTTTTTCCTATAGCATCGTCCCATCCAAATTCTTTCATTGCTGCTTCATTAATAATAAATGTTGAATTCTCGTCTTCGCTCATTTCCTTTGAAAAGCTTCTTCCTTGTATTATTTTATTATCAAGAGTTTCGAAGAAATCGTAATCTACAGTAATAATTTTTATGCTTTTATCTTCGTCTGGTACGCCTTCTGCTACATAGGAAAGATTACTGCCAAGTCTTTGTGTAGGCTTTTTGTTAGATGCAGTAACATGTTCTATTTTTGGATTTTTAAGTAGTTCTTGTTTAAATGCCTCGTAATTTTCTGTTCTTGGATTTCGTACATTGACAATGTTTGTAGGATCTATACCTAAGGGTTTATTTTGCATGTACTTCCATTGAATAAACACGATTAGTGTACAAATTATTAAAACTGATGATACAGCAAACTGCGATACTATTAAACCTTTTCGTAAAAATGAATTTGATGAGGATACTTTTGTTTTCTCTTTAAGAACTTTTAATGGTTTAAAGGAGCTCAGAAAGAAAGCAGGATAACTTCCGGCGATTATTCCGATAAGAACAGAAAACATAAGCGTTAATAAAATAATCCAAAGATTATTCATCCAATTTATTGCTATTTCTTTATCAGCAATTTGATTAAAATAAGGCATTAATATATCTGATAAAGCTATTGCTAACCATGTTGCAATAAAACTTATTATTATTGATTCACCTAAAAACTGAGAAACCAGATTTCTTTTTTTAGCCCCAAGAATTTTACGCATGCCAACTTCGAGAGCTCTTTTAGTGGAACGGGCAGTAGCTAAGTTCATATAGTTGATAGTAGCTATTAATAAAATAAATAGAGCTATTATTGAGAAAATGATTACATTTTTGTAGCTGCCATTTGCTTTAATTTCAAATCTTGTATTAGAATGTAAATGAATATCGTATAATGCCTGAAATAGCAAGTCAGATTCTGTTAATGCATTTCCTTCACCAAATGTTTGTAGTATATAATCTTTTGAAATGCTTTTTAGCGATTCAATGGGTGTGTTTTCAGGTAAAAGAATATAACTATAACCTGTCATTTCACCCCAATTATTTAGCATCATATCGGAATAGATATAAGGAGCTGTTTCCATTGACACCATTATGTTGAGATTAAAATGAGCGTTTCGCGGCATATCTTTAATTACTCCGGTAACTTTTAATTGTACATTTTCTTGATAAGTAGGAAGTTCAAGGGTTTTACCTAAGGGAATTGAATCTCCAAAGTATTTCTTTGAGATAGTTTCAGTAATGACAATTGTAAATGGTTCATTTAGTGCTGTATTTTTATCGCCCATGATCCATTCATAAGTAAAAACATCAAAAAAATCTTTTTCAACTAAGGAAACGTCTTTTTCATAAAATTCTGTTTTTCCGAATTTTATGAAAAATGTTCTCGGTTGGCTAATTCTAACAAAAGTTTCAATCTGGGTAAAGTAATTTTCAAATGCTTCTTTGAGTTTATATTCGGTAATTACATTTTTATAAACTTCTCCACTTGGATCTTTAAACTGATATCCTACACGATAAATCCTATCTCCTTTTTTGTGAAATTTATCAAAACTTAAATCATCAATAACATAAAAGCTTATTAAAAGACAAGCGGTTAATCCAATTGTTAAACCTAGAAGATTTATGATAAAAAAACCTTTTTGTCTAATCAAATTTCGTATGGCAATTATAAAATAATTCTTAATCATGATATGTTAAATTTATTAATTCTTTCTGACTATAAGTCAATACATATGCCATTTAGTAAAAAGACTGATAATCAGTACGTTATATTTTAGATAAATAGAGTAGTGTGTAAAAACTTCCATTGTGTGTGTAAAATTTACACAAATATTTGTAGCTTTGATTTATTCTATAATATCCAGTTATGAATAAAAAAGGTAAAATATTAGTTGTTGACGATAATGAAGAAGTACTGATTGCAGTTGAAATGTTGCTTTATGGATATTTTGAAAAAATTGAAACTATCAAAAAACTAAACTTGTTATCTTCTGTTTTAGAAAGAGAGTTATTTGACGTTATAATTCTGGATATGAATTTTAATGCTGGTATTAGTTCCGGGAATGAAGGAATTTACTGGATGAATGAGATCCTAAAGATAGACTCTGATGCAATTATTGTTTTTATAACAGCATATGGCGATATGGATCTTGCAGTTAAGGCAATACGTGAAGGAGGAACTGATTTTATTCAGAAACCATGGGACGATGAAAAGTTTATAACTACAATTGAGAATTCATATAAACTTCGAAAATCAAAATACGATATTGACAAATTGAAACTAAAACAACGACATCTTAGTGAAAATATTTCGCAACAATTCCCTGATATTGTAGGAGAATCGGAGCAAATTCAACAAGTTTTTAAGACAATTTGTAAAGTGGCAAAAACAGATGCTAACGTTTTAATCTTAGGAGAGAACGGGACAGGTAAGGAGCTTGTTGCTCGTGAGATTCATAAAAAATCATTGAGATCAGGCGAAGTTTTTGTAAATCTGGATGTTTCTGCTTTGCCTGATTCTTTATTCGAAAGTGAGTTATTTGGATATGTAAAGGGTGCATTTACAGATGCTAAACACGATAAGCCTGGAAGAATTGAAGTTGCTTCAGGCGGAACACTATTTTTAGACGAAATCGGGAATTTATCTTTTTCTGCTCAGTCAAAACTGCTAAATGTATTGCAAAATAGAGAGATTAGTAGATTAGGAGCTAATTATAAAATTCCAATTGATATTCGTTTAATATGTGCTACCAATAAATCATTACATGATATGGTTTCAGAGGAGGAGTTTCGGGAAGATTTATTATATAGAATTAATACAATTCAAATAGATGTGCCACCTTTAAGAGATCGAATTGGAGATGTGCAAGTATTGACTAATTATTTTAAAAACTTATACGAAAGGAAATATGAAAGTAAGGAGCTAAGAATAGATAAATCAGTTATAGAAAAACTTAATAAATATAATTGGCCGGGTAATATAAGAGAATTACAGCATGCTGTCGAAAAGGCTATTATTATGTGTGAAAATTCTACTCTGCAAGCAGATGATTTTTGGTTTGGAGCATCAAAAAAAGA
>DAOWGM010000178.1 GCA_030637515.1 Bacteroidales bacterium
AGCAACTGCTTCGCCCATACCTTGTTCAACTAATTCAGGGTAAGCTGTTTCCCAATCGAACCAACTAAAATCAAGCATATAACAATCAGAGTATTTTAATAATTCTAATGATTGAACAGCTAAAGCACCACTACCCATTTCATTACCAATTATCAACGTTTTAATTCGTCTGTTAGATATTTTTCCTGAAAATTCAAGAAGACCTCTTGGAATATGAATTGAACCAGAAATATGCCCCAGCATGAAATCATAATCTTCACGGCAATCAACAATTTGTATTTCTGTATGATTATCGATTAAAGCTTTTACTTCTTCCATGCTTATGGTATTAATTTCTGCTTTTGCAGCAGTAACCATATCATCAGTGCTTTCATAAACTGTATTATCTTTCTTAACACAACTAAAAAGAAGTGTAACAGATAATAAAACAGGAACAATAAATTTTATGAATTTCATAATTAGTTTAATTTAGTTTCCATTCATTATATGCACCATCGTAAACTTTTACATTTGGATATTCAAGAACTGAAGTTAATGCCAAATAAATAATACCAGCTCTTACACTTGTTGCACAGTAAAGAATAATTTCTTTATTTTTTGTAATGCCAGCACCATTAAATAATGCTTCTAATTCAGCTTTTGACTTAAGTTTTCCACCATCAGCAAGTACTTTCTTGTATTCAAAATGTTTTGCTCCGTTTATGTGTCCTTCTCCCCATTCAGTGTCATCTCTTACATCAACAACTACAGCAGAACTTATTTTTGATTTTACATAAGCTTTATCAGCAAAGATTTTTGAATTTACTTTAGGTGTAAATGTTACAGTAGTTGCTTTTGTTGCAGCATTTGTAACAGGACCTCTTACTGTTCTCCATCCTTGCATATGACCATCAAGAACTTTAACATCGTTAAATCCTAAATACTTAAGAATCCAGTATAATCTACCTGCACCTTTATTTGAACCTGTATCATAAATGATAATTTTTTTAGTTGGAATAATTCCTTTTTCTCCTAAAATTGTTACCAGTTCAGCAGGAGATTTAAGTATTCCTTTAGGATCTGTAGTGCTTGCTAAAGCATCAATGCTAACGTTAACAGCATTTCTAATATGTACTTTTGCATAATCAGCAGCGGTTCTTGTAGAAACAAGAACGGTTGTTTTACTATTTGCCAGTTTTTTGGCTTCAGCAGCAGAAATTAAATCCTGAGCAAATGAAACATTTACAAAAATGATTAATAATAAAACGCTAAATATTATATTCTTTAATTTCATAATTTTCTTTTTTATTAAAATCTAACCTGAACTTGTAATACAACCTGATCGTTAGGAATTTCTGTTCCTTGTTCAGCTTTGTATCTGTAATTTAGCTGAACTCTTGTCCAGTCGTTTAAGAAATAGTTTACACCATAAGTCATTATGGTTTCGCTATTGTTATCTATAGAAGCATCAGAGTCGTAGTTTTCAAACTTAAATACTGGTTGTAAATTCCATGCTGTTTTATACATTGCCTGAGCAAAGAAACCACAGCGTGTTACACCACCAGTATGAAATTCGATAGGAGTTCCGTCGCAACCACCACCTGTAGTATAATCTCCGGTATCATCTGCCCATAAGTATTCTCCCTGAAATAAGAAATTATTAAAACTTAATTGAATTTCTCCTCCTGCACGTGTTTTTACGTTGTCTTCGTTAACTCCTGTTTTACCATAAGCAAAACTTCCTCCAATTTGAAGAAACTCAAGCGGAGAATATGTTACTCTTCCCTTTAAGCTTTTTGCAATATTTTCATCTTCGAATCCTTTATCGTAATCATTCATTATTGCTAAGTAGTAATGAAGTTGAGAATCTGCAGTTCCGCCAAATAACATTGCACCCATATCGCGTTGTGGCCCGGCTAATTCATCAACAACTTTAGAACGGTATATTGTGTGTAACGCCTGACAAGGTGTATTTTGTTCTAAACTTATTGGTGATTTAAATTGTCCGAATGAAACCTTAGCCCATTCGAAACGAGAATATGAAACGAATGCATCTAAAAGCCATGGAGAACCAGCTTTGAATTTAGAGAAATCGATCATAAAGAAATAACTTACATCATAAGGAATATTTCCTACAGCAGCTAATCTGGCACGATTAAAAGTAAAACTGTTAGCGTCGTGACCATCAGTTGTTTGGTAATATTCCCACTGAGGCTGAATATAACCAACAATACTAACTCCCTCATCAGATGATGCTTCCATGCATCCTTGTGCCGAAATCATATTTACCGATGTTAATATAATCAGGATTGAGAAGGATAATATCGAAATTGATTTTTTCATCATTTTAATTGGTTTAAAATCATTATAAAAAGAGAAAAATTGAGCAGCATTATTGCTGCTCAATCAATGTTATTATTCTTAAGGTAATTCAGATTTCATAGGTAAATCAGTTATTACATCTGCATTCCACTTATGTGAAGTAAGATCATCATAAATCATGCTGTTTGAACCATTTTTTAAACTGTGAGAATTATATCCTAAAACATATAAATAAGCAGTTATTACTGAAGATGTTTGACCTGTCCAGCAATAAGTTACAATATCTTTTGAAGAATCTAAATACTTATACTCTTCACCGGCTAATGTTAAAGGATTAATTCTGTATGCACCTGAGATATTACCATAAGTAGCAACATCTTCAGCAGCCCAGTAATTATTAATCATATATGATCCCGGAGCAGCTAATACATCTGCACCTTTTACACCTCTTAAACTTCCACTCAATAAAGAAGTAACTCTTGCCGCAAGAATAGCAGCACCATCACCAGTTTCAGTAAGATCAGGATCGTCATATTCAGTTGTATGTTCAACAACAGAACCTGGAGAAGCAGTCCAGTTTGCGCTTGAAATAGTAGCGCAGGAACTACTCCATGAATCTTTAGTTGTATGCCATCCACTCATTCCCCACTTTAATACTTTAGCTGTTGGATAACCACTAAGTCGTAATGCAGCAACAGCATGTCCAGCAGTTTGTCCTGAATAACAAACAACAATAACAGTTTGTCCGGTTTCTGCGTTGGCAGCTTGCGTTAAAACATTAGCAAGAGTAGAGTTTACAGCACCAATTATGTGATTAGTTTCATAATCATCTTCAGATCTAATATCAATTACATAATAATCATCAAGAGCAGGTTCTATAACATCAGCTGTTGTAATCCAGCCATCTAAAATATTATTTAAATCTAAACTACTAGCAACTAAATGATCTTTTAGTAGTTGAAATTCCGCATCTGTTTGTCTTGCAGGTGTTGCATCATCGTCATCATCTTTACAAGATGTTAAAACAAATGCTGGAATAATTAATAATAAAATTGCGAATCTTAAAAACTTTTTCATAGTTATATAAATTTTGGTTAGTAATTAATTTTATTATCCACCACAACCACCTGACTCTGGTTGTTTGTCTGTAACCGGATTTCCTCCTGAAAATGCATTCCATCCTCCTTGTAGATTAGATACATTTTCGAATCCCAGTTTTTTAAGTGATTTTGTAGCAAGAGCACCTCGACCTCCTACTTTGCAATACACAATTATTTTGTCAGTTTTAAGAGGAGTGTACATGAATTGTTCTTCCCAGAAATATTCATCGAGAATAATAAATTCAAGTTCACCGCGAGGAATAGAAAAAGATCCTGGGATATTTCCTGCTTCGTATTCAGCAGGTTGTCTAATATCCAGTAAGAGGAATTCTTCTCCATTATCTATCATTGATTTTAATGTATCAACAGATATTTCATTAATTTCAGTTTTAACAACACTTGCCAGTTCTTTACCATCTTCGTATATAGCTGTACAAGCAGAAAATATAATTGTAAACAGCGCTAAAACCGATATATTGAATTTTATATTTTTCATATTTTTAAAGTTTCAATAATTAATTTACAGCTTAAAAAGCACTGAATTTACCAGTACGCTCGTTCCATTTAACAAATACATACCATGCGAGTATTATCAAGAGCACAATTAAGAATGCTCCGGCATAACCGAAATAATCAGGTAAATAATTCTTGAATTTCATTGTATGAGGAAGCATATCAACAATTGGAGGAACTATATAATGCTTTGAAATAGGCGAGATTAATAAAAATCCTAAAGCCGCCATCCATAGCTTTACTTGTCCTTCGCCAACTCTCCAGAGAGTTCCAACAGCACACCCTCCGGCAACAGTCATTCCTAACCCAAAAATGAATCCACCCAAAAGTCCACGTAACCAGAATTGTCCAAAAACCCAGGACATTTCTCGTGCACGAATTGAAGTCTCTCCAGCACCTATTCCGAAATATTTGATTGCAGTAAATCCAATAAGAGTAATAAGTAATCCTGCTATAACACCAACAGAACCATCGCTCTCACCAGTCATGAACGGATCTCTAAATGCCTTAACAATACAAAAGCGAGATCTTTGACAAATAAGTCCCATTAATAATCCGGATATAATAAACCATGATAATACACCATTTGTACCAGCAACTTTATAAGCAAGAATAAATGTTCCAATAGATACAATCCATCCTAACCATATTTGCCATTTTCCTTTATCTTTAGAAACTGCAAGAAAAGTGTAGCTTTTTCCAGTACTCATTCCCGGCCATTTTTCCATCTCCCAAAGAAGGTATTTAAGTGCAAGAATAGTTCCTGCAAATAGACCAATAGTGAAAATTATTGCGCCTCCTGATAAAGCAGGAACGCCACTAAAAAATGATCCAATCGTACACCCTAATCCAAGAGTAGCACCAATTGCCATTAAAGCACCACCAATAAATCCTTTTAATAATTCTCCTTTTGGAGGAATTCGTAATGCAAATTCTTTTGAGAACAGAGCTCCTGCAAAAGATCCTAAAATAAGTACTAAACACAATACACCATAAAGGCTTGTGCTTGTAGGAGTTGCATTTTCAAAAGCAGAAATACCGAAAAGTTTAAAAATATTTTCTCCCCAGTTATTAATACCTCCGCTGGCACCCCATGGACTTTTTACTGCAAACAATAAAATGTTTAACAAACCCAGAGTTACACCACCAACCCATACGGGCCAGTGCTTTGCAAAAAAGGTATTAAATAATTCCCGGAGTATTCCTGGCTCTTTTTTTTGATCAGCCATTTTTACCTCCTATTTTTTTTGGATTAAAAATCGGAATACTCCACTTTCAGCTTCACCTTCTTCTACTATTGTGTTGCCAGTTTTTTCGCACCATTTAGGCAAATCTGATTTTGTTCCAGGATCAGTTCCTAACATTTCTAAGACTTCACCTGAGTTTAATCCTTTAATTGCTTTAGCCAATTTCATCATTGGCATTGGGCATGAAAGGCCTTTGCAATCTAATGTTTCTTTAATTTCCATATCAGTAAATTTTATGTGTTGTTTCGTGGGAATAAAGATTGTTAATTAATTAACACAAGGAAAGAAAACCTTAATGATGTTCATCCAGTATAATGTATGAGATTGCATAGCAAGAAAACTGATTTAAATCAGCTATTTTTCTGATTTAATATTATATTTGTAAACTTAAGCTCTAATAATGAAAACATTATGGAAAGATTCTCAGCATTAAATAGTTGCACTGTAAGTAATGCTAAATGTATTTGCTTCGATATGTTAACTGAAGAAGAAAAGGAGTTAATTGATAAAAATCAAATTGATGTTAGATACAAGAAAGGAGAAGTAATATGTAAACATGGAACTTTTGCTCCTCATGTTATTTATTTAAAGGAGGGCTTGGCTAAAGTATATTTAGAAGGCTTAAATGATTCATTAATATTAAAGATAATTCCATCAGGTAATCTTATCGGATTAACATCAATTTCAGAAGACAATACTGTTTTTCCGTATTCTGCAATGACTTATTCGGATTCTACTGCCAGTTTAATTGACATCAATGTCTTCAGAAAAGTAATTAACCAGAATGCAAAGTTTGCTACTTCCATTATTAATATATTATGTGAAAATTCTCTTCAGACTTTTGGTAGATTTTTTTGTATAACTCACAAGCAACTATATGGTCGACTGGCCGATATATTGTTATGTTTATCAGAAAGAATATTTAAGGAAAGAGATTTTGAGATGAATTTATCCAGAAAAGAATTAGCTGAATTAACCGGAATGTCTACAGAAAGTGTAATTCGAATGATAAAGAAATTTAAAGATGATGGAATAATTACAATGGAGGGAAAGATGGTTAAAATTGTTAATTATGATTTACTACGTAAAATTAGCGAATATGGATAATGATTTAAATCATCTCCTTTTTGTATAGTCAAAATATCGGTTTAAAGGTTTTCTTTTTAATTAGAATCTTTATATTTGCACCACCTTGTATTACCCGATAAAATGAAAAGCAGTTATAATTATAGAAGATTAGTTGTATTAATATTGCTTCCTGCTCTTAGTTGGTTGTTTTTTAATTCTGTATATTATAGGCATCTTCATGAAACACATTCAGGGATTATAATTTCGCATGCTCACCCATATAGTACAACAGAAGATTGCTCAGATTCTCCATTTGCTTCACATTCACATACAGAAGGGGAATTCATATTATATGATATTATATCAAATGTGATATTGCTTATTGTAACTGCAGCAGTTATATCATTATTGCTTTTAAAAAGATCAGATCCTGAATATAAATTAATTTTTCAGGAGAGAATTGATAATTCGTATCACTATTTACTTCAGGAATACAGAGGTCCTCCCTCAAACTTATAAGTTTTAAAATTAGCGTATATTATTGCAAATCAATGTAAAGTGTTGAGTTTTGTAATAATAAAATGATTATTTAATCTACTTATAAGTAATAAATCATTCATGATGAAATTAAAAATATTTTTAGTACTGATTTTCTTTATTCAGTATATAAACATAAACGCACAAGAAGCACAAGATCCAAATTTAAACTCAAGAATAGACAGTCTTGAAAATCAATTAGAGGAGTTGCAGCAAAAAATTACTGCAAAAGAAAAAAAGGACAAATTTGAAGCCTTGATGGCAAAAGCAAAGCAGTTATCTTCTCAGGAAAAGAAAGAGAGTGACGATATTTCCAAAAAGTTCCATAGCGGAATAAGACAACAACAAGGACTAAATCCTAATATAAGTGTCGGAGGCGACTTTTTTACTTCATATAGTACTGCTGAAAATGAGATAATTAATGAGGCCAGTGATTTTTCTTATGGAAATAATAATTTTTTCATGAGAGAACTGGAACTGGGATTTGTTGCTCCGCTTGATCCATTTACAAGAGGTAAAGCATTTTTAAGTGTAACTCAAGACGGAATCGCGCTTGAAGAAGGATATATGGAATTAATTAATTTGCCTTTAAACATGAACTTAAAGACCGGTATTTTTAAACCTGAATATGGTTTGCTTAACAGATATCATCCACATGCATTACCACAATTTGATAAACCCAAAGCATTAATGTATCAATTTGGTGAACCGGGAATTGGTGGTGCAGGACTTGCTATAAATATAATGATGCCAAGACCTATTTTGGCTGATGCTACAAGTTTTGATATTTCTGTTGTTAATGGAGGGAATGATATTTCTTTTACTTCGGAAAGAGATGTTAATTTATTGTATGTAGGCCATTTTAAAAATTACTACGATATTAATGATAATAGTTATTTTGAATTTACATTAAGTGGAGTAAGAGGTCGAAATCATAAAACAGAAAATCATAATTCACATATAGGAAGCTTTGGATTACATTATAAATGGGCTCCTGTTGGAAGAGCAAAATACAGAACATTTGACTGGAAAACCGAATTTATTTATGGATATCATGAAGCTGAATTTAATGATGTAGAAACATTTGGTTTTTATTCATCAATACAAAATAAACTAAATGCCAGATTTTGGTTAGGAGCTCGAATAGGATACACAGAACTACCTTACGATAAATCAGAATATGAAATGGATTATTCTGTTTGTCTTGATTTTTGGCAAAGCGAATTTGTGTTTTATAGAATTCAATACCAATATAACGACAGACATATTGATAATATGATGGGTTCTTTAGGGAAAATACCAAGCGATCATGTATTTACATTACATGTTTCTTGGGCAATGGGACCACATAAACACGAAGCTTATTAATAGAAAAAATTAAAACTATGGATATGAAAAAAACTAATTTGTTAATAGTTGTTTTATTAATCTTGGCAAATGTTTCTTTTGCGAGTGATGGTAAAATTAAAATTATTTGTTCCTTTTCAGATTATGCAACAATTGCAGAACAAATTGCTAAAGATAAAGCTGATGTTGAATATATAGCATCAGGTAAACAAGATCCTCACTTTGTTGCACCAAAACCAAGTTATGCAATGCAACTTAATAAAGCTGATATGTGGATCACTACAGGGATGGACCTTGAAGGATGGTCAACGACACTTCTTGATAAAGCTCGTAATAAAAACATTATTGACGGAGCAATTGGTTTTGTCAGTGTTTCTGATGGTGTTAAGGTTTTACAAAAAGTAGGAAAAGGAGATCGAACTGAAGGTGATGTTCATTTAATGGGAAATCCTCACATTACAACAAGTCCGGTAAACTGGAAAGTTATTGCAAAAAACATTACGATCGGGTTAAAAAAAGTTGATCCTGCAAATACTGCATTTTATGAAAAAAACAGAGATGAATTTATTAAAAAAGTTGATAATGCCTTGTTTGGCGAACAATTAGTTGAAATTTTTGGTGGAGAAATGCTAACTGAAATGCTTTTGAATCATACTTTATTTGAATTTTTAGAAAATGAACATGAAGGAATAAAATTGATTGATTTATTAGGAGGCTGGTTAAAAGAAGCATTACCATTTAGAAATAAGGATGTAATTGCTTACCATAAAAACTGGGCTTATTTTGTCGATGTGTTTGGATTAAATGTTATTGGATATATCGAACCAAAACCAGGTATTCCACCTTCAGCAAAGCATGTTCAGTATATGACTAATTTAATTAAAGAACAAGATATCAAATTAATGCTTGTGGCAAGTTATTTCGAAAAGAAATCACCTCAAATGATTGAATCTAAAACAGGAATAAAAGCTTTATATCTTCCATTATTTACAAAAAGTATTGAGGGTGTTGACTATAATTTTCAACTTGTAGATTATTGGATTAAGCAAGTAAAAGAAAACATTAAATAAGAACTTATGATAGATAATTTAATTTTTCTTGCTCCGGCAATTGCAGCCTGTGTTATTCTGGCCGGAATCTTGAGTTATTTTGGGAATCATATTTTAACACGGGGTATTATTTTTATTGATATTGCAATTGCTCAAATTGCTGCATTAGGAACTATGACAGGTCTTTTGTTAGGCTTTGCCGAAGAATCGTTTGCTGTTCAGTTTGTATCATATGGATTTACTATTGTTGTTATATCCTTGTTTGCTGTTTTGAAATCTAAAAAAATGGCAATTTCACAGGAAGCAATCATTGGTATAATTTATTGTGTTGCTCTGGGATTAGCATTGCTGCTGGCCGAAAGAATTTCTGGAGGATCAAATTATATAACGAAAACAATCACTGGTAATATACTATGGGTAACCTGGAAACAGGTAACATTTACTTTAATACTTGTTGCTTTAGTAGGTTTAATTCATGTTTTTTTCTCAAAAAAGTTTATTGAAATCTCAGAAAACATCAGGGATAAAAAAGGAGCAGAAAACAAGAGAATTCTTGAGTTGCTTTTTTATATAACTTTTGGTTTTGTAATTGTAAAGGCGGTTTTCATACAAGGAATTTTCCTGGTTTTCATTTTATTAATTGCTCCTGCTGCTATTGTTAGATTATTTACTTCAAACTGGAAAAAGCGTTTTATTTGGAGTTGGGTAATTGGAATCTTAGGATCAATAATCGGGATTTACATCTCTTATGAATATAATGTTTCGAACGGACCAGCTATTGTATGCCTGTTAAGTACTTTTGTTTTTTTAGCTGCTTTTGCTAAGGCATTTAAAAAGATTTTAGAAAGAAAATCGGTATCAAAATTTGTACAAAATATTAAAGAATAAATTTTATGACAATTTTAGAATTTATGCTCGCACCCTTAATGGCATGTTTATTATTGATTTTAATAAATGTGTATTTTGGGATTCACGTATTAAAACGTGAAATAATTTTTATTGATATTGCATTAGCTCAAATAGCTGCTTTTGGAGCAACTATAGCAGCAGTAATTGAACATGTTATACATGAAGGACACGGTCATGAACATTCTGAAGATTCTTTACTGGCTTATGTTTTAGCATTATCATTTATTACTGTTTCTTCTCTGGTTTTCTCGTTTTTAAAAAACAAAAAAATAAGTATTCCTTTAGAAGCAATTATTGGGATTTCATATGCCTTTGCAACAACTGCGGCTGTTATTATTTTAGATAAAGCTGCAGGTGGAGATGTTCATATTCATGATATGTTAGTAGGGTCAATACTTTGGGTTTCGTGGGCGCAGGTTATTAAACTGTTTGTTATAGTAGCCTTGGTTGGAGGAATTCATATTATATTTAGAAAGAAATTTATCCAATTATCTGACAGTTATCAGAATAAAGAAAATAAAATGAAGAATTCTTTTTTATGGGATTTTTTATTTTACTTAACCTTTGGTGTTATAATTATTGAGGCTGTTAATATAAGTGGTATTCTAACTGTTTTTGCCTTTTTAATTTTACCTGCAGCTTTCTCATCTATGTTTAGTAAGAATTGGACAACTAGAATAATAATTGGATTTATTTTAGGTTCAGTTGTTTCTGCTTTTGGTCTTTATTTTTCGTGGAATCTTGATGTTCCTGTTGCACCATTAATTATAATTGTTTTAGGGGTGTTTCTGATTCTGGGAGCCATATATAAACGTCTTATTAGCTTTAAGAAAAGTTAATAAATTTTGGTTAAAGGAGCTGTTATTTTTAATAGCTCCTTTTTTAATAAAGGTTAATCTTCAAGTAATTTTATTGGCTGGTTATCATTGTCAACAGCAGCAAATACGAAATTCCCTTCTACTGCCTTTTCTCTTGAGTCTGTATATTTTTCTTCAGTAAAGATCTGAACGTTTATTTCCAGTTTTACAGCACCTATTTTAGCAATTTTACCAATAATCTCTACAATTGCTCCATACGGAATTGGTTTTTTAAAACTAATTTTACCTGTAGATGTAGTAACTACCTTTTTTCTGCAAAAACGTGTTGCTGTAATGTATGCAACTTCATCCATCCATTGTAAGGCAATTCCTCCAAACAAGGTGTTATGATCATTTATTAGATTCTTAAAAACTACCTTAACCTGCCTGGTTTCAGATTTTTTTTTTGCTGTTCAATATTCATTTCAATTTTTTCGTCAAAAATAAGTAAAACAATTTGCATTATGAACATATGTTCATTAAATTTGCACCGAATAAAAGAATTATATATTTATGTCGAGACCAAAAAATAATAGAATAGTACATGAACCACCAATATTTACTGATTTTAAACCTATTGGTGTAAGAGGTGTTTCTTTGGAACAAGTGCTAATGAATTTAGACGAATATGAAGCTTTCAGATTAGCTGATCATATTGGTCTTTCGCATGAAGAAGCTGCTGAAGAAATGGAAATATCAAGACCCACTTTTAGCAGGCTTATTGAAAAGGCCAGAGCTAAGATTGCAGATTTTATTATTAATGGTAAGGTGCTGAATATTGATGGTGGAAATGTACATTTTAGGAATAATATTATAAAATGCCAAAGTTGCGGACAAATGTTTAAAACAAAATTTAGTGACCCAATTACAGAGTGTCCTGCCTGTCATTCTCAGAATTTATTGAACCTCGCAGGAGGATTTGGACATGGTAAATGTTGTGGTCACGGAAATAAAAAAAACGGGAGGTAATTATGCCAGGAAGAAATCAAACAGGACCTGTTGGTTTAGGTCCATTAACAGGACGACGCATGGGGAATTGCGTCGGAAGTACAAATCCTGAATTAATCAGTGGTTTTGGATTTGGAAGAGGAATGAGAAATGGCTTCGGGAGAGGTTTTAACCAAGGTTTCGGAAGAAATTATACTTTTTCGGAGACTCAAAATTTTTCTAACAAAGAAGCAATTGAGAATGAGGTAAACATGCTTAAAGAACAATTGTCAATTTTAGAAAAAAAATTAGAAAATCTAAGTTAATCCATAGTTTGTAAATAAGGCCGTTAGCCAATAAAAATATCATAGTTATATTTTGGTTTAGTTTCTGTGTTTTTATGCTAATGGTCTTATTTTTTAAATAATTATTAAAGTAATAAAGATGAGAAATTTAGGTAAAGGTCAGGGTTTAGGTAATGGAAAAGGTTTAGGTAGTGGCGGTGGAAGAGGCAGGAATAATGGTGGAGGTTTAGGTGTTGGAGGGAGTTGTGTTTGTGCTAAATGTGGTGAAAAAGTTGCACATCAGCAGGGAGTAAAATGTACTACATTAAAATGTCCTAAATGTGGTCATGCAATGATCAGAGAAGAATTGTTAAATCAAAATAAATAGTTAAAAATAATTGAAGATGAAAAAGAAATTTGCTATTCCAACATTAAATGAAAAGTTAACAGCGCATTTTGGACATTGTGAAAAATTTGCCATTGTTGATGTAGAAGACAATAAAGTTGTAAGAGAAGAATTCATTACTCCACCGGTACATCAGCCTGGTGTATATCCAAAGTTCTTAGCCGATCATGGAGTACACGTAATTATTGCCGGAGGTATGGGACAAAAAGCGCAGGATCTTTTTGCTCAAAATAATATTGAAGTTCATATGGGTGTTCAAGATGGTTCTCCATCTGAGTTAGTTATGCATTATATGAATAATCAGTTACAAACAGGTCAGAATTTGTGTGATCATTAATAGCTTGTAAAATAAAATGAAAATTGCTATTGCAAGTGGAAAAGGCGGTACTGGCAAGACAACATTGTCGACAAATCTTACCGCTCTTTTTGCCGAAACAGAAAAAATTGTTTTGGCTGACTTAGATGTTGAAGAGCCTAATTCCGGTTTGTTTATTAAAGGAGAACTTATTGAGGAGGAAGTAAAGTATAAAATGATTCCTGAATGGAATGAAAGTACTTGTACTTTATGTGGCGAATGTCAGAAGAATTGTAATTTCCATGCTGTAATTCAATTAGGGACTCAAATATTAGTATTTCCAGAATTATGTCATAGTTGTTTTGCTTGTTCAGAGCTTTGCCCTACAGGTTCCTTACCTATGATTAAACAAAGAATGGGGCAATTAAAATATTTCGAAAAAGATAATATTTCATTTATTGAGAGTCGATTGGATATAGGTCAAGAACAGGCCGTGCCTCTAATCGGACAAACTATTGAATATATTGAAAATAATTTTCCGGAAGATATAATAAGAATATTCGATTCTCCGCCGGGAACATCTTGTCCAGTTATTGAAGCTACAAAAGATGCCGATTTTGTTATTCTTGTTACTGAACCAACTCCTTTCGGGTTGCACGATTTGAAACTTGCAGTGGAAACAATGAAAGAATTAAAAAAAGATTTTGGAGTGGTAATAAATCGCTATGGAGTTGGGAATAATGACGTAATTAATTATTGTGAAGAAGATAATATTCCAATTCTGGCAAAAATACCTAATAGTAGGAAAGTTGCTGAGTTATATTCAAAAGGTCAGTTAATATATCAAGAATTGCCCGAAGTTAAACAAGAGCTTCAAGATATAAAGAATTACATTTTAAATCTTAAAAATTAGTAATTGAGATGAAGGAGATTGTTGTTATTTCTGGTAAAGGGGGAACGGGAAAAACTTCTGTTACGGCTTCATTAGCAGTTTTGGCTGGAAATGATGCTATTGTTGCAGATTGCGATGTTGATGCAGCAGATATGCATTTATTAATGAAACCGACAATTGAAAAATCAGAAAACTTTTTTAGTGGTGTAATTGCTAAAATTGATGAAGATAAATGTACTAATTGCGGTATGTGTGCTGATATTTGCCGTTTTAATGCTATTCCCGTTATAAACGATCAACATATAATAAATACTTTAAATTGTGAAGGTTGCGGATATTGTGAAAAGGTTTGTCCGGTTGAGGCTATAAGCATGCATGAACAAAACGTGGGAGATTGGTATATATCAAAAACCAGAATTCAAAATATTCTTGTACATGCGAAGTTGGGAATTGGAGCCGAAAATTCTGGGAAACTTGTAGCAAAAGTTAAAAACGAAGCAAAACGCTTAGCCGAAGAAAATAACAAAGATTACATTATTGTGGATGGATCTCCGGGAATAGGTTGTCCAGTTGTTTCATCGCTCTCAGGCGCAAATTTTGTAGTGTTAGTAACCGAGCCATCTTTATCGGGTTTACACGATTTAAAACGAGTATATGAGCTGGTTAAAAAGTTCAATTTAAAAGCAGGCTGTATTATTAATAAATATGATATAAATCAGGATGTAACAAAAGATATTATTCAGTTTCTTAAGGATGAGTCAGTTGAACATATTGCTAATTTACCTTATAATGAGAATTTTACTAAAGCAATGACAGTAGGTGAAACTATTGTTGAATATGATCAAGGAGAATTGAAAGATTTGATCGTTAATAGTTGGGAAGATATTAAAACACATACAAATTCAAATTGAGAAATTGAGAAAAGGAGATTTTTTAATGAATAATTATAAATTAATAATTAAAAATGACACAAGATGCTGCGGCAGTAATCAATAGGCAGTTGGCAGATTGAAACTTTTAGCATAAAGCATGTAACCAAAAGCTCGCAGCTTGTCTTTAGATGCAATAAGATTGATAACATTAATCAGAAAAATAAATAATAAAAACTATATAAAAAATGAAAATAGCATTTACAGCAAAAGGAACAGAATGGGATTCAATGATGGATCCACGATTTGGAAGAACTGAATTTATTTTGGTTTATGATGATGAAAAAGATGAATTTGAATCTTTTGATAATAGAGAAATAGAAAATGAAGCGCATGGTGCAGGACCAAAAACATCTCAAAAATTATTCGAATTGGGAGCTCAGGTATTAATAACTGGCAATGGACCTGGTGGAAATGCTGCAACTGTTTTAGAAAAAGCAGGAGTTAAATCATTTATAGGTGCAGGTGAAATGACTGTAAAACAAGCATACGAAGCATATAAAAACAACGAATTAAAAGCATTTTAAGAATATGAAAAAATACGATATAATTATTATTGGAGCAGGGCCTGCCGGTATTATTACCGGAGTAACGGCAAAAAAGCAAAATCCTGAGAAATCTATGTTAATGTTTAAGGAAGAAGAAAAAGGGCTTGTACCTTGCGGAATTCCTTATGTATTTCATAAACTCGATGGTGTTGATAAAAATGTAATGGGACCGAAACCATTTATCGATTTAGGTGGCGAAGTAATTACCGAAAAAGTATTAGAAGTTAACTTGGAAAACAAGTTAGTAAAAACTGATTCTGGAAATGAATTTACTTTCGAAAAGTTGGTTTTTGCTACAGGATCAGAAGTTGTTACTCCTGATTTTATTCCAGGATACGATTTGAATAATGTTTTTTATATCAAAAAAAGTTTTAATTACATCAAACAAATATTTGAAGAGTTAAAGCCTAAAAAAAATATTGTAGTTATTGGTGGAGGTTTTATTGGTGCTGAAGTAGCAGAGCAATTGGCATTAAATCCTGATAAAAATATCACATTAATTGAAAGCGAAGAGTTTTGTTTTTCAAAAGCTTTTTCGGAAGAGCTTAGTAAAATAGCTACAGAAACACTTTCAAAAACTGATACCGATGTAAGAACTTCAGTACGAGTTGAAAAAGTGAATGGTAAAGACGGTAATGTTTCTTCTGTTTTATTATCTAATGGAGAAGAAATTAAAGCCGATGCTGTTATAATGGCAATTGGCTACAAACCTAATACGGAATTGGCAAAAAAAGCTGGTTTAGAAGTTAATAGTATGGGAGCTGTAATTGTTGATAATTACGAGCGTACAAAAGTAAAAGATGTTTGTGCTGTAGGTGATTGTTCTCAAACAATAGGATTCCTTACCGGAAGAACGATAATGTTATGTTAGCATCAACTGCTACTGCCGAAGCTCGTGTATTAGGCCATAATTTATTTGGTATTAAAATCAGAAAAACTTTTACCGGAACATTAGCCGTATTTTCAACCGAAATTAATGATGTTGCAATGGCAGCTGCAGGTGTAAACGATACTAATGCTAAGGAAGCAAATATTGAATACGTTTCGGCTACATTTAGCGATGTTGATACACATCCAACTTTTGATGAAACAAGCTCGCTAACTGTAAAATTGTTTGCATCACCTTGTGATGGTTCAATTTTAGGTGGCGAAGTTTGGGGTGGTAAATCCGCTGGTGAAATGATTAACACAATAGGATTGGCAATTCAAAAAGGAGTTACAGTTTATGAGTTGATATCATTTCAGATAGGATCACATCCATTATTAACAAGTGCTCCAACTAAAACAATATTAATTAAAGCAGCTGAAATGATTATTAATAAGATTAATAATAAATAAAGATTAATAATAAAAAAGTACGTCAGGGAAATTAAATTGAACCCAGACATACTTTTTATTGGCAGAATAGATTGATTTTTATCGCATTAAGCTTAAATATAAATTAATTAGTGAAGTACATAAGTATTTTAAAATCCATATGAAAAAGAATAATTGATATCAAAATGAAAAAGCAATTATAAAACATCTTTAAATAATGAGTTATTAATTTTTTATTAATTCAAAAATGGAAGGAGATATTATGGAAAATTTAATGAATTTATTTGATGATCTAAATTGGGAAGATGCAAATGAATATTTTAACGAAACAAAAAGAAAGATATTAAGAGATGAAAATGGCTGTAGAACAGTTTTGTTGAAATTACCAAAAAACTTCTATATGGCTCCGCATTCACACATTACTACTGAGCAACATTTTGTACTCAAAGGAGAATATACAAGCAAAGGTAAAAGCTTTCCTGTAGGTTCTTACCAGATTTTTTCGAAAGGTGATGATCATGGACCATTCGAATCAAAAAATGGAGCTTTGATATTGGTAATTTGGGATCCGATAAGGCTAAAAAATAAAAACAGATTGGTGATAACATTAAAGGATGTAGTAAATACTATCTCAAGGATAAAACATCCTGTTATTAATTATTCATTAATTGATCTTGGAATAGTAACTGATATTAAATTAATCGAAAACAAAGTTGCACTGGTTTTTGCATTTTCTTCTACTCATTTATCAATGGATAGTGAGCTTATTAAATCCATATCTCAACCAATTCATGACTTATATTTAGATTTTGAATATGAGGTTCGAGTGATGACAGAAGAAGAAAAATCAAAATTTTTACAAATGGAAGCTGAGGCATCAAAAGGTGAATAAAATGTTTTAGGATAACAAGGGTGTAGTATAACAAAAACAAAAAAAATTATTTAAACTATAACTATGATCGGATGAAACTATTAATGATATACATGAATCGTTTCTCGTATAATCCCACAATTAAAACGATTGAGTCAATGCTCGATGCGACTGAAAGCAAGGAATATACAAATGTTCAAACAGCATTTATTCAGGTTGAAAAAGAAGACGAAGAAAAAGAAAGCGAAGTAAAAAAGAAATTGCTGAAAAACTTAAAATGGATTGCAGGGAAAAATGATACCAAACATATCATCCTGCATTCATTTGCACATTTATCGGAAAGTAAAGCTGAACCGGAATTCTCCAAAGCTTTATTCGATAATATTGATGAGCGATTAACCAATTCAGGATTTACAGTAGAACAGACACCTTTCGGATATTTTCTTGATTTGAATGTTGAAGCTCCTGGTTTTTCATTAGCAAGAGTATTTAAAGAATTTTAAAATAGAAAAGATGGAAAAAATTTATCCTGATTCAGGTGTAGAATTATCAGAATTTACAGCAAAAAATTACGATAAAGTAATGAATATTGCTTCATTTGGTTTTTATAGAGGGTTTATTAAGAAAGCAATTGCTGATTTAAATATTCAGGAAAATGATAAAATTTTAGATTTGGGTTGCGGAACAGGGCGTAATATTTTATTGATGAATAAATATGTTTCTTCTGATAATTCTGTATTAGTTGGAATGGATATTTCAGAAAATATGGAACGACAGTTTAATGAAAAATGTAAGTCGTTTTCAAATATTAAATTCATAAATCAACGAATAGACCAACTTATTGAGTCAGATCAAAAATTCGATAAAGTTTTTATAAGTTTTGTTATTCATGGCTTTCCGCACGAAGTTAGAAAAACTGTTATTCAAAATGCTTATAATGCCTTAAAGCCGGGAGGCACATTTAATATTCTTGATTTTGCCGAATTTGATATGAATAAAATGCCTTTTCATCATAGGTTTATATTTAAGAAAATTGAATGTAAATACGCATTCGATTATATTGAGCGTGACTGGAAAGACATACTTAAAGAATATGGATTTGAAAATGCAAGCGAAAAATTTTATTTCAAGAATTATGTACGATTATTAACAATAGAAAAAAAATAGATTTTATGGCTTTAAAAGTGGCATTTGCAAGTGATGATGGAAAAACATTTATGGACAGGCATTTTGGTGATGCGGAGTATTACTATGTTTTTGAAATTACTGAATCTGATTCGAAGTTTATTAAACGAATAAAGAATACAACAGAAGAAGATGACGAAAGTATACATGCTGATCCTGAAAAGGCAAAAGGAGTTGCAAGTTTATTCAAAGGTGAAAATATACAAGTGGTAGTTTCTAAGGTATTTGGTCCAAACATTAAAAGAATTAAAAAGAAGTTTGTTTGTGTTTTAATGAATCATAATACCATTAAGGAAAGTATTAATCGTATACAGCAGAATTTATATATTATTAATAATGAGTGGAGTAAAGGAGAAGAGAGAGGCCATATTAATTTAAAAGAATTGTAGAAAAAAAGTAACCAATAAATATCAAATGAAACTTTCTATTTTAACAGAAAATACAGCTTCAGAGGAATTTTGCTCAGAACACGGCTTATCGTATTATATTGAACACGATATTGATATTCTTTTTGATACAGGACATTCCGACGTTTTTTTACAAAATGCAAAAAAACTTAATATTGATATAGATAAAATAGACACAGTTGTTCTTAGTCATGGTCATTGGGATCATGGAGATGGATTAAGATATATTAGTAATAAAAAGTTGATTTGTCATCCCGAAGTTTTTCAAAAGCGTTATAGAAAGAATGGCGACCTGCCTGCCGGCAGACAAGGTGAAAATATTGGACTCGAATTATCTTTTAATGAATTAAAAAATAAGTTTGATATTGTTTATACCAGATTACCTTTCGAAGTATCAAAAAATATTATTTTTTTAGGAGAAATACCTCGTTTAAATTTTTTTGAATCAAAAGAAACATCTTTTGCATTAGAAAATAATATTGATGATTTTATTATTGATGATTCTGGCTTAGTAATAAAATTAAATGATGAAATTATCATTATTTCAGGTTGTGCTCACTCCGGTATTTGTAATATGATTGAATATGCAAAACAAGTAACAGGAATAGATAAGATAAGAGCAGTTATTGGTGGATTTCATTTGAAAGAAAATAATTATCAAACTCAGGAAACAATAAAATATCTTAAAAAACAGGATATAAAAGAGATGTATCCATCGCATTGTACTGAATTACCTGCACTGGCAGCTTTTTATAATGAGTTTAACATTAAACAGTTAAAAGCAGGTATGATTTTAAACTTTGATAAAGAATGAGAACATACTTAGAATGTATACCATGTTTTATGCAGCAGGCTTTTCGTGCAGCCAAGGTTGCAACCGATGATGATGAAAAGATTAAAGAAGTTCTCAATTCCATTGGAGAAATGGTTAGATCAATTTCGTTGGATAATACACCTCCGGAAACGGGGAATATTGTTTATCAGAAAATTCGTGAGATAACCGGGAATAATGATCCATATCAGAAAATTAAAAAGGATAATATTGATGAAGCACTGTCATTATATCCCGAATTAAAAGAATTAATCGAAAAGTCAGATGATCGTTTACTAACAGCTATTCGAATTGCTATTGCTGGTAATGTTATTGATTTAGGAGTAAACAAAAACTTTAATATAGTAGATGATCTAAAAAAAATATTAAAACAAGATTTTGCATTCTGCGATTACGAGGAATTTAAAAATCAATTAAGTAAAGCTAAGTCGATTTTATATTTAGGCGATAATGCAGGTGAGTCAGTGTTTGATAAATTATTGATTGAAGAATTGGGCAAGCCTGTTACTTATGTTGTTCGCGAAATTCCTGTAATTAACGATTGCGTTATTGCAGATGCTGTTGCTTCTGGTATTGACGAGGTCGCAGAAATTATTTCATCGGGTAGTACTGCTCCGGCTACGATTCTCAATTTATGTAATCTGGAATTTATCGATAGATTTGAAGATGCAGACCTTGTAATTAGTAAAGGACAAGGAAACTTTGAGGGATTATCTCAAGTTAACAGAAGTGTGTTTTTCATGCTTAAAGCAAAATGCCCTGTTATAGCAAGAAATCTGAATGTTAAAGAAAACGATATAGTATTAAAGAGTATTAATCTTTATTAGAGTTTTAACTAAAATTTCGATTATGAGAAAAAGTAAGTGGAATTTTATTATTGATGTAATCATGTTTGCATTAATGGCTGCGATTGTCGGATTAGGTTTGCTTATTAAATATATTCTGCTTCCTGGCACGGAACGCTGGGAAAAATACGGTCGTAGTGTAGACCTTACTTATTTAGGACTTGATCGACACGATTGGGGAAAAATACATTTGATTTTAGCATTGGTGCTGATTGTCTTGCTTGCCCTACATATTATTCTGCACTGGAAGCTTACTGTTTGTTTATTTCAAAATTTAATCAAAGGGAAAAAATCAAGAATAATTTGTACAATACTTTTGGTAGTGATTACGGTTATGCTCGTTATATTTCCTTTCTTTATTAAGGTTGATGTAAATGAAATAGCAACAGGACGGGAACGATATCATTTAGAATTAGAAGATTTAAATTCTGATGAAATAGAGAAAGAGACTATCGATAATAATAAATCTGAAGAGGAAACTTCTGAAATTGAAAAACCAATTCAAGAAATTGAAAAACATGATGAACATGAACATCACAATATTGACCCATCGATTGAAGTAAAAGGTTCAATGACTTTATCTGAAATATCACAAAAATATAATATACCCGAAGAAGTAATTACAACCGAATTAAAACTCCCTTCTGGAGTTTCAGGATCAGATCAATTAGGGCATTTACGAAAACAATACGGGTTTAAAATGAGTGAAATAGAATTGATTATTTCTAATTATAAAAATTATGAAAATCATGAAAAAGACAACTAAAATAGGAATTATTATTTGCGATCGCTATAAGGATTGTGCTGGTGGTAAATGTTTTAGATCAATGAAAAATCGTGATGGTGCTTTTAGTATTTATGGCAAGGATGAAGATTTGGAAATTGTTGGTTATACAAGATGCGGTGGATGTCCGGGCGGTAATATTGAATATACTCCTGAAGAAATGATAAAAAATGGTGTTGATGTTATTCATCTTGCAACAGGAATGGTTGTTGGTTATCCACCATGCCACCGTATAGATCATTTTAAACGATTTATTCAGGAAAAGTATGGCGTAAATGTTGTTGTGGGTACACATCCTATTCCACAAAAATATTATGAAACACATACTAAATTAGGAACATGGAATTCTGCTAAATGGCAGGAACTTATTGAATCAACATTAGCTACTGAGGAAATTCGCTTGGAATATAATTAGTGTTTTTCCGGATAAGAAAAATGCAGTTGAAGCATTCTTCAACTGTGTCATCTGTAAACAAGTTATCCATTTTAATTTAATATATCTTTCTATTACGAAATTATAGTTTTTCAATTACATAATAAGCTGAATTGAATTGAGATGAATCTTTCTTGAATAATTTAATTTCACGTAAGTCGGGGTTAAGAAACTTCAATAAATCCTGATTCTTCTGAGAAGATATTTCTTTTTCAAGACATTTATAATAATTGTTCCACCAAACTTGTTCGTCTAATTTAAACGTATCTAATACCTTACAATTATTGCTTTCTACAAATTCAATTTTTCTATTTTGATTTCGTAATTCATCATGGATTATAAAGAACCGATTCCTTTTTAATAATTTTAATAATTTAAAAAATCCTTTCTGAAAACCCACTGTATTAAGAAATCCTTCTGCTAAAATTAGATCAAATTGGGTTTCATTGAATTCTATATCAAATAAAGAACGGTTAACAACTGTAATTCTGTTAGATAAATTTAATTCTTTTACTTTCTCTTTCAACCTATCTGTAGATTTAGTATCTACATCAATTGCAATAATTCTACCGTTATAAATTTCAGCTAAGGTTAATGTAGGCACTCCTGAACCACATCCAATGTCTAGTATTAATGGGCTCTCAATTACCGGAATTATTGAAATGGCTTTTAAAAGATATTTCAAAAGACTTTTTCTGCAATTATCTTTTATATCAAAATACTTATTATCCATTTATATATTAATACTTATTGAACAGTTCTATAGTACTATTTTAGCAATTTTTAATTTTATTCAGCAGGATACGAAAAATGCATTTGTACCATTTGCCAACTACCATCTCGTTTTTCAAGAATTCCGGTCCAGCGCGTATTTTCCCAGCTTGCCGATTGTCCGTCCCAATCGTTAATATCATTTAGCATACAATAATACCATGCCACAGTTCCGTCTTGTGATATATTAATATGCATATCCCAGGTTTCGAAACTTACGTGTTTGAATCGTGAATCTAACCAAAATCGTTCTGCTTCTTTGAATTGAGATATTCCTTTTACGACATTTGATGAAGGATGAACTTCCAGGTAGTTTTCATCATTAGCAATTATACTATAAAGTAGGCTTGTGTCTTTATCTTTTGCCCAGGCAATGGTATTTTTTATTGTTTCTTCAATAATTGATTTTTCTGATTTTAAATCAATCAAAATTACCTCTTCTTCATGTTTACATGAAAAAAGGATTAAACTTAAAATTAGAATTATGATGATTTGTTTCATGATATTAAGTTTTCTATCTTATAAAATTTTAAGATCATAAGTTAAAAATAAAAATTTAGATATATATATAATTTAAACTATGTTTAAGTTTCTTTGTCTTAAGTGTAATAATTTTCAAAAATCGGAGTCAAAAATATTTAATATAATTCTTACAAAATGAAACAGATTGACAGAAGAATAGTCATTGTTGCCGCCTTTATTTTTATTGTAGGTATGGCATTCGGATTAATGAAATTTTTAATTGCTCAAAAGGAAGAGCCTTTTCGGAGACCAGCTGTGGTTGCAAAGCGCTTTGTAAAAGCAGAACCAATAAGATATAAAACAATAATATCTCCTGTTTCAGCATCAGGCAGGTTAACCTCAATATCTGAATTAGATGTTGTTGCAGAAGCTTCAGGAAAAATATTAGCTTCAAAAATTGCTTTAAAAAAGGGGAGTAAATTTTCAAAGGGAGAAGTACTATTTACTATCTACCCCGATGAGGCAATACTTGCATTAAAGTCGACGAAGAGTAAATTTTTAAATTCATTAGCTAATTTATTACCCGATATCAAAATTGATTATTCGGAATACGAATCTGAGTTTAGATCATTTTTTAATGCTATCGATGTAAATAAAAAGTTGCCTGAATTTCCAGAAATTGAAAGCGAAAAATTGGAAATATTCTTGGCAAGCAGAAATGTATTAAGCGATTATTACGGAATTTTAAAAGATGAACTTCAACTAAGTCGTCATACAATAGTAGCTCCATTTAATGGGACTTATTCAGATGTTTATATGGAAGCCGGAGCTTATACAAATATGGGCGGTAGAGTTGCACATATTATTCAAACAGATATGTTAGAACTTGAAGTTCCTCTAGAAAAATTTGATGCTGAATGGGTAAAAATTGGAGATAATGTAAAAGTTTGCGCAGATTCTCGAGATGCTGAGTGGCAAGGGGAAGTTGTCCGTAAAAGTCAATTTGTTGATCCAAAAACACAATCGCAAGAAGTTTTTATTCGAATAAAAAATGATAAGAAAAAACCTTTATTGGTAGGAGAATATTTAAATGCTACATTCTCAGGCCATCCAATAAAACAAGCAATGGAAATTCCACGCAATGTGGTTTTCAATACAAATGAGGTGTTTATTGTTGAGGATGGTAGAATTTACAAAGAGATAATAAATATAATTAAGGTGAACGAAAAATCGCTCATTTTTAACGGAGTCGATGAAGGGAAAGTACTTGTTATGCAAGCATTAATTAATGTTCTTGAAGGAACTCTTGTGGATACCGAGGGGGAAGAAAGTCCTGATAAACAAGCTAGAGAAGAGAAGAAGCAAAGAAAACCAAAGCACTGATAAAATCTTTAATCAGGAACTATTATGAGAAAGATTATAGAACGATTTGTAGAATATCCGATTTATGCCAACTTAATAATTGCTTTTGTAGTAATAGCTGGTGTTATAAGTTTATTAACCATGAAAAAGGCTTTCTTTCCGGAGTCTGAAAGCAGGATTATAACTATTTCTGTGTTTTATCCGGGAGCATCGCCAGTAGAAATGGAAGAAGGCGTTACTTCACGATTAGAAGAAGCTGTAAGGGGATTGGTTGGAATTAAGGAAATTAATTCTACTTCAAGGGAAAATAGTACAAGTATTACAATTGAAACAACAGGTGAATATCCTATTGATGAAATTTTAATGGAAGTTAAAAATGCTGTGGATGGTATTTCATCATTGCCAACAGCAGCAGAACGGCCAATTGTTGCTAAACGAAGATCTCGTATGGGAGCATTGCGAATGGCTCTTATGGCTTCGGGAGATTCCGAAATGGACTTAATGGACTTAAAAGATTATGCTCAACGTGTAGAGGAAGACTTGTTTCACTCTGGTGTTATGAGTCAAATCTCGATTTCGGGATTTCCATCACCAGAAATTTCAGTTGAAGTAAAAGAAGAAGAATTGTTACGATATAGCATAACAATTAACGAAATTATCAGAGCAATTCAGGCTAATAATCAGGATGTATCAGGTGGACAAATAAAATCGGATGAAGAAGAATTATTAATTCGATTAAGATCAAGAAGTACTGATCCAAATAAGATTGGAAATATTATTATTCGTGGCCAGGGAGATGGAAGTTTTATAAGAATTCGAGATGTTGCTGAAGTAAAAAAGAAATTTGCTGACACTTCTCGAAAATCCTGGATTAATGGTAAGAAAACAGTATTTATTAATGTAGATAAATTACCTGAAGAAGATTTAGATGCAATAACTGAATATGCAAGAACCTATATAGCAGAATTTAATGAGAAAAATCCAGGAGTAGAATTAGAAATTTCAAGAGCTTATCTTGATATTTTGCACAGCCGCTTAGACTTGTTAACAAGAAATGGATTAATAGGATTGGTTTTAGTTATTATAACATTATCCATGTTTTTAAGTACCCGTTTATCCCTTTGGGTTTCGTTTGGAATTCCGTTTAGTTTTTTAGCAATGTTTATTTATGCCAATCTTATAGGATTAACTATAAATATGATTTCGCTATTTGGAATGATACTGGTTATAGGTATTTTGGTTGATGATGGAATTGTTATAGCAGAGAATATTTATTTGCATTTTGAGCGTGGAAAAACACCAATGCAAGCGGCAGTTGATGGAACTATGGAAGTATTTCCTGCCGTGTTAACATCTGTAACAACAACTATTATTGCATTTATGCCTTTGTTGTTTTTAGCTGGAACCAGAATGGAGATGATGTTTCATATGGCAATTGTAGTGGTAGCCAGTTTGTTCTTTTCTCTCTTCGAAGCATTCTTAGTTTTACCAGCACATTTAAGTAGTGCTCGTGTATTAAGCAGGAAGAGTCTGGAGGCTAAAAAGAAAGGTGTTAAAAAATATTTTGAGAGATTCATTGTTTGGCTACGCGATGATATTTACCATTATTTGTTATTGTGGTTGTTAAAATGGCGTCATGCTGTAATTGGTGTACCTATTGCTTTATTTTTAATAACAGTTGGTTTGGTTGCCGGAGGACATATTAGAACTACTTTTTTCCCAATGGTTGATTTTGATAGTTTTACTTTAAATATTGCATTTACACCAGGTGATGGTGAAAAGCAAACATTAGAATTTTTAGATCGATTCGAAAAAGTTGTTTGGGAAGTTAATGATGATCTTACCGAAGAGTTTGGTTTAGAAGAAAATATTCTTGATCGTGTAATGATAAATTTAGGATCAGCTTTTAGTGGACAGGAAGTTGGTGCTCATGCAGGAAATATAAATGTATATCCTGTAGATTTAGAAGGCATTGCTATTAGTGGTTATGAGATAGCTGGACGTGTTCGTAAAAAAATTGGTAAAGTTCCTGAAGCAAGAAAACTAACAGTTGGAGGATTTCATCGTTGGGGTTCACCAGTTTCAATTGGTTTAATGTCAAAGAATCTTCAGGAGCTTGAAGAAGCTAAGGATTATTTAATGAACCGCTTAACTGAACTTCCGCAATTAAAAGATATTAATGAAAATGTAGCACTTGGTAAGCAAGAAATCAGGTTAAAATTAAAACCAAAAGCATATTTCCTCGGATTAGATGAGAGCACAATTGCACAGCAAGTCCGACAAGGTTTTTATGGTGGTCAGGCACAGCGTCTCCAAGAAGGACGTGATGAACTAAGAATATGGGTTCGTTATCCTAAATCAGATAGAATGACTTTAGGGCAAATGGAAAATATGAAAATAAAAACTTCTACCGGAGAATTTCCATTAACAGAATTGGCTGATTATCATATGGAACGTGGTCCGGTTGCTATTCGAAGGTATCAGGGATCAAGGGAAATACGAGTTGAGGCTGATATGGTAGATCCTTTGGCTTCTGTTCCTGAAATATTAAATCAGATTAGCGCAGAAATTATGCCCGATGTTGAAGCTCAGTTTGCAGGTATCCGTTATGAATATCAGGGACAGCAAAAAGCAGGTAAGGAAGCAATGAATAAAGCTAAAACATATTTTTTAATTGCATTCCTTCTTATCATTTTTATCATGGTTATCCATTTTAAAAGCATAAATCAAACGCTTATTATTATTGCCATGATTCCTTTATCAATGCTTGGAGTATTTTGGGGACATGGCATACACGGAAAACCACTTTCAATTATTAGTTTGTGGGGGATGGTTGCACTTACTGGCGTAATTATTAACGACGCAATTGTGTTTCTCTCGAAATATGATAGTAACTTATTAGAAGGAAGAAAAGTTCATGATGCAATCGTTGAGGCAGGAAAACTTAGATTGCGCCCAATTATTTTAACCACCGTAACAACATCTGTTGGTCTGTTCCCAATTATTTTAGAAAAAAGTGTTCAGGCTCAATTCTTAATTCCGATGGCTATTAGTTTGGCTTATGGAGTAGCGGTTGGGACAATCTTTATTCTAATATTTTTCCCTGTATTAATAATGTTGTTGAACGATGTAAGGGTCTTCTTTAAATACTTATGGACAGGGATTAGACCTCAACGTGAAGATGTTGAAGTAGCTATATTACTGCATAAGCGAAAAATGAAATACGAAAAGAACAGTAAGGCAACATTAACACAAGAGATACAAGAGTAATTGTATAAAATTTGAAGATTATGAATAACAAGATTAAATATATAATTGCACTATTATTAATTGTTTTTTCAACAGGACTAATAGCACAGGAAAATGATTTATCTATTTCAAAAGCTATTGAGAAAACCTTGAAAAATAACTACGGAATTATAATATCAAAATCGGATGTTGAAATTGCTAAAATTAATAATAACTGGGGAACAGCCGGACGATTGCCAACCATAGGTTTTAATGCAACATCTGCAAATAATCAGGAATTATTAAATAAAACAAAATCAAATATAATATCAGGTGGCATAGGTCTAAATTGGACAATTTTTAATGGCTTTCGTGTAAATCTTACCAAAGATAAACTGGCAAAACTGGAAAGTCTGGCAAAAGGACGTTCCGCGGTTGTTGTTGAGAATACAATTCAGGATATTATAATGAGCTATTATAATATCCTACTACAAAAAGAACGTTTGGAAGTGCTAAACAATGTAATGATATTATCAAAAGATCGATACGATTATGAACAAACCCGATATGAAATTGGTGGTTCAGGAACTTACAATGTTTTATTAGCAAAAAACATTTATTTAAACGATAAAGCTTCGTATCTAAATCAGGAAGTTATTGTACGCAACGCAGTGCGTAATTTGAATTTTTTATTAGGCGAAGACCCAAATATAACATGGACTTTTACCGAAGAATTTAATTCAGATACCACTGAGTATATTTTAGGTGATTTGTTGGATAAAATGCTGGGAAGTAATCAAATTTTGCAAAATCAATATGTGAATCTTTTGTTACAGAAAGATGAAATAAACATACAACGAGGAGCATTATATCCACGACTACGCCTTTCGGCTGGAGTTGATAATTCATATTCATGGATAAAGCCAGATGCTTTACCCGAAAATTATAACGAAGCACTTACACCTTATGGGAACGTAACTTTATCATATGATATTTATACCGGCGGAAACAGAAAGGATGCCATTGATATAGCTAAAATTAATGAGCAAATTACACAGGTCGAAACCGAAGAAATGAAACACAGTTTAACAAATCAGCTTTTTAATGAATATGATGTGTACAATTTGCGTAAAGTGCTTTTAAATGTAGCGAATGAAAGCTTAGAAGCAGCAGAAATGAATTTGCAAATCGCCGATGAAAAATTTAAATCTGGAGCAATAAATTCATTTAATTATCGCGATATACAATTAAGCTATTTGAATTCAGCTTTAAATCAATTACAATCAATTTATAATCTTATTTACGCAAATACTACCTTAACCAGATTAACGGGTGGGTTTTTAAATGAATGACAGATTAAGTAGAATAAAAAAGCTATCTTTTAAAAGATAGCTTTTAATCTAAACGAAACTGTTTTACTCGTACCTCAAGCTTTCTGCTGGGTTAATGCGTGCAGCCTTACTGGTTTGTATATTTATTGTAATTAAAGCTATAATTAAGGCGCTTAATCCTCCAAGTACAAACACCCACCAAGTTAAATTAATCCTATAGGCAAAACTATCTAACCATTTATTCATGATGTAGTATGTAATTGGTGTTGCTATTACAAAAGATATAAGAATCCATTTTGTGAAATCTTTTGAAAGAAGAATAATAATAGTCTTGAAGTTTGCACCCATAGCTTTTCTTATTCCAATCTCTTTTGTTTTTTGTTCTATAGAATAACCTGTCATTCCAATAAGACCCAATATTGAAATAAGTATTCCAATTGTAGTAAAGAACAGAATAATTTTACGAATCACTTTGTCTTGTTCATAAAGATTTGCAAGGTCTTCATCAAGAAAATTAATATTTAATGGACTTTGTGATTCATAAGCGATCCAGTGTTCTTCTAATTTTTTGCTTATAGAATTCAGCTCCTTTATATTGATTTTTAAAATAGCAAAAAAACATTTAGGTGGATCTAAATAAATAATTTGTGGTTCAATTCCTGTATGTAATGATCTAAAGTGAAAGTCTTTAGTAACACCGATAACAGTTAATCTTTTGGTCCCACCAACAGTCCATATTTGTTTCCCAATAGGCTCTTTAAACCCCATTGCTTTTGCAGCAGTTTCATTTATAACAATGCCAGATGGATCAATTGTATATTCTTTTGAAAAGCCTCTGCCTTCATTAAAATCAATATTATAAGTTGTAAAATAGTCAAAGTCTGCAAATGTAGCCCTTATTAATGTTTCTTTCGAAAGGTCTTGTCCTTCCCATCTAAAACGACTATTGGAGAAATTATATCCGTATGTAGGCATGCTTCCTGCTCGAGTCATGTTTAATACACTCGGTGATTTTAACATTTCATCTTTAATCGATTCAAAATGCTCTTGAAAACCATCTGGCATACCAAAATAAATGATGCCTTCTTTATCATAGCCCAAATCTTTATTTAACATAAAATTGATTTGACTAGAAACAAATAAGGTGGAAGTTATTAATATAATAAAAATAGTGAATTGAAAAATTACAAGAATTTTTCGGAAGTTATATTTCTTACCTGCATCAGAAATAGCTCCTTTTAGAACAGAAACCGGTTTAAATGAAGCCAAATAAAATGCAGGGTAACTACCAGCAAATAATCCTGTTGTTAACACAATCCCCAGTAATGCTAAATATATTCGAAAATCTGTATAATCAATTTTTAACCCCATTTGGGTGATGTTGTTAAATGTTGGGCGCATTAATTCCACAAGCATCATGGCTATGAAGATGGCAATAAAAGAAATCAGAAGAGCTTCACCAATAAACTGAAAAATTAAAGTGGGTTTATGAGCACCGGAAACTTTTTTCATTCCAATTTCTCGCATTCGGCGAGATGAGCGAGCTGTTGCAAGATTCATAAAATTGATACAGGCAACTACAATTAAAAAGATTCCGATAATTAAAAATATTTTAACATACTTTCCATCTACAGTATTTGCTCTCTCCATATCAATCCCCACGGTAAGATGAATATCTTTTATTGCTTGAAGATCCAATTTAGCGAACTCTTCTAAAGTTGGTTTAGGAATTAAAAAATCTTCAATTTTTACGACGGCTTGTTCTTTTGTTATACCTTCTTTTAATGATACATAAGTAATATATCCGCTATTGTCCCATTGATCTATTGTATAGCCCAGATTACCTAAGTGCTCAAATGGAATCATATAATCAAACCATATATGGCTTTCCTTCGGGTAATCTTCAAATACAGCTGTAATTATGAACTCGCGATCAGGTAAGGCGCTTAAAGTTTTCCCTATAGGATCTTCATCGCCAAAATATTTTTGTGCAAAGCTTTCTGAAATAGCAATATTATTTGGTTCTGAAATAGGATCGTTCTTAAACTTTTTAGTTACATTAATTGTAAACATCTTAAAAAAAGATGGATCGGCATAAGTTCCTCTTTCTTGAAAATTTTCTTCTCCCTTAATAAACCGAAGTCCGGATTGGTTTAATCGACAATAATCTTCTATTTCAGGAACTTCTTCTTTCAGATCAGGACCTAAAGGTCCTTGTGTAATAGCCCAGGTTGTATAATCTTCAAATTTGATATGCTGTATTACTCTGAAAATATTATCGCCTTTTTCTTGGAATTTATCATAGCCTGTATGATGTTTTACCCAAAGTAAAATAATTATTGAACAGGCCATCCCTACTGATAATCCAATTATATTTATAGAAGAGAATCCTTTATATTTCCAAATATTTCGGAATATGAGTTTTAAATTTGTTCTAAACATGATATAAAGATATTAGTTTTCTTTGTTCATTCCTAAAAATGTGCCAGTAATTGTAAGTATCAGTATAGCAGCCTGTAAGCGTGATTTGTCTTAGCATTAATAAACTTAAGAGTGTTGCGAAAATGCAACACTTTATGTGCGATATCAAAACAAATGTTTATCTTTGAGTAGAAATTTTGCTATGGATTTAGAAAAGGGGAAAATATTAATTGTTGATGATGATCAAGGTGTATTGCATAGCGCTAAGATGTTCTTAAAACAAATATTTGAGGAAGTTGAAACAATCGATAATCCATTAGTAATGCTTTTCATGATAAAAAAGGAAAGTTATGACGTTGTTTTGCTTGATATGAATTTTACAAAAGGTGAAATTGATGGCAGTGAAGGAATTAATTTGCTACAAGAAATTCTGAAACTCGATCCTGATCTACCTGTAATATTTATTACTGCTTATGGCGATTTCGATTTGGCAGTAAATGCAATTAAAGCAGGAGCATATGACTTTATAGTTAAGCCGTGGAAAAATCAAAAACTGCATGCAACTATTCTTTCTGCATTGAAATTCAGAAATTCAAAAATAGATTTAAGTAAATACAAAGAAACAACTGATCGGCTTGAAGTTGATAATGAGTCTAATTATAAAGATTTTATTTATGAGTCTTTAGCTATGCAGCGTGTAAATGATTTAATTAAAAGAGTAGCCATAACCGATGCTGATGTTTTAATTACAGGAGAAAATGGTACAGGGAAAGAAATGATTGCCCGTCAGATTTATCAAAACTCAAATAGAAAAAATAGCATATTTTTAAAGGTAGATGTTGGCTCAATACATGAAAATCTTTTTGAGAGCGAATTGTTTGGGCACGAAAAAGGATCATTTACTGATGCAAAAGAAAAGAAAACAGGTCGGTTTGAATTAGCTTCGGGTGGAACTCTTTTTATTGACGAAATTGGAAATATAGATGTAAAGCTTCAGGCTAAGTTGTTAAGCGTATTACAGAATCGTGAAATGATTCGTGTTGGAGGAACAAAAACTATCCCTATTAATATTAGGTTAATTTGTGCAACAAATCAGAATCTTTCAGAAATGGTAAAGCAAGGCAAATTCCGTGAGGATTTGTATTATAGAATAAATATGTTTGAATTAGGCATTCCGGCACTTCGAGATAGAGTGGATGATATTCCTTCGCTAACAAGGTATTATCTGGAAAAATTTAAAACGAAATATCAAAAGAAAAATATTAAAATATCCGATTTAACTATTGAAAAATTGAAAAGATATAATTGGCCTGGAAATATTCGCGAGTTAAAAAACTCTATTGAAAGGGCGATTATATTGGAAAGTAAAAAACAGTTGACCGCTGAATCTATTTTTCCTTCAAATCAATTAATTGCAAAAAGTAATTCTGTCCAAACTTTTAATTTAGAAGAAAATGAAAAGCAACTAATACTAAAAGCTATTCAAAAAAACCTTGGAAATATGACAAAAACAGCAGGAGATTTAGGCCTGGAAAGAACAGCATTATACAGAAGAATGAAGAAATACGGATTGTAAAATTATTTATTATGCTATTACGTAAATTTTATATTAATCTGATACTTAGAATAGCTCTTATTCTTTTGAATATGATTGCTATTGCAATAGTAATTCCGAATTTGCTTGAAAAACAATTGATGTTTACTTTAATTGTATTTGCAATGATCTTAGTCCTACAAATTATTTTGTTATTGTACTATATTAAAAAAACAAATCGTCTTTTTACAAAATTTGTTTTGGCTATTTCAAACTTAGACTATACTTCAAAATTTAAAACAGATTTCTCAGCCTCTCCATATAAAGATTTGAATGTAGCTTTCAATAAAATTATTGAGCAATATCAAAATGTTACATTAGAAACTCAGGCACAACATTTTATTACAAATCATATTATACAGACCATACCAGCAGGAGTTTTGGTCTTTAGCGAAAAAGGTACAATAACTTTTAAAAATAAACGTGGCGAAAACTTACTGGGTATAAAGGAGGTTTATTCAATTCATCAACTTGAACATTTATTGCCCGACTTTTACAAAAAATTGACTGAGAATAAAAAGGCGGGGAGTTTCATATATGAAACATTAGATCAAAACGAAAGGAAAAAACTATCCGTTACAGTAAAATCATTTAAGTTATATTCTAAAAATCAAAAGCTAATTTCCATTCAAGATATAAGCAGGGAAATTGATCAGGGGGAATTAGATGCAATTCAACGATTAATGAGAATACTTACTCACGAAATTATGAATTCTCTTACTCCGATAAATTCATTAACTGAAACCATAACAATGTTAATGAGTGATGAAAAAGGAGATGCCAAACCCTTCAGTGCTTTTAAGGAAATAAACTATAAGGATGTAAGAGAATCAGTAATAGCAATAAAGGAAAGGGGTGAAGGTTTAGACCATTTTGTAAATAATTTCCGGACTTTAACTAAGCTTCCAGAAAAATTACAAACAAAAAAGGTTTTAGTGAACGATTTGATTAACTCCGTTTGCAAAATAATGAATGCTGAGTTAAACAATATTTCTGTAAAAGTTGAAACCGAAAAGGATGATTTATTTATTGATGTTGATAATGCTTTAATAGAGCAGGTGTTGATTAATTTAATAACCAACAGCTTAACCTCAATGACTGAAACACAAAATCCTAAATTGCATTTGAAATCTTTTATAAAAGATGATAAACTTCTTATTCAGGTCGCAGATAATGGAGCTGGGATTCCAAATGAAAAACTAAGCGATATATTTATTCCATTCTATTCAACCAAAGAAAATAGTTCAGGAATTGGACTAAGTTTTGCACGACAAATTATGCGATTGCATAATGGAACAATAAATGTGAAATCAAATGTAGGTGTACAAACTGTTTTTACATTGAAGTTTTAAGTTATGTTTAATTCTGAATTTTTGCGTAATAAACGTTTCTATCAAGTGTAAGTTTTACAAGATAAATTCCCCTTTGATCATTCAAATATGTCCTGAATTCGGAATTATTTTCAAGGTTCTCTTTTTTAACTAAGGATCCATTAAGCGAGTAAATTTCAATATTTCCTGATCTGAAATTCATTGAATTTGGTTTTGAAAATTCAACAATAACAAATCCATCATACGAATAGATTGAAATTCCTTCTTTTTTAAGTATTTCAATGCTTGTTGGTACATGATATATTATTGTTAATTCATCTGCTGCCGTATTCATATTTCCGGCTAAATCTGTAACCTGATCTTCACTAACATTAATGTCAGTTTCTCCCTGTGATGTTGCTGTAATTGAAGCAATAAAGTCTATACTATCTGATGTTGAAAGTGAATTAACATTTCCGTTAGTAACAGTAATTTTTGAATCACCGAAACCTCTTATTTTTTCTGAAAAGCTTACATAAGTGTTAAATTCAGCTGTGTTTGTTGTGTCATTATCGGCAGTTAAACTTACAGAAGGTTTTTCTATATCTTTCGAAGTGAAAGACCAGTAATTACTTGATGTAATTCCTGCAAAACTATTTCCTGATACTCCTGAAAATGCATTTTCATCAATTAAAACATAATATTCTGTTTCGCTTTCAAAATTATTTGAAGGATTAATAGTTATGTTATTTGTATTATCTCCGGAAACTTTTCCAGATGTAACATCTATTTCTTCAAAATCACTATCGTCACTCGATCTTTTTATATAAACAGTACCTGTATTAATATTTACTGTTTCATTAAAATATAAGTTAAGGTTTTGATCTGTTTCAATATTAATGGAATCATTTAATGGGTTTAAACCAATAATTCTGGTTGCAACCTCATACCATGAAAAATGTTAGTTAATTGGTCGTTTAGAAAAAGTTCAAATTCAGAAGAACTTCCATCAACATACAAAGATGCACCATTATTCTTATATGCGATTGCAGACATTAAAGGTGGCACATCTGCAGCCTGTGAAGTTGATACTGTAATATATATTATACTATCATTTGTGTTAATCACACTATTATTTAAAGAATCGAGGGAGTTGTTATAGCTTATGCCGTTCAGGTTTAATTGATTACCGGCATTTTGCAAGCCGTCGGAAAACAGGAATACTATTTTTCTGGAATTGACAGAATTATTTATTAATAATTTATTTCTTGCATCTAAAAGTCCTTCTCCCATAGCGGCTAAGCCTTCTGGTGTTCTGGGTGTTAAATCATTATTAATTTTTACTGAGCTAAAATCTTCAACAGGACCACTCCAATCAGTTATTTCAATAAAATTCTTTGGAAAGTTTATGTCTTCAGGCTGTATTACTCCTGTATTATAATATGATAGTCCAATTGAGTCGCCTTCTTGTCTGACTTGTTCTAATTTGGAGGTCAATATATTTACAGCATCTTTTAATTCATCAATACAAATATTAGATGTACCATTTATATTAGATGCCATACTCTCCGATATGCCAAGTGATAGTACAATTTTAGCAGTATCTCTTATTATAGGGATTTTATAAATTTGATTTACAATTTCATAGTCCCCTGTTTTATGCAGATACAAATTAAATGAAATATAAGCCTCCTCATTCAAAAGATCCCACTTAGTAACAAGTAAATTTATTTCGTTACAATTGTTTAAAGTTAATGTGTGATTATTCGCTATTTCATCACTACTGCACATAACAGCATTAATTTCACATTCATCAAGATCAGAAATAAATAAAGGTATAGTAACCGAATAGGGTTGATTATATTTAGCAGGAGGTAAAATAAAAGTTGAACATGTATCATCAGAATCACATGCCGAACAAATTGTTCCTACAGGATAATCAGGGCAATGCCTATTTAATATTTTTGTTTGAGCATCAAGATTTAAGGTCGAAAAGCTACTTAGCAATAAGAAACAAATAAATTTTGGAATTATTCCAGGAGTAAAAGAAAGTGCTTTTTTCATCATGTATTAATTGTGAATTTTAGAGTAATAAATGTTTTTATCTAAAGTAAGTTTTACAAGATAAATTCCCCTCTGATCATTCACATAAGTTTTAAATAAAGAATTTCTTGTAATATTTTCTTTTTTAATTAATGATCCGTTAAGCGAGTAAATCTCAATATTTGCGGATTTAAAGTTCAATGAATTTTGATTTAAAAATTCAACAACAACAAATCCGTCATTCGAATAGATTGAAATTCCTTCTATTTTTAATACCTCAATATTTGTCGGAATATAGTATGTTATTGTTAATTCTTCTGCTGAAGTATTTAAATTTCCTGCTGAATCTGTAACCTGATTTTCGATTACATTAACATCAGTTTCTCCCTGAGATATTGCAGTAATTGAAGCAACAAAGTCTATACTATCTGATGTTGAAAGGGAACTAATATTACCGTTAGTAACACTTATTTTTGAATCACTGAAACCTCTTATTTTTTCTGAAAAATTAACATAAGCATCAAAATCAGCAGTATTTGTTGTGTCGTTATCAGCTGTTAAAATAACCGTTGGCCTTTCAGAATCAAAGTTAATTTCAAAAGTAATTGATTCAGTATTTAGATCTCCAGCATTGTCTGTAACAACATCAGCATTAACAGATACTGTTATTAAACCATCGGCTACAGGAGCAATATTTGCTGTAAACGAAATACTATCGGTAGTAGCGAGATTGCTGGCAACACCATTTGTAACTGTAATTTCACTAACATCGAAACCATTTATTTCTTCGTTAAACTCTAAATTAATTTCAAATGGATCTGTATTTGTTGGATTGTTTTCCAAAGAGGAAATTGTTACTGAAGGTGGTAAAATATCTTCAGTTTTAAAGTTCCAGTATGTTTTCGATGATATACCTTCGAAATTAAAAGTAGTACCTTCGATTAATATATAATATTCGGTATTGCTTTCAAGGTGGCTATCCGGATTAATTGTGATGACAGAAGTTCCGCTACCTGTAATTAACCCTGAAGTTACAGAAATGGAAGCAAATTCAGAATCATCTGAACTTCGTTTTATAGTTATAAATCCTGAATTCGCAGTTACTGATTCATTAAAATAGACTTTTAGGTCATTAGTTACAGGAACATTCAGTGAATCATCAAAGGGAGATAAATCTATAATTCTGGTTTCTATAGCAGGTCTGTTTCCCTTGAGCAAATCATTAAATTGATTCTGAAAAAAATCGTGTAATACTGGATCTGTATCTTCACCTGTTGTTGTATTCAGGTTTTCTGCAGCACTGGCAAGTGAAATGTTTTCAAGAACTATTGGAATAGAGCTGGAGGAACCCATGCCTACGGTATAATACCTAATACTATCAATAGCACTGCAAGGACCATTATTAAGAAACTCTCCATTATATAATTTATTTCCAAGGTATTCGTGAATTAATGGATCTTTACTCTGATGACCATCAGTAAAAAGGATTGCAATTTTAGTAGCATCGGTATTCTGTAATTTTGCTTTTGCAAGTAACAGCGCATTTCCCATAGCTGCTGAATCCTGAAGAGTTCTATTAAGCATATCAGCATTAATTATTTCTGATGATTTCAAATTAGTTGGTGTGAAATCTTCGGGAGTAATAGCAATAAAATTGCTGTCAATAGGACTGTCTGGCATAATAGTATCTTCTGAATAGTAAATTACAGAAATAGAATCACCTTCTTGATAATATTTTTCGAATTCTTCAGTAAATAGGTTTACAGACTTTTTTAAAACATTCCAACGGGTATCTGTACCACCAGAAACAATAAGTCCCATGCTCCCTGAAATATCGAGAACCAGAACAACTTTAATTGGATTTCGGTATACTGGTAATATGTATTTTTGAATATCAGTTTGACCTAAATTTGGACCTGCAATTATATTCACGTTAACTTCTATTTCGAGATAGCTGTTTCCTCCAAGAGGGTTACACCTGGTTGCTGCAGGCATGTCAAGGTCTCCATTTGCAGAATTGGGAATTGGAGTACCGCTTTCACACGGAGTACTTTGAATAATAGTAAACAAGCAATTGCTTCTAGGTTCACTTATTAAAGGTATTTGAAAATAATAGTCTTGTTCTGGTAATGCAGGAGGCAATGTAATTATACAACCAGGATCTGCGGGGTCTGTACCACAAATTTCAGGAACATCACCGTCGGGATAGTCTAAAGGATCTCTGCTTATAATGTTTTGTGCACTTAGATTAATATTAAAAAAAACAGCACAAATTATCAATGCGCTTTTTATTATTGGTTTTAGTTTTTCTGTATTCATAATTTTATTTTGGGTATTAACAAGATAAAAGTAAAACACGAATATATAAATAATTTAGAGTTTTTCATGGTGCTTGTTTTCAAAATTATAGTCAAATATAAACCCGAAACTTATCAGTAAAAATAGATTAAAACACTATATTACAATACGATGTTTTGCGTAGGTATTTATACATAACAAAAATGCTTAGCACTAATTTGCATGTGTTTATATTAACTTTGATATAGATTCTATGGTTTTATTACCTTTATATTTAGTTTAGAGAACTCTAACTACATCTTAAGAAAAAAGAAAATCAATCAGGAAAAAGTTATGGTAATGCTAAAAATAATTATGGTTAATGCTTTATTGGTTCTATCATTTATTACAATGGCCCAAAAAAATGGTGATATTATCAATAAAATAAGTATTCAAAATTCTGAGGAATTGTCAGTATATGTTAAGAACACTGAAAACAGAACTAATGCTTCTTTCAACAAAGAAAGATATAAATCTATAAAAGAAATTAATCTGTTTGGGATAACATATTATAGCGACGGTTTAAAGGTTAATGGTTTTCTCCTTATTCCAAATAGTGATGAAAAATTTCCTGTAATTATTTATAATCGCGGAGGTAGTTTCAATTTTGGATCTTTAACCACAAATGGCTCAATAAGGTTAGGCGAGCTAGCAAAAATATCTGCCCAAGGATATATTATTGTTGCAAGCCAATATAGAGGTAACGGAGGAGGTGAAGGACGAGAAGAGTTTGGAGGAAGTGATGTTAATGATGTATTGAATCTTTTTCCCTTAATTGATAATCTTCCACAAGCTGATATTGAAAATATTGGGATGTTTGGTTGGAGTAGAGGAGGTATGATGACTTATATTTCAAATACCAGAACAAACAGGCTTAAAGCAATTGCAGTTGGTGGTGCTTTGTCTGATCTAAAAAGCTCATTTGACGACAGACCTGATTGGGGAGAATACATCGCTGATAGTGTCTCTTTATATAAACAAAACGAAGAAGAATTTTTAAATAGCCGTTCAGCAATAAATTTAGTAGATAAATTTCCCCTCGGTGTTCCTATTCTTATGATGCACGGTACTTCAGACTGGAGAGTAAAACCTTCTTGTGCTTTGGCCATGGCTCTGGAATTTGATAAATACAGAATTCCATATAAATTAATAATGTATGATGGTGCCGATCATGCAATACTAGAACATAAACAGGATGTTTTTGATCAGCTTATAAACTGGTTCGATAGATTCTTAAAAAACAACGAACCTGTTCCGGATATGAAATATCACGGGAAATAGCTAAATCTTATATCAAACAAGAGAATTAATAAATTTTATAGCCAGTTGTTTTGGATCTGAACGCAATAAAGATGTATTAGTTTTTATTTTAAAAGTATTGCTTATAGGCTCTGGCAATATAATATTATAATTCATTAGGTTTTTCTTCAAGACTAGAGCATCTCCTGATAAAACAGAAAGAATAAACACATTGGTTCCGTTTTTTACTTTTTCAATTTTCAATTTTGAATTTTTTTCGAGTTCTTGCTTAAAAATTTCAAAGTTCCCCAATGCTTTCTTATAATCCGAAAGGAATGATTCAGCAAAATGAGATGCAACAACAGCAAAAGGCCATACTTGAGGCATTCCTCCACCAAACATTCTTCGAGTGTGGTATAAATCTTTTAATTGATCTTTATCACCAGCTAAAATTGCACCAGAAGCAGCGTTAAAGTTTTTATAAAGAGAAACATAAACGGTATCAAATAAATCGGTAAAATCTTTTACAGAATGATAGCTGTGAGCAACAGCATTAAATAATCTGGCGCCGTCAAGATGCATTTTTATTCCTTCATCTCTAGCAAATTCTGAGATTCTTTGCATTTCAGCAAAATCAAACATCTCATTATCCTTTCGTCTAACTGGAGACTCAATCAGAATTGCACCAATTCCTGTTTTTACTCGCCCCTGATTTGATCGTTTAACAGCAGATTTAACTTGTTCTAAGGTAAAAGTAGTTTTGTCTCCACCGAGTGGAATAAGGTTTATTCCGCTTAATTTTTGAGCACAATCACCTGAATCATTATATAAATGACTGACATTCTGAACAAGCACTCTCTTTTTGTTACCTGCAAGAATTTTTACAGCAATATGATTTGCCATAGTTCCTGTTGGCATAAATACAGCACTTTCTTTACCCAACGAATTAGCAAACTTCTTTTCAAGTTCTTCAACAACTCCAAAACGTGAATAATTATCAGTAATTCCTTTTTGGCCGTTAGTTAATTTTGTTAGTAATTCAGAGTATTCATCCGGATTAAAGTCAAGTCCATCACGCGTAAAATTAATTTTTTGGCTATCTGAATTAATTGTACGGTTATTTGATTTAAAACTAAAAGCAGAAAATAATGGTAGACCGGCTAATGCAATACTGTTTGTTTTTAAAAAAGTTCTACGATCGAAGTTTTTCATATTTTATTAATTTAGATTTAAATCGGTTATTTTTGATTCTCAGGTTGACTTAATTCAGATAAATCAATTTCTTTACCTCTTAAAAATAAAGCATTAATATCTTTTAAATTATCTAAAGGATTATTGTTCAGAATCAGAATGTCTGCAACAAAGCCGGTTTCTAATTTCCCAATATCCCAATTAAAAGCTTCTGAAAAATTCGAAGTTGCAGAAGCTAAAACTTGTTCTGGTTTTAAACCTACTCTTTCAAGTAATTCCAGTTCTGTATGTAATGAAATTCCCGGCATTGTACCCCATACATCGGTTGCACTTCCGCTTAAATACTTTGCTCCGCTTTGCGAATATATTTTATCAATTTGCAATTCTTTTAACGCAAGATTTGTATATGCATTTTGTATTTTGTCTGAGTAAGAGTGATTTCCGGTTAGTTTATCAGCAGGATTATTTATATCATTTTCATTTATGAGTGTTGCAACTGGTTCGTTCCATGGATTATTATGATCAGGCAAATCAAGATATAGAAGACTAAGGGTTGGCATTAAATAACTGTTGGAGTTTGCCAAAACTTTGGCGTGATTAATTAGATTTTTATTTGATGTATCAATATTAGTTAAAAAACGATAATATTTCCATTTAGCAGAATTCAGATCATTACTAAACGGATTTTCAGTTACTGCTTTTCTTAAAGCTTCGGGAGCTATATCGAGCGAGTATCTAGTGGTATGTACAAATGCTTCTACACCTATTTCACAAGCATCTTTATACGAAGTAAAACCCAATTCGCCAATTGTAGCCATATTATATTTATCGGCAAGTTTCATACAAAGTTTAAGCTGATCTGGATTAAGCTTATACATTAAAAGCATTACCTTAATACTATCTGAGAAAGATTGTTCAAAATCCTTAATTATTTCATCGTTAGTAACAGGCTCATCTCCTGCTTCACCTAATTTGAATATTCTTGGAGACGGGTTACCTGTTTCAAAAAGTTCTCCACGTCGCGTAGAACTAACTCCGATTACTGAAGTTACACCCGAAAGAAGAAAGGCATTAGCATATGCTTGATTATTAATTACTGCAAAACCATCTATCAATCCTGGAATAATATATTTCCCTGAGGCATCAACAAGCGTATATTTTTTAGGGAGCGATACGGTATCTGAATAAATTCCTGTTTTAATAATTCTTTTATCTTGAATAAGAATATAGGCATTTGAAATATTATCATCCGGTGAAGCATCCCAATCAGTATTAATAATTGTCCCACCTTTTATTAGTATAAAATTATTTTCTTTTTTTGGGGTGCATGCAGTAAGAGCAAAAAGTAATATTACCTGTAGCAAAATAAGATATTTTTTTAACATGATTATTCGGTGTTTTAAAGTATAACCTTTTTAGATAGAATTTAATACAGTAAGATATGTAATGAAATCGATTATTACAACTTCAGAGATAGAACCTCTAAATTTTATTAAGTTTTTCCAGCATATTAATTGCATTTGTATTTTCAGGGTTTATCTGAAGCGACTTTTGATAGTTTTCTATTGCAAGTTCAGTTTCTCCGTTTAACATATATGCTTCAGCACGACTATCATACACATTGGAAGATTTTGGAAATAAGTTAACATTTAATGTGAATATTTGTATAGCATCGGAAAATTTCGCCTGCCGCAAATATCTATATCCTAAAATATTTACTATTCCTTCAAGATTGTTGGTGTTATTTTTTATTTTGTCTTGGTTGTTTAATATTGCAGTAATTCCCTTTTCTATATTTCCTGTTGTAAGATGTTCTATAGGTAGCTTATAATCGTTGTCAACTTTAATGGCTCTTTTTGTTGTGCCATGCCAATTAATATCAACATATTGAATACTGTCATTTAAAGAGTTGAATGTAAAATTTAGAAATGGAAATCTGGAGGCAAATTTATAATTGGATTCAGAATAAATCGATGTGTTAATTTTAAAATAATTGTCAATATGGTCATCAATTGTGCATATTAATTCATTATTAACTTTTTGAATGTTTATTTTTAGATAAGATGAAATGGAATATTTTCCACAAATTTTATTAAAAGCATTATCAGATAAATTAACACTTGAAGATTGATGAATACTGTAATTCAGAATGGAATCCATAGCAGGATCTTTTCCTAAAAGAAAATCATTATGCGTATATCCTATATAAATGTCAGGAGCTATTAATTTTCTTTTATCTTCAAGAATACTTGATTGAGTTAATCTTGTTGATATTACAATCTGAATTTTTGAGTTTGGCAAATTGATTTTCCTTGGGCTTGAATAAAAATTGGGACCTTGAGCTGTAGGTTCTCCTACAAAAACAGCTTCTGTTTGTTGTTGAAGCATTGAAGAAAAAATTACAGCTGCCGAAAAGGTTTTTCGTCCAATAATTACAAAAAGTTTCCCCGGTTGATTTATTTTCTCATTTGAGCTTATGAATTCTACTAATGGAATAACCTCTATGGCATTTCCTCCATCATTGTTTCTTACATCAACAACAAAACGATCAAAATCAAATTTACTTACAGCATCTTCCAGCGTTTTAATAAATAAATTCATAGGTACGTTGTTCATAGGGATACAACGATTATATTGCAAGTATAGAGTTTTATTGTTTTCCCGGTATTCAAACCAATAGTTTGATTTTCGATCATTAGAGATAGCAGGCGAAAAATCATTATCAACTTTTCGCATTGCAGACCAATACAAGTTTGGGATATAATGAACAGGGTTGCTTTCAAAAGTATACTCTTCTCCTGAAGAATTCTCAAGAGTGAATTGAGCTACTTTGTCAGAGTCAACTATTTTTTCTGCTTGTAACCATTCAGATATTAAGATTATTCCCACACGATTTTTTGTGTGAAATTCGTTTTCAGCACTTATGTTCGTTTTTAGTTTATTGTAAATTTCATAAACATCTTTACCATTTATCTTAAGTACTTTTGATCCGATAAGGTGTCTTAATCCACGCCCTGTATCAGTTATATAAATTCCATCATCGAAATAATAAATATTTAAAGGATAAATATGCCAGCCAAGAGTTAGAGACTGTACGTTAGGGTAGCTATGTGCATCGTTTGGAAGGGCTAGTATTCTTGCAAATTCAGTTTTAATCTTATTATCATCATATTTATCAATGTTTTGTTCGAACAACCTTACTTCATTTTTAAAATATTCTTCGTCAACCAATGAATATAAATTAGGATGCGTAATTTCCATCTGTTTTACTAGAAAATTTAAATCTTCTTTCCATTCTAATTTAGAAGGATTCGGAGAAGAACCAAAATTTAGTAAAAATTTATAATTTATTATGAATACTAAAATAACAATTGTGATAACAAATGTAAATATTGAAAAAATGTATCCAATAATTTTCACTAATATTCTATGTGATTTTATCAATTTGATATTCAGCAATACTAAAGTGATAGCAAAGCTTACAATTGTTAAATAGAAACTTAATTTGAAGATAAAACCAAAAGGGATTTTAAAAAGGATAATAGTTGGAGGCAAGCTCAATGCAAAAATTATTGAGCTTATAATTAGAAGTTTTTTAGCCATTTTCATTTTATGCTTTTAAGTTATTACGAAACGAAATTTCTACATAAAGTTGAGAATTGTAACAAGTTACAAAGAATTTTGAAACTGATAGCTTGTTAACAATGATTTTGTTAAAGTCCAAGTTTTGAGGTATAATACAAAATAAATTGGTTTATATTAACTTATTTCAGGATAGGGTATGTCAAATAAAAAACCATTCAATATGGATGGCTTCTTCTTTATCTCTTAATTTTGAATTTTTGCGTAATAAACCTTTCTGTCAAGTGTAAGTTTTACAAGATAAATTCCTCGTTGATCATTTAAATATGTTCTGAATTCTGAATTATTTTCAAGGCTTTCCTTTTTAACCAGCAATCTGTTAAATGAATAGATTCCAATATTCCCCGATTCAGAATTTGATATATAATTACAGGAAAATAAAGTAATAATTAAAGTTAATAATGAATAAAGTGCTATTGTTAGTATAATGTATGTTTTAATTTGATATTTCAAAGGTAGGCTTGAATAAAATCAAATAGCTTAAAACACTAAATTTCAATACGGTATTGTGCTAAAGTATTTGTACGTAGAAAAAAAGGCTTTCATGATTATGAAAGCCTTTAAGTGTTTTTAAAACTATATAATTATAACTTTTCAACTGCCATTAAAGCTTGGTCTTTTGTAATTAATGAAGCATCATCAACCAATATTTTTATAATTTTACAATTGAAAGGAGCCTCAATTTCGTTGAAAAGCTTCATCGCTTCCAGAATACAAATAGTATCTCCTTCTTTTACTTCAGTTCCTTCTTCTACAAATGCAGGTTTGTCGGCTCCGGCAGAACGATAAAATGTTCCTGCCATCACTGCATTTATAGTATCTTTATATTCTTGTGGAGCTTCTTCCGTTTTCTTAATCTCTTTAACTTTTTCTTCTACATCAACTGGAGTAGATTCAACAATAGGTTCTGATATAACATGCCCTTTTGCACTTCCATTTCCAGAACGCATTGATAAGTTAAAATCTCCTTTTCGTATAACCAGTTCATTCAATTGCATTTTAGAAGCTTTGTCAAGAATCGCATTCATTCCGTCATAATCTTCAGGATGTAACATTGGACTTGCTGCCTCTGAAGCTCCTGCATTAACTGCTACTTTCTTTTCTGCTTCAGGAGTTTTTGTAAATTCCTCTACTTCAATTTCAGCAGGAGTTTTTGGTCTTTTATCTTCAGGCAATGCTCTCCATTTGAAATATTCCATCGAAACCTCAGGAAATAAGCAATAAGATAAAATATCTTCTTCGTTTTCAATTAATTCAGGATTAGCAACATTTTTTGTTGCGTCGGGAAGCATTGGCTTAAGATCATCAGCAGGGCGATGATCAATTGGTTTTTCTTTTCCAAGAATTTGCTTCATGAATTTTGGTTCGATTGGAGCAGGAGATCGTCCATACATTCCTTTTACATAATTTTTTACTTCTTGAGGAACAACTTTATATCTTTCACCAGTAATAACATTCATTACAGCCTGTGTTCCAACTATTTGGCTTGTAGGAGTAACTAATGGAGGGTAACCTAAGTCTTTTCTCACTTTTGTTACTTCTTCCAGAGCTTCATCTAATTTTTCAATTGCTCCTTGTTGTTCTAGTTGTGAACGGAAATTAGAGATCATTCCTCCAGGAATTTGGTGAACTAAAATTTCAGAATCAATAATTGGCTCAAATCCACGACCTCTTGATCGTTTTGGTGTTAGATCTTTAAAATATTTATTTATTTTTCGTAAAGCTTCTAAATCTAAATCAACATTATATTCTGTTTCGCGGAATATAGCAGCGATTGTTTCTACCGGTGGTTGTGATGAAAATCCAGCCATAGAAGAAATTGCACAATCAACTGCACCTGCGCCTGCTTTAACTCCTTCAAGATATGCAGAATCAGCCATTCCGCTTGTAGCATGACAGTGAATTTGAATAGGTATACTTGTTTCTTTTTTAAGTGCTGTAACTAAATTTTTAGACATAGTTGGAGATAATAATCCAGCCATATCTTTAATACAAAGAGAATCTATTCCCATTGCAACCTGTTCTTTTGCATCGCTCACATATTTTTCAATAGTATGAACCGGACTGGTTGTAAAAGAAAGAGTTCCTTGAGCATGAGCTCCGTGTTTTTTAACTGCTTTAATTGCAGCTTCAAGATTCCTGGAATCGTTTAACGCATCAAAAATTCTGAAAATATCTACCCCATTTTCATGTGCAGTTTCTACAAAGCGATCAACCAAATCATCAGGGTAATTTTTGTAGCCTACAATGTTTTGACCTCTTAACAACATTTGTAAAGGAGTATTTTTAGCTTTCGTTTTTATTAAACGAAGACGCTCCCAAGGATTTTCTCTTAAAAATCTTAAACATACATCGAATGTAGCACCACCCCAAACTTCAAGTGAATAATATCCCACCTGATCAATGATGTCAATAATATCAATTATATCTTTTGTGCGCATTCGTGTAGCCCAAAGCGACTGGTGTCCGTCTCTTAGGGTTGTATCAGTAATTCTTAATGTATTCTCTTTCATAATATTAATTCTGATTATTTATTAACTGAGAATTTTCCAATTCCGGAATATTTTTCAAATCTGCTTTTGATTAATTCATCAACAGATAATTTATTTAATTTTTCTAAGTTTTTCAGGATTGCTTTTTTTACCGATTTAGCTATTGCATTATAGTCTGAATGAGCTCCTTCACCAGGTTCTTCAATTATTTCATCGATAACTCCGTGTTTATGGAGAGCGTTTGCTGTAAGGTTTAATGCCTCGGCTGCATCAGGAGCAAATTTTGCATCGCGCCAAAGAATAGAAGCACATCCTTCAGGTGAAATCACTGAATAAATGGCATTGGATAACATAAGAACTTTATCGCCAACTCCAATACCAAGTGCTCCACCACTTCCACCTTCTCCAATAACAACACTTACTATAGGCACTTCTATTGAAGCCATTTCAGTTAGGTTTTTAGCAATTGCTTCTGCCTGTCCTCTTTCTTCTGCTTCAAGACCAGGAAAAGCTCCTGGAGTGTCAATTATGGTAACAACAGGAATATTAAACCGTTGAGCTAATTTCATTAAGCGTAATGCTTTGCGATATCCATCAGGTAAAGCCATTCCAAAATTACGTTCTATGTTTTGGTTGGTATTTTTACCTTTATTATGCCCAATAAGCATTACTTTTTGTTTCCCAATTTCAGCAAATCCTCCTATCATTGCTAAATCATCAGAAAAATATCTGTCGCCATGAAATTCAATAAAATTTGTGAAAGTACCTGAAAGGTAATCTTGAAGAACTGGTCTTTTGGGATGTCGGCTTATACTTACAATTTCCCATGCCGTTTTAGAACTTTGCTTTTCTGTCATTTTTTTCTCCTCTGTCAAAATAGCTATATTATCAACTTCTTGTCCCATGATTCTTTGAATTTGTTTAACTGAAGTTAGATTTTAATTTGATTTCCTGTTGTAAAAACTTAGGACATTACTTAAATAATCTTTCATGTCTTTTCGGTTAATAATGGAATCAATAAATCCATGTTCAAGCAGATATTCTGCTGTTTGAAAACTGTCAGGCAGTTTTTCGCCAATGGTTTGTTCAATTACTCTTCGTCCGGCAAATGCAATTAAAGCTCCGGGCTCTGCAATATTTAAATCGCCAACCATTGCATAACTGGCTGAAACACCACCAGTAGTAGGGTTTGTTAAAACTGAAATGTATGGAATGTTTTTTCTGTTTAATCGTGCTACACCAGCACAGGTTTTAGCCATTTGCATTAGTGAAAGTGCTCCTTCTTGCATTCTTGCACCTCCCGATGCTGAAAAAACTATATATGGTAAGTTATTATCATAAGCATAATTTGCTGCTTGTAAAATTTTCTCTCCTGTGCCACTTCCAAGACTACCACCCAAAAATCTAAAGTCCATTACCGCAATAACAGCAGAAATGCCATTAATTTTACCATGACCTGTAACTACAGCCTCAGATATACCAGTTTTTTTAATATTAGCTTCGTATTTGTCTTTGTAGCTTCCTTTTAGATCGTTAAATTTAAGGGAATCTGCAGGGCTGATATTATTGAATAATTCTTCGAAGGTATTTTCATCGAACAATAAATTTATACGCTCGTAAGATGTAATAGCTCCGTGGTAGTTACAGCTTGGGCATACATTTAGATTTTTATCCCATTCGCTTTTATAAATATGTGAGTTGCATTTTTTGCATTTTACCCACAAATCCTTTTTTGATTTTTTTCTTTCTGTTGTTGTTTCACTATACCATGCCATCGTGCAATTCTCCGCTAATTTAAACTATACCTAAATAACCTAAAACTATCTGCTTAAAAGACAAAAACAAAGGCAAATAGTTTGGCAAAATAGTTAATTTTATAAAAAAAAGCTACATAAATAGGAATTATTATACATAAAAGCCACCCTTTTGGGGTGGCTTTTACTATAACTTTTAGCAGTTAAAAAACTAAATCTCACAGTAATTCATACCTTAGATTTTCTATTGGATTTGCTCTATTTGCTATGGACGTTTGAAAACTTAATGCTAAGGGATTATTAAAGTTTTGCAAAAAAAACATGAATAATTAAGAATAAGTTTAAAAAGTGAGTGATTGTCAGTAATTTAAGTTATCTTTGCATTTTTAAACAAATTGGGTAGTTAAGTGTTATATATTTATTATAGCTCCTTTGTATAAGGGAAATAAGTTATTCTTCAAACACTTTTACAAGCAATTGAGAGAAATAATTAAATTAATCGAAAGGATAAAATTGTATGGCCGAGAAAAAACATCATAATTTTCAATCTCCTGATTTGAATAAGATGCAGGCAGTTATTGTTGATTTTAAGACTAAAATCTTTATTCCTATTGGTGCTGATCCAGAAAAAGCTAAGATTCGCTTTTTGGAAAAAATTAATGCCAAATATGTAAAACCATAGATTGAAGAATATAAAAATTCAAATTGTAAAACCCTTGTAGATTAAAATCTGCAAGGGTTTTTTTGTGCATGTGGGCCCTAACTTTGCATGAACAAGATTCCTAAATACAAACCATGACAGAAAGATTATATAAGTTCACTGTATTATGAATTAAAAGTGCCATGCTAATTGAAAATTCAGAAACAATACAAGTATTTATATTAAAGAAACTTTGACTTTGTTAAATGAATGCCGTAACTTGAAGTAAATCAGTTTAAAGGATTGAGATATTGTTTTATGGCAAGTATAAATTGCTTATTAATTTCGGAGGATATCGTATTTAATGAGATAATCCACCGATTGATTTGTTATAATATTAAGGATATAAATTTTATTAGTTTTCAGTCATTTGAAAAGCTTAAAAAGATGCCTGACGAAACTAATATTGATATTATAATACTCGATGATTCTATTTCAGGAACTGCCCATTACGAAGTGATTACACATGTAAGAACTGTAAAAGAAATAGTAGCTCCAATTTATTTTTTTAGTCCTGCTGACTATATCGAAGAACAGGCATATTCAAATGGAGTAAATTTCTTTTTTAAAAAACCATTTGAGCCTAAAACTGTTATAAATCATATCATTTCAACAATTCAATCAATTTCTCAAAAACGAAATTGAATTATTATTAAAAAAGGAATAATGTTTTTTCTTATCAAAACATACCTTAAAAACCATGTAAAGCATTGGCTGTTTATTTCAGCCTTATGTTTTCCCGCTTTATTGTTTCTTTTTTTAATAAATCCGGGAGTTTTAATTTTAGGATACTTTATTAAAAATCCTATATACCAAAAGTTCCCTATCTGGGCTGTTATAATTTATGTTTTTATCATATTTAGCTTGGTAAGCTTTCTAATGTTTTTCGTAATAAATATTTTTTTAACATTGATAAGAAAAAGATCCGATAAACAAAGTAAAAAATTGCAGAGCTTATTCATAAAGCTAATCATTAGCTATTTATACCCTGTGGAAAATAGTATTGACGAAGAATACAAAACCATTGCCAGAATTAAGAAATTTCTTTACAATAGTTTTAGCAAAAGGCAATTTTTAATTTCAATAACGAAAGTAGCAGAAGATATTAATTCTGATTTTACATACCAGTTTAAAAATTTAATAGTAAAACTAAAATTGGATGGAATTGTAAGAAGTTTATTGTATTCGGTTACACTCAGCGAAAAAGTTTTAGCAATGCATATTATTTACTATTTGGATTTAAGTAAAGAGAGTTATGTGAAAAGAATAATGAAATATTCTGAAAGTCACAATTTTGCATTGCGCATGGAGTCATATATAACTATGATTCGCTTAATGAAAGATGAAGGTCAGCTGGTTGAATTTATCGGTAAGAAATATAACTTATCTATGTTGGATATTAATGTAATTGTGAATGCAATTTTAAATAATCCAATGCTTAAAATTGATTTTATGAAACTTCTCTCTTCAGAAAAAACAAGGAAAATTCTTATTGGATTACTGATGGCAAAATACAAGTATCGAGATAATTCAAGAAGCCTTATCTTGATTCTTAATCAACTGGAAAATGAAAACCTGACGGTTAAAAAGCTGGCCTGGGATGCGTACTTAAGCTTAGTGCCGGAGAAAGAGGGTTTTGATTTGATAAAAGAACATTATCATGAGTTAGATTATAATGTTAAGTTAATGCTCCTAAAGCATTTTGACTTTTATAATAATCAGCCTGAAATTGACTTTTTAGATGATATTATATTAAGCGAGCCAGTACCAATTAAAATAGAAGCTATGAAGAAAATGTTTAAGCTCGACATGAAAACTTTTATTAAGTATGTTGAGATTGAAGATCCAATTATGGCATCGGTATGTAGTGAGATTATTGATATGAATATAAATTAGTTTAAAATGGGAATAGAACATTTTCTACATTCACTAGTTAATATATTCTTTTTGGTATATGGACTTACCCTTTTTGTTTCATATATCATTATCGGAGTATTTTCCAGTCTTGAATTAACTTTTTATCATAATCGAAATAAATACTTCAATTTTAATATTATTAATGATTTTAAACAGTTGCCTACAATATCGATTATAGCTCCTTGTTATAACGAAGAAAAAAGTATAATCGAAAATGTTCGCAGTTTACTTGCGCTTAAATACCCGGAATTAGATGTAATTGTTGTGAATGATGGTAGTACTGATAATTCTTTAAAGATTCTGAAAGAAACTTATAATTTGGTGAAAGTAAATTTTGCTTATGAACATATCTTGAGCACTGAAGAAGTAAAGGGTATTTATAAATCTTCAAACAAAGCATTTTCACAATTAGTAGTTATTGATAAAGAAAATGGAGGTAAATCTGACGCATTAAATGCAGGAATAAATTTATCTCGTAATGAACTATTTTTAGCTATAGATGTGGACTGTATATTAGAGCAGGAAGCAATTTCGCGAATGGTGAAACCTTTTTTAGAAGAAGAGGATGTTAGAAAAGTAATTGCTTCGGGTGGTGTTGTGCGAATAGCTAATAATTGCAAAATTGAAAATGGTCAAATTGTAGATGTTAAATTCCCAAAAAACATTTGGGCAGAGTTTCAAACCTTAGAATATATGCGTGTATTTACTTTGGGACGTATGGCCTGGAGTAGGATTAATGGTCTTTTAATTATTTCAGGAGCTTTCGGACTTTTCGATAAGGATATTGTATTAAAAGTTGGAGGCTATGATACAACAACAGTAGGTGAAGATTTGGAGTTAGTTTTAAGAATGAGAAAGTACATGCACAATGTAGAAAAAAAGAAATACAAAGTTGCATTTATTCCTGATCCTTTATGTTGGACTGAGGTTCCGTCGAGCCTTAAAATGCTTTCTCGTCAAAGGAACAGATGGGCACGAGGATTAATAGATACATTTATTAAGCATAAGGATATGTTCTTTAATCCAAAATACGGACGTATTGGAATGATAAGTTACCCATATTGGTTCTTTTTCGAATGGATGGCTCCTTTTGTTGAAGTGATTGGAATAAGCTATTTAATTACGATGATTTCGTTAGGTAAAATTGATCTAAGTATTGTTATTCTATTCTCAATATTTGCTTTTTCATTTGGCCTACTCTATTCATCCTTTTCTGTATTTTATGAAAAGTTAATATTTAGTAGATACAGAGATTTTAAGTTTCTATTTAAAATATTTTTTATTTCAGTATTTGAAATATTTCTTTTTCATCCTTTGAATACTATTTTTTCAATAAAAGGAAACTACGATTACTTTATTAAGAAGAAAAAAGGATGGGGGAAAATGAAAAGAGAAGGGTTTAATTCAAATTAGCATTCGATGAAATACTTAAAAGCTTTTTTCATATTATTTTTTCTACTAATTACATTTTTTGCTAAATGCCAAAATATTGATTCGCTCTTTAACGAAGCAAGAAATTTAGCATTTAATAGTAGTCGAGAGGAAGCCAGAGAAGTATGTAATCAGATTTTAGAAATAAAACCAAGTTATTTAGATGCAGCCATTTTAAAAGGAAGAACATTTGCCTGGGATAAAATGTACGATTCTGCATTTGTAAGCTTTCAACATGTTTTTTCTTATAACGTAGGGCATAAGGACGGGCTTTCTGCAATGTCGGATGCATTAATGTGGAGCGGTGATTATAAGGAAGCCTTAAAATTTTCCAATATTGGAATTTCATTTCATCCTACCCATCAGGATTTTTACATTAAAAAGGCTACTATTCTTTTAAAAATGAATGAAAAGGAAAAAGCTAAAAAAGCATTGTCACAGGTTCTTGATTTAAATCCATCAAATGAAAAAGCATTGGCTATTTTGAAAAAAGAAAACCAAAGATTAATGCTGAGTAAAATAGAAGTAGTCCATGATTTTGAATTTTTTCAAGAACCATATATTCGAAGGCGTCATTTAACATATATTTCGTATGCTAATAAAACTCCCATTGGTAGTATTATTGCACGGCTTTATGTAAACGATATTGTAAAAGATAACGAGCACATATACCAGAATGAGTTAGGATATCAGGCAGAATTAACAGCATATCCTAAAATTGCCAATGGATTATATTCATATGTAAGTTATGGTTATGGATTTAACCGATTGTTTCCAAAACATAGAGCAGGTTTTGAGTTGTTTAAAAGTTTACCATGGAGTTTGGAAACATCATTGGGTTTCCGATATATGCAGTTTATAAGTTCCACTGATTCATCGAAAAAAGACATCTTTGTACTTACAGGATCATTAGGTAAGTATTATAAAAATTTTTGGTTTTCGTTCAGACCATTCATTACTCCAAAAGATGTGGGTGTTTCACAATCATACTTCTTAATAATTAGGTATTATCTATCCAGTGCCGACCGATATATTTTCTTGCAATCAGGTATTGGTAGTACGCCCGATGAAAGTTCAGGTGATCTTGTTGATTATGAATTATACAAACTCGATAAAAAGAAAATTAAAATTGGGTACGAAGGTCCTGTAAAAGATAGGTGGACAATAAAAGCAAGACTTGGTTATGAATATACAGAATACGATACTCAAAAGTTTAGGGATCAATGGAATATAACCTTAGGTTTTAATTACAAATTTTAAGGCAAGCCGTATGAAAATATATATAGTTTTAAGTCTACTAGTTTTATTGTGCTTGCAGCTCAACGCTCAAAATGATAAAAATAAAATTGGGGATAAATTTTATAATACTGATTTGGTACACGATATCCACATTAAATTTGCGCATTGTAATTATTGGGATTCATTAATTCACTACAAAGAACATTACAAAGACAAGCTGGAGATAAATAAATACTTACAAGCTAATGTTACAATTGACGGAAAAACTTTTTATGCAGTAGGTGTTAGGATTAAAGGAGAATCGTCATACGATTATACACCAGGAAATAAAAAATCATTCAAAATAAAATTTAACAAATTCATTAAAAAACAAGATTTGGATAATTTATCAACCATTAATCTTAATAATGGATTTAAAGACCCAAGCTTTTTAAGAGAAAAAATATTTTTTGATATTCTCAAAAGTGAAGGAATCCCAGCTCCACGTATAAGCTTTACAAACCTTAATATAAATGATAAAAACTATGGATTATATGTAGTTTCTGAACATATTAACAGCCGATTTTTAGAGAAATATTTCGGCAATAAAAATGGAAGTTTTTATAAAGGTGAGCCAAAAGCAACTTTTGAATATCTTGGCAATAAAACCGACAACTATCAAGGAAAATTTCATGCTGAGCATAAAAAGAATAAAATAAGAAAAGACTTGGTTGATTTAATCAAAATTATAAACGATGACAGTTTAAGTGAAACAGAATTTAAGGAAGAAATTGAACAGGTCCTAAATGTTGAGAATTGTCTTAGAATCTTTGCAATAACAAATATCTTTTGTAATGTCGATGCTTATAATATGATTTATCCACACAACTTTTATTTGTATAAAAACACCGATACCGATCTGTTTGAATGGATTCCCTACGATGCTAATTATGCATTTTGTGCCTGGAGTCCTGTTTTTGAATTACGCGAAGCAGAAAAGATGAGTATTTTTTATCAGCATCCTGATAATAATAACCCTTTATTTCAAAAAATCATTTCAAATAGCTATTATAGAGATGACTATATCAGTTATATGCAATCATTGCTCGACAAATACTTCACCAATGAATATATCGAAAATATGATTGATGACTTAAGTTTAAAAATAAGGAAATCAGTTTATCTCGACACTATGAAAATGTATTCAAACGATGAATTCGAAAAGAACTTAAATGAAACAATTGGCGATCCTGATGATCCTGGTGCATTTATTCCTGGATTGAAATCTTTTTGGATTAAAAGAAGAAAAGCAGTGAAGGCAGAAATTAAAAAGCTTAACCGAGATTAATTGTAGCATCTGAACATTATGATTTAAACCAAGGGAATGGATAATACGGATAAACTATATGAAATTATAAATAGGTTTGATTCCATTGAGCTTAAAGAAGTAGATCAAGTGAAGTTAATGAATCGAACTGATACTAAATACTGGTTTCATATAGATATTTTACCCAAAGTATTTGAGTTGATACATAAAAAGTATTTCGTTCTAAAAATTAATGGCATTAGTATTTTACCTTACACAACAACGTATTATGATAGTTCGGAGAACAGTATGTACATTGCTCATCACAATGGTAAGCTTAATCGATTCAAAATCAGAACAAGAAGCTATCTATCAACCAACCTTAGTTTTTTGGAAATAAAATTTAAAAACAATAAAAATCGAACTATAAAGAAAAGAATAAAAATTACAGATGAGAGTGCTGATTTTTCTGATCAAGGGAAAAAGTTCATTTCAGAAAATACATTATTTAAAAGTGATGATTTGAGGCCTGTTTTAATGAATAAATTTGATCGTATAACGATGGTAAATAAAGATTTTAATGAACGATGCACTATTGATTTAAATATTCATTATAAAAATGAAAGTAATAAATCAAATCTTCGAAATTTTGCGATTATTGAAATAAAAGCAGATGGAAAAAATCGTAATTCATCTCTTGGACATGCATTAAAAGAGCTTAAAATCAAACCATCGAGATTTAGTAAATATTGTATTGGAATGCTTCAACTTTATGAAGGACTTAAACACAATAGGTTTAAGAGTAAAATCCTGAATATTAACAAAATATCATTATAATTATGGAATTTTTAGGTATACCTTTTTTTGATGACGATTTCTTTAAGATGATTTTTCGTTTAATAATAAATATGGTTTTCTTAACCATTATTATTCGTTTTCTCTACTACCGAAGCTCAAAAAAGCCAGCTTACATGTTTACTTACTACATGATTGGTCTGATTGTATTCTTTATTTGTTTTACCTTAAAAAAGCTTGAACTTGAATTAGGTATGGCATTGGGCTTGTTTGCAATTTTCGGGATAATTCGATACCGGACCGAAGCTGTTGATACGAAAGAGATGACTTATTTGTTTATTGTAATTGGAGTTTCGGTAATTAATGCTCTGGCAAATAAAAAAATGAGTTATGCTGAAATTTTTGCCGCTAATTTTATAGTTATAAGCGCAATTTATATTATTGAAAGAGTACTTTTCGAAAGTAAAGAAAGATCTTTGGAGATGACCTATGAGAAAATAGAAAATGTACACTTTGAAAATAAAGAAGCAATTATTGATGATTTAAAATTGCGTTTAGGTATTAATGTCACACACTTTGACATTCATAGTATTGATTATCTTAGAGACACTGCCAAGCTTACTGTGTTTTATAAATTATAATTAAGCCTTTAAGATTCCTTTACGAAATATAATAAAAAAGACTCTTGGTTTCCCAGAAGTCTTCTTGTGCCTGTGTGCCCACCTGGGCTAATCCATATTAATAGATAGGCTATAACTAATTGTATTTAAAGGAATAATTTAATATTCATACAAAAAGATAATTACATTCTTTAGTATAAATAATCAGTACATTGTAAATGTATTATTTATTATTAATTTCGTGCCGTCTTTCTTATTAATGAATAATACAAAGATTTAGAAGCTTATTTTTATAATTGGAAGTAAAAAATAGAACTGAGATATGAAATGTAAGAACATAAGAATTGTACTTAAATTAAGTAGGTGGGTGCAAATTATATTATTTTTAATGCTAGTTAATCAATTAAGTGCACAATTAACTTATACTCCCGATGACAATTTTGAACAAGCACTTATAGATTTAGGATATGATTCAGGTAGCCCAGATGATTATGTGCCTACCGAAAATATAGAAGATATAACTTATTTGGATATACAAGATAAAAACATTAGTGATTTAACAGGAATTGAAGATTTTACGAATTTAATGGTGCTTGTGGGTTATATTAATAACCTTACAACTTTAGATGTATCAGCTAATACAAATTTAACAGAGCTAAGGCTATCAATAAATAATTTAACAAGTTTAGATGTTTCAGCAAATACAAAATTAAACCATTTGAGTTGTAGAGGTAGTCAATTAACAGAATTAGATGTATCATCAAATACACTGTTAACATATTTAGTTTGTGATAATAATCAACTTACAAATCTTGACGTATCAAATAATGCTGCTTTAACCAGTCTATTATGTGGCGATAATCAACTAACGAGTTTAGATGTCTCTGCAAATACTGAATTAGAAAATTTAGATTGTGATAACAATGAAATTGAAAGTTTAAATCTATCTTCAAATACTTTGTTGGAATCTTTACTATGTCATAAAAATAATTTAGAGGAATTAGATTTATCTGTACATACAGATTTAACTTACTTAGAGTGTAGTTATAATGATTTAACAAATTTAGATGTTTCAAAAAATACTTCTTTAACGCATTTCTATTGTACTACAAATGATTTAACAAATTTGGATATCAGAAATGGAAATAATGAAAATCTAACTCGTTTTTATTCAGAAAATAATGATGATTTAAAGTGTATCTATGTTGATGATAAAAATGCCAGTTATATAGATGATTGGACAAAAGATGCAACTTCTGACTTTGTTAATTCAGAGTCAGAATGTGTTGAAACTTCAATAAGTGATATAGTCAATAAAGATGACTATACTATTTATCCAAATCCTTCCACTGGGAAAGTGTATATTAATATGAAAAATTATGGTTCTGAAAATATTATGCTTGAAATAATAAACATGAATGGTCAAAATATTTTTACCGAAGTATTGAATACAAATCAAACTGATTTTAATTTTGAAAAAGATCTTTCAGGAGAACAGAAGGGTTTATACTTAGTGCGAATCCATTATGGTAATATTATAAAAACCGATAAGTTAATTTTAGAATAAAAGAATGTTGCATTTTAAGGGTAATAAAAAAGGAGATACTGAAAAGTATCTCCTTTTGCCTGTGGGCCCACATGGGTTAATTCACATTAACAGATAAATTCTAACTGTATGTATTTAAAGGATAATAATATTTACACAAAAAGATAACTACATCCTTTAGTATAAATAATCAGTACATTGTAAATGTATTATTTATTATTAATTTCGTGCCGTCTTTGATATTAATGAATAATTCAAAGATTTAAATGTATAAATTTAGAATTGAAAGAAAAAAGATAATTGAGATATGATAAGTAAAAATATTAGAACAATAATAAAATTAAGCAAGTGGTTACAGGTAATATTATTTTTAATGTTGGTTAATAGGTTAAGTGCACAACTGACTTATACTCCGGATGATAATTTTGAACAAGCACTTATAGAATTTGGATATGATTCAGGTAGCCCAGATGATTATGTGTTAACTGAAAATATTGAAGATTTGACCTATTTGTATTTAGATGATCGTAACATTAGTGATTTAACAGGCATTGAGGATTTTACTAATTTAATGGTTTTAACATGTCAAAATAATAATCTTACAAGTATTGATGTCTCAGCGAATACTAATTTATCTGAATTAAGACTTTCAATAAATCAATTAACAAGTTTAAATGTTACTTCAAATACAGCTTTAACCAAATTGAGTTGCAGGGGGAGTCAATTAACAGAATTAGATGTATCATCAAATACACAATTAACATATTTGGTTTGTGACTATAATCAGCTTACGAATCTTGATGTTACAAAAAATACTGCTTTAACCAGTCTGTTATGTGGCGATAATCAACTAACAAGTATAGATGTATCATCAAATACGGAGTTACTTAAGTTATCTTGTAGTAACAATGAATTAGAAAGTTTAGATGTATCATCAAATACCTCACTTACTAGTTTGACGTGCAGTGGTAATAAGTTGACAAACATTGATGTTACTTCAAATACAGCTTTATTAATATTTAGTTGTGGTTACAATAATTTAACAAGTGTAGATATATCATCAAATACCGTTTTAGAATTTTTGGGATGTTATAATAATCTACTATCAAATATAGATGTATCATTAAATACCGTTTTAAATGGCCTAAATTGTGGAGGAAATCAGATAGCAAGCTTAGATGTATCATCAAATATTGCTTTAATCAGCCTGAATTGTGAATATAATCAGCTAACAAAATTAGATGTATCATCACATAGTGCGTTAAAAATATTGGATTGCGAGAATAATCAAATAGATAGTTTAGATGTATCATTAAATAATGATTTGACTTTTCTTCGTTGTGATTATAACGAGCTAACAAGTTTAGACATAAGAAATGAAAATAACGCTAATATGGAGTTTTTCTTAGCCGATCATAATTCTTTATTAAAGTGTATTTATGTAGATGATAAGAATGCGGATTATCTTTCTGATTGGACAAAAGATGCAACAGCAGATTTTGTTAATTCAGAGTCAGAATGTGTTGAAACTTCAATAAATGAAATAGTCAATAATGATGATTATATAATCTATCCAAATCCTTCAACTGGGAAAGTGTATATCAATATGAAGAATCAAGGTTCTGAAAATGTTTTGCTTGAAATAATAAATATGAATGGTCAAAAGATTTTTACTGAAGTATTGAATACAAATCAAACTGATATTAATTTTGAAAAAGATCTTTCAGGAGAACAGAAGGGCTTATACTTTATAAGAATCCATTATGGTAATATTATAAAAACAGATAAGATAATTTTAGAATAAAAGAATGTTGCATTTTAAGGGTAATAAAAAAGGAGACACTTTTCAGTATCTCCTTTTGTGCCTGTGGGCCCACATGGGCTCGAACCATGGACCCCCTGATTATGAGTCAGGTGCTCTAACCAGCTGAGCTATGGGCCCGATTTGTCATAAGACAAATTCGGAGTGCAATATTAACGAAATGTTATTAATTACACAATGCTTTTTCATAAAAATCAAAAAAAGCGCATTAAATTTTTTTCAGTGTGGTTAAAATCAAGTCAATAACGTTATGCACATTTTGGTTAAAAATCTCTAAAACAGCTTCCCATGTAACAGCTTTTTCATCTGTTTTCCAGCAATCGTAATCGGTGCTCATAGCAATAGCAGCATATGGTATACCAATTTCGTTGGCAAGAATTGCTTCCGGAGCTATCGACATATTTATTACATCAGCTCCCCACATACGGAACATATTCGATTCTGCGCGTGTCGAAAATCTTGGACCTTCAATACTAACTACGGTTCCTGTTTTGTGAAATTTAAGTTTTAATTCTTCAGAAGATTCTATAAGTAAATTTCTAAGCTTCGAATCAAAGGGATCAGCCATTGGAGTATGTTTCATTTCTCCAGGCTTAAATTCATCGAAAAAAGTTGTTTTACGATGTTTTGTAAAATCAATAAACTGATCTAAAATAACCAAGTCACCTCTGCCAATTTCTTCTCGTAAACTGCCACAGGCTGTTGTTGCTAAAATAAAATCACAGCCTTGTTCTTTTAATGCCCAAATATTTGCACGATTGTTTACCTGTGTGGGAGGAATGGTATGTTTTTTCCCATGGCGAGATAAAATTACCACATCAATATTTCCAATTTTTCCACATGTTAATTCAGATGTTGGTTCGCCAAAAGGAGTATCAACTTTTATTGTTTCTGGTGATTTTAAAATATCAGGATCTTCTAAGCCCGATCCGCCAATAATTGCAACTTTTGCCATCTTATATTGTATTATAGTAATTTAATAGAATTTTTTCTGCTTCAAATAAAGACTTTCCGTAGGTAATAATTCCTTCCGGATGTCCTCCCATAATAATAATACCAGAGCTTTTTTTCGCTAAGTTTTTTATTTCCATTGCTATTTCGGGAGTTCCGAATTTAGCTCTTTTTCTTGTTGTTGGGAGCTTCTCAAAATAGCAATCCCACATGTCTTTATGATGAACATGAATAACAGCATTAACCTTAGGATTTGAGTCGTAAATAATAGCATGACTCATTGATTCTGATGACGCCTTTGAAAGTCCTATGCAAGAGACACTATTTTTAAGAATATTATAATTTGTTACTAAAGAATAATGTTCTTTTAATAGTAAATTGAAATTCCCGGTTGCAGATCCTGAAATAATAAACGAATTGTTACTATTCCGAATACTTAAATTTCCAAAACCTATTTCATCAGGATATGCTCCAATTAATCCTTTTTCAAAAAGATTTTTGCGAGTTGAATTAATTTGTAAAAAATCCTGATCGCTGAAATTAAAAGCTCTCTCGTTCCAGTTTAAGTTAAATTTAATATATCCTTCGTCCATTTTCATTTTAAGATTTTCATTTTTGAGATTTGTCCAAAAAGAACAACTATATTGTCATTCTGAGTTTATCGAAGAATCTATTTTAATAAATGAGATGTTTCGACAGGCTCAACATGACTATGTATTTTGTAAGATCACTTTTTGGATATTTAAATTATTTATTCAATTTCATTATCTCTTCATTATTTGTCTTACAAACTCCTTTTTCTGTAATAAGTGCAGTAACATATTTGGCAGGAGTAATATCAAAACCATAATTTACAACTGTACTATTTTCAGGCATAATACGAACTTTTGTAATCTTATTATTGTTCCAGCCTTCAACATATTTTACTTCTTCAGAATTACGTTGTTCTATAGGAATTTGGTTAATACCATCGTTCATATTAAAATCTATTGTTGACAAAGGTAATGCAACATAAAAAGGAATATTGTTATCATTTGCAGCAAGAGCTTTTAAATAAGTTCCGATTTTGTTTGCAACATCTCCGTTTGCACTTGTTCTGTCGCTGCCAACAATAACCATGTCGACCATTCCTTTTTGCATTAGCAAACCTCCTGTATTATCTGCAATTACAGTATGAGCGATACCTTCTTGTTCAAGTTCAAAAGCAGTTAATCTTGCTCCCTGATTTCGTGGTCGGGTTTCATCAACCCAAACATGAATCTTTATTCCTTTTTTATGAGCCAAATAGAGAGGAGCGGTTGCAGTTCCATAATCAACGCACGCCAACCAACCAGCATTACAATGAGTTAAAATATTTACTGTTTCTCCTTTTTTTGCTTTACTGATCTTTTCAATAAGTGGAAATCCGTATTCTCCAATTAATCGACAATTTTCAATTTCGTCTGCTTTTAACTGATTTGCTGTTTCGAAAGCAATTTTAATTTTTTGTTCAAGAGTTTCAGAATGTTCTGTTTTTTCTAAAATAAGATCGATGGCAAATTTTAAATTTACCGCAGTTGGTCTTGTTGATTCTAAATATTTTGCGAAATCAGAAATTTGATTTTTTAAATTTGCATTTTCTTTCAGACTTAATAATCCAAGATACATTCCGTATGCTGCAGTTACACCAATTAAAGGAGCTCCACGAACCCACATTTCTTTTATAGCATTATAGGCATCATTAATTGTTTTTAAATCCTGAATTTTAAATTCAAATGGTAATTGTCTTTGATCAATAATTTGAATAATATTCGGGTCAGTTTCTTTAACCCAAATTGTATGATAATGTTGTCCGTTAATTTTCATCGAATCTGATTTTCGATAAAAGTAAGAAAAGATCATTTAATCTTTAAATGATTTCTATTTTTGTATGCTTAAAATAATA
>DAOWGM010000147.1 GCA_030637515.1 Bacteroidales bacterium
ATTCTACGAAAGAAAAGAAAAGTCCATCCGAAATTTCTGATGTTATTTTTTCAACTCCTTCCATTTCTTTAAACGATTCTTCAAGTGGGTCTGCTATTAATGTTTCCATATCTTCAGGCTAAGCTCCCGGATTAATAACTAAAACAGAAGTAACATTATAATCCATATATGGATCTTCTGATTTTGGCATGGTAAAATATGAAATCAGCCCAAATAATGTCATCATTAAAAAGATAACTATGGTAAACTGATAATTTTGTATTGCTATTTTTGGAATTTTCATTTCTTGTTTTCTTTTGTCATCCTGTCCCGATAACTATCGGGAGTGAAGGATGTTGTTTTTACTTACATCATGCTTCGACAAGCTCAGCATGACCTAATAATGATAACGAGTTGTCTTATTGAACTCTTCTCTTGCGAAGCAAAAAGTATGATTTGCTTTTAAATTTGTTTTTAAAACCGGGCTTAATCATTACTAAACTAAGCCCGGATCAATAATCAATGAGTCTCCACTCATTATGAAAAGTCAATATTTAATTTACAGAAGCAAATAATTCATTTTGAACTATATTTACTTTATCCAGATGTTTCAACTCCTTTTGTCTTTCAACAATAATCATCATTTCATCATGAAAATCGTCTTTACGAATAAATACTTTTTCGTGGTTCATTGCAATAAATTGTGTTTCTTGTTTTATTGCAACTAAACCATCTCCGCTCACAGAATAAAAAACAACCATTTTACCAATACCTTCTTGAATTGCGTTAATTGGTAAACTAAAGCAATCTATATTTTGCGATGGATATATTTCTCCTTTGGCAAAAAAGCCATGTTTCAATTCTATATTCTGATCTTCAATTAAAAGTTCAACTTCATATAAACCTGTATTAAAACCAGGAGCATTATCTATATTAGCAACTGTACAATTCAACTTTTTATCTGGATATGCATCGGTAAGTATTTTTGCATTATCGCCTAATTTCAGTTTTACTATTTCTTTATCAGATATTCCAACTAATAATCGCCATTTTTCTTCTGCTGATGCAAAATAAAATATTGGATTTCCTGTTCCAACTATTTCATTCTCTTCAAAAAATTTCTTAAGAATTATGCCTTCAGATGGAGCCTTTATAGTTGAATGTTTTAAATTTTATTCAGCAATATTTAAATTAGTATTTGCAATATCTAATGCTGATTTTGCATTTTGATACTGTTCTAATGTAGCTACCGTATCAGAATAAAGATTATACACTCTTTCATAATCTCTTTGTGCTTTTTCCAAGCCAATAACGGCTTGATTAACTTGCTCTTGAATTTCTCTCAAATTAAGTTTAGCCAAAACTTGCCCTTTTTTAACCTGATCTCCATCATCAACATAAATTGATTCAATTATACCCCCAGTTTTAAAACTCAACCTACTTTCTTTACTGGCACTAATATTGCCTGACACATGAATAGGAAGAGATACTTTTTCTTTTGCGAGTTTAGCAACTTGAACTGGTATACCTTTATCCTCTTTGTTCTGAACACTTGCTTCTGTATTGCTGCAGCTTTGCGCTGTAACTCCTGCAAGTAATAATAAGAAGCTCATAATCTTAATGTTTAATATGTTATTAATCTTTTTCATCATTTTAAAGTTTTAGCCTTCCTGTCGTCAGGCAAGTTTGTAATTAACCACTTAGCAAATTTTCATAAATATTTAATTGTAAGTAAACTGTTTTAGAGTGAACATGAAATATTTAGTATTGAATACAACATTAAAGTGCAAGTGAAGTATTTGAACTCTTCTCTAATCGGGCTATGCTAACCAGATAATCATATCTGGTAAATATTACCTGCGATTTGGCCTCTGTCATATTATTTCTGGCATCCAACAATTCAATGAGTTGAGCCTCGCCCAAACGGTATCTTTTTTCAAGAATTCGGTACACTTCAGCTGCTTCTGAATTTCTGGTTTCAGCAAGTTTTAAATTCTCAATCTGTTGATTTACTTCATATATATTTTGTTTAACTTCTAACTTAATCTGATTTCCAACTTCCTCTTTTCTATATTCAACCTTTTGTTTTTCGATTAATGCTTGTTTCTTTTTATTTCGTTTAGTGTTTCCACTGAATAAGTCCCAGGTAAGAACAAATGATCCAATAATGAAATCTGACTCGCTGTCTATGACAAATTTTTCTCCCTGTATACCATAATCCACAGCAAAAACAAGGTTTGGCAACATTTCAGCTTTACTTAAACCAGCAACATGGTCCATTATTTTCATTTGTTGCTCGAGTAACTGTAACTCCTGACGCTCATTTAAAGCATTTTGAGTTAACTGATCTAATTCCGGATTCATATAAATGCCCTTTTGGGAAGCAATTATTATTTCTTCATTTAAATCTTTGTTTAACAAAAAGTTAAAATAGCTTTTTGACATTTCAATATTTTTCAGAGCATCAGTTTCATAAAGTTCAATTTTGCTTATTTCTGATTTTGCACGTAAAACTGCATCACGAGTAATAAGATCATTTTCCATCAACTTTTCTGTGACACGATAGTTTTCGAGAACAACTTCTTTTGTTTTTTGAATTAAATCAGAATATTGTAATGCTTTCATATAATTGTAATAAGCTTCTTTAATTTGAAATGTAAGCTCTCGTTTATATTGTTCCATCTCAATTTCCGACATAAACAACTTCTTCTCTTCTATTTTTTTATTTATAACAATTGTAGGGTAATAAATTGGTTGAGTAACAGATATCTTTGCCTCATACTCTCGTTCGCGTAAAAAGTTGATATGTTCGTTTTCAACCATTGGAAATTGAGCTGTTCCTCCCTGAGATTCGAGCATAGAATTTAAAGTGCTGTAAACCGGATTCATTAAATCACCAATTGGAAAATCAATCGTTCTCCCTCCCTTTGCAAGGGAATATCTGGATTCTGTTGAAACAGTTGGCAAAAACATTCCTTTTGCTATTTTAAATGCATATTCTGCACTTTCTAATGCCATTTGATTTTGTTTTATAGAAAGATTACTTTCTAAGCCTTCCTGAACATAATCTTCAAGGACATTGGTTTGTGCATTTGTTTTAAATATGAATGTTGTTAATAATGCTATTAATATCAGACCTCTCATTTTCTTATTTTTTTAAATTAACTTCAGGTCAAAAGTATTGAGGAATAGACAGTCAGTGCAAGCTAAAAAAGATGAACAGGACAATTTACAGAATGAATAAAACCATTTGAGGAGTGATTATTTTATAGTTATTAGTATTTCATTTTCCAATTAATACAAGCATTATTTAATAAATACAAAAACATTTTTTATCTTGTATGCTCTATTGTATATAAAACCATGAAAGTGAGAAACAAGATAAGTACTTCCTTTAACTTTCATTTAATCAGATCAAATCATATTGTTTATGACTTATAAAACTTTTAACACAAAATTAGAAGGTGAAATTGCTATTCTAACAATTTCAAGACCTGAATCTTTGAATGCTTTAAATAGTCAATTTTTCAAGGAATTTAACTCATTTCTTGATTCTATTACTGAAACTAAAACAATAAAGGTTTTAATTATTACCGGAGAAGGAAAAGCATTTATTGCCGGAGCTGATATTGCTGAAATGCAGAATATGAATAAAGAAGAAGGATACGAGTTTTCAAAAGCCGGGCAAGAAACCTTTTTAAGAATTGAAGAACTTGATATACCTGTAATTGCAGCTATAAATGGATATGCTTTAGGTGGAGGCTGCGAATTGGCTCTTTCGTGTGATTTCAGAATATCAAATAATTTTGGAAAGTTCGGATTACCTGAAGCCAGTTTAGGATTAATGCCTGGTTATGGTGGTACGCAAAGATTATCGAGACTATCCGGATTAGGAAATGCTCTTTATCTTCAATTAACCGGGCAAATGATTGATTCTACAGAAGCTCTGCGTATGGGTATAGTTCAAAAAGTGGTTGATGCAAATGAATTAATGAACGAAGTATTAAAAATAGCCAAGAAAATTACTCAACATGGTCCGAATGCAATTAAAACAATTAAAAAAGTTATTCGCACCGGATTTCAAAAAGAAATAAATGAAGCATTTAACATTGAAAGAACTGAATTTTCTAAACTATTCGAAAGCGATGGACCTGAAGGAATGAAAGCATTTCTTGAAAAACGAAAACCAAACTGGAAATAATACCGATAGTATTTCAAATTGTCGTATTTATTCATCCAAATTGGACTCTAAATACTCCTTTGAAATTACATCGGCATTAACAATTCTAAATTATAATAACATTTTAAATAAGAATTGGAATAATAATCTTAAAATAAAATTATATGAATTACGAAGAAAAACTACAAAATGTATCGGTTTTAGGTGCTGCAGGAAAAATGGGATCTGGTATTTTATTGCTTACAGCAATAGAAATGGCAGACTTGCAACTTAAACCTGAAAACCGTTCAAAGAATTTTGCTTTAAATGCAATTGATGTTTCTCCAGCTGCTCTTACTGGCCTTTACGGGTACTTAAAAACCCAAGTAAGAAAATTAGCTGAAAAGAAAATGGTGCAGTTACGAACTGTATATAAAGACCACAAGAATTTAATCGAAAACGGAGAGATAATTGATCAATATATCGATGATGTATTAAAAAATGTACATACCAGCACAAGTATAGAATCTGCATACAATTCAGGATTAATTTTTGAAGCAATTATTGAAAATTCTGAGCTTAAAGTAAAACTGATAAAGCAAATACTTGCTAATAACAACAATGATCCGTGGTTCTTTACAAATACTTCATCAGTTCCAATTAATGAATTAGATTCTGAGGCTAATATTAACGGTAAAATATTGGGATTCCATTTTTATAATCCTCCAGCAGTTCAAAAGCTTGTTGAGTTAATCGTAACTGATAATACTAAAAAAGAAGTTATTGATTTTGCTCATGAATATGCAAAACGTTTACGAAAAATAATTGTTCCATCGAATGATAAAGCTGGTTTTATTGGAAACGGGCACTTTATGCGCGATATTTTATTTGGAATAAAACAAGCTGAAAGCTTAACGGAAAAAATGTCTTTTGCAGAAGCTGTTTATGCAGTTAATAAAGTTAGTCAGGACTTTATGGTAAGACCTATGGGGATTTTCCAGTTAATGGATTATGTTGGTCTTGATGTTTGCCAGAAAATAATGTTGGTAATGAAACCAAGATTAAATGATCATGAACTGCACAGTGCCTTACTTGATAAACTAAACTCATTAGATGTAAAAGGTGGTCAGAATTCTGATGGTTCACAAAAACCCGGTATTTTGGCTTATGAGAAAGGCAGACCAGTTGGTATTTATGATCCGGAAAAGAAAGATTATGTTAAAATAACTGATTTCAGTGATAAGGTTGATAATACTCTTGGTTCACTGCCAAGCTCTTTTAAACCGTGGAAATCCGTTATTGGAAATAAAGGAAAAGATAAAGTTCTTACTGAATATTTCAATGAGTTAAAAGGCATGAATACTTTAGGTTCTAAACTTACTAAAGACTTTGTAGTAAACTCTAAAAACATTGGTTTAAAGTTAGTTTCTGATAAAGTTACTGATAAAGAAGAGCATGTAAATACTGTAATGTTAACAGGATTCTTCCATGCCTATGGACCAATCAATAATTATTTCAGCTAATAAATTATAATATTTAAAACTTAAAGTGATGAAAAGAAAAATATATATGACGGCCGGATATAATACAATATCGTTAGGAACAGGAAGAAAAGAATTCCATCCTAAGAAGCCACGACCAGGAATCGAACATTATATAAAAGAAGCAGGAGAAGAATCATTAAAAATGGTTAATGGTGCTAAAAATATTGATGAAGGTGTTGTTGGTAATTTTATGGCAAGTCGTTTTGTAAAACAGGCTCATTTGGGTGCATTTATGCCTATGATTGATAAAGGACTCCGAAATAAACCATCACATAGAGTTGAAGGCGCTTGTGCTTCAGGTGGTTTATCTTTAATTTCAGGAATAAAATCTGTTTTATCGGAATCTGCAGATGCTGTTTTAAGTCTTGGTGTTGAGGTACAAAATTCTGTTAAAGCAATTTATGGTGCAGATATTCTCGCCGGAGCAGGATGGTTTAACGATCGAAAAGATGGACACGCATACTTTTTCCCCGGACAATTTAGTGAACGTGCCGGTGCATACTTTAAAAAATATGGAAGAGAGAAAGCAAGAAAAGGTTTTGCTGTATGGTACAAAAATGCAATTGAGAATGCACGACTTTGTCCAACAGCACAGGAATTCGATAATAAAGTATCTGATCTGAAATCAGTTGGTTTAACTGAACCAAATGCAAAATCATTTACTGAATATTTAAATGTTTTTGATTGCTCAAAGGTTTCTGATGGAGCATCAGCTATAGCAATTATGTCTGAAGAAGGACTTTCAAAAGCAGGAATTTCAAAATCAGATGCAGTTGAGGTTATTGGATTTTCATTAAAAGTAGATAATATCACTGAAAAACCAGAAGATTTAACCAAGCTTAGAACTGTACAATTAGCAGCAAACGAAGTACTTGAAAAAGCAGGTATAAGTATTAATGATGTTGCTACTATTGAAGTACACGATTGTTTTACAGTTGCAGGTATCATGATGGTTGAAGCCTTAGGTTTAGCAAAACCAGGTGAAGGCGCAGATTTTGTATCTAATGGTAATACCACTCGAAAAGGAAAATTCCCTATGAATACTACAGGCGGATTAATCGGTTGGGGGCATCCAACAGGTGGTACTGGTGTTCATCAGGCGGTTACTATTTGGGAGCAACTAACAGGAAAAGCAGGAGATGCTCAAATTGAAATTCCTAAAGATAGGCCTTACGGAATGACTGTAAACATGGGTGGTGATGATAAAACCATTGTCGCAATTATTTATAAAAAAACAAGTTAAAAGCATTTAAAATCAAAAAACTACAATAATGAATTTTGAATATACCGAAGAGCAGTTAATGGTGAAAAAAACTGCCAGTGATTATGCCCAACGTGAACTTAAGCAAGATGTTATAGAACGTGATACAAAAGCGGAATATCCAACTCAACACATAAAAAACATTTCGGAACTTGGTTTTATGGGAGTTCTGGTTTCTCCTGATTATGGAGGAGTTGGAATGGACAATATTTCCTACGCAATTGCTCTTGAAGAAATATCAAAAGTAGATTCATCTATTGCTGTAATTATGGCAGTTCACAATTCTTTAAATTGCTATGGGATAGAAAAATACGGAACGGATGCTCAAAAAGAAAAATACCTTCATAATTTGGCAAGTGGAGAAAAAATTGGAGCTTTTCTATTGAGTGAGCCGGAAGCAGGTTCAGATGCTTCATATCAGAAAACATCTGCTGAAGATAAAGGTGATTATTACTTGTTAAACGGAGTTAAAAACTGGATTACCAGTGCAAATACTGCAGGTACATATATAGTAATGGCACAAACACATCCTGAACTGGGGCACAAAGGAATAAATGCATTTATTGTTGATCGACATACTGAAGGAATATCATTAGGCCCTCATGAAGATAAAATGGGTATGCGTAGTTCTGATACTCATTCAGTAATGTTTACGGATGTTAAAGTTCCCAAAGAGAACCGCATAGGCGAAGATGGTTTTGGTTTTAAATTTGCTATGAAACTTTTGGAAGGTGGAAGAATCGGAATTGCAGCACAGGCTCTTGGAATTGCAGCTGGAGCATACGATCTTGCTTTAAAATATTCTAAAGAAAGAAAAGCTTTTGGAACAGAAATAGTAAATCATCAGGCAATTGCATTTAAGCTTGCCGATATGGCTACAGAAATTGAAACAGCGCGTTTACTTGTGCACAAAGCAGCATGGTTAAAAGATAACAATCAACCTTATGGAACTATTAGTGCAATGGCTAAACTTTATGCAGCAGATGTTGCAATGAAAGTAACAACTGAGGCTGTTCAAATTCATGGTGGATATGGCTATGTTAAAGAATATCATGTAGAAAGGTTGATGCGCGAAGCGAAGCTAACACAGATTTATGAAGGAACATCTGAAATTCAAAAGTTGATTATTTCAAGGGCAATCTCAAAAGATTAGATAAACTATTTTGAAAGTATAGTTCGTTTTTTTAATTTGATACAAAATTCATAAAAATGGACTATACTTTTTTTAAAAAGCTATTTAATCTAATATTAATTAGCTTAATTTTTACCAGTTGCTACGAAGATTTTGTTGTAATTAGTTCTGATTTCAAATCAGGAAAAATAAATCAGGATTCTACACAAGTTTATTTTTTTCACACTCTACAAGCCGGACAACCACCAAAAGGAATAAGCCGTTTTCCTGATGGAGGAACTCAAAAAATTATCTATAAGAGTGTAAGTCTTTATAGCTTTGATATTGAAAATCATCTACTTAACAAAATCTATAATTTTGGAAATTTACCATATACATCATGGTCGGAACACATTTCATTACAAAAAAACAAGCTTATATTTAGCATTAAACCTACGGGAGGTTGGGAATGGAGAATAAAGCATTCGTCTAATACTCTTTTTGAAGAATTATTTAAAAAATACAAAGGCTTTTATTCTTATAACTTAACTACCAAGACGCTGGATTATTTTGATTATAATATTAATTGTCCAGAATTATCACCAGACGAAAATCAAATAATCTATTTAATAAAAGACAGTTCTAATGTCGTTTTATGGCATTTAACTGTAAACGAAAATTCGGTTCGTAAATTAAAAACTATTCAATCAGATGATCAGCAAATACCAATTAAATGGAAAGATAATAATAACATCTTTTTTAAAGTTGATAAAGTTATTAATGTAGTAAATATAGATTCGCGCAATATTGAGGTTGTTAATTCAGAAGTGGAATTTCTTCCAAAAAAAATATCCATAAATATTATTAAGAAATTAACATCTGAAATTTCATTTAAAGAATGGGGATTTAGCTTAACTGATTATTGGAAGAAACCTAAAATAGAGTTGATTAACGATATTGTTGTATTAAATGGGAATTTAAATTACAGAAGAGCAATACTTCAGAATATTTCTAATGTATTGAGCACAAAGGATTATAAAGATATTTTAATTAAAATGGATAAGTATCAGAATTCCTTAGAAGGTCTTGAAAAGACAGAATATGAGATATACTCCAAAGAAACTAAAGAGCTGATAAATCAATATATCAATTAATGGAAACGCTTTTCTGCAAAAATCGCGATGAATGGAGAATATGGCTGGAGCAAAACCATACTATTGAAACTGAGATATGGCTTATATATTTTAAAAAACACACTAAAAAACCAACGGTTACGTACAATGAAGCAGTTGAGGAAGCTCTTTGCTTTGGTTGGATTGATAGTTTGGTAAAAAGAATTGATGATGAAACATATATGCAAAAATACACTCCTCGAAAGCCAAATAGTGTTTGGTCGTTAGCAAATAAGAAACGTGTCGAAAAAATGATTAAAGAAAACCAGATGACTAATGCAGGTATGGGAAAAGTTGAGTTAGCTAAAAAGAATGGTTGGTGGGAAAGAGCATATTCATCAAAAACAAAATTTGAAATGCCACAAGAGTTATTAAAGGCATTAAAAACAAATCATACTGCATTCAAGAACTTCTATAATTTTTCTCCTTCAAATCAAAATAATTATATTGGATGGGTTATATCTGTAAAAAGAGAAGAAACAATTAAACGTAGAATAGAGTTTGTTGTTGATCGTAGTGAAAAAAATTTAAAACCCGGAATGATGTAGTTATTATTGAATTTCTGGATTTTGATCATGACTCTCTACTTTATATAAATTTTCTATTTAATATATTTTAGCTTTATATACAGCTACAAATTTATTTTGGGATATTAACTTAAAGATGAATATTATATAAATTTTACTTATCTTGTAGGTATTGACTAATAAATATATCATTTATACATTTATTAGCATAAAATTATTTCAATAATTCATTGTTAATGCTAAAGAAGACAACAGGTGCTTTTGGTATTTTTTGTGTAGCAACTGGAACTATGATTAGTTCAGGATTATTTATTTTACCTGCTATTGTTTATCTAAAAGCCGGACCTTCAATTATTATCGCTTACTTTTTTTCTGCATTATTAGTAATCCCAACATTACTTTCCAAATCGGAATTAGCTACTGCAATGCCAAAATCCGGTGGTACATATTTTTTTGTCCATAGAAGTCTGGGTGCGTTTGTGGGAACATTCGCTGGTTTTGCATCATGGTTTTCTTTGGGATTAAAATCTGCTTTTGCACTTTTAGGTATAGGATTATTAATCCAACCTATGTTTAACAATTCATCGCCTGAGATTATAAAACTTGTTGCTGTGGGCATGGTATTATTTTTTACAATTTTAAATATAATCGGAACAAAAGAAAGTACATTATTTCAAACTATAATGGTTATCGGACTTATTTCTATTTTAGTTTTATATATATTTTTTGGTTTTAGTCATGTTGATGTTCATAAATACGTACCATTTATGCCTAATGGGTGGAATTCTGTTTTTACCGTAATGGGGATTATTTTTATTTCATTTGGAGGATTAACAAAAGTTGCATCAATTGCCGGAGAAGTTAAAAATCCCAAAA
>DAOWGM010000162.1 GCA_030637515.1 Bacteroidales bacterium
CCACATTTTCCACATTTAAAAAAGACTCTAAAATCTTGATGAAACGAACTTCCAAAATTCTCCCCTAAATTACCTTTTGAAACAATCTTTGTCTTGATAAATGATTTACACTTTGGACATTTTCTTTTCTTAATATAACTTGAAATTCCTGCATAAAAAGCAAACCCAAAAAATATGACTAATGTTAATAATCCTGCTATTTTTTCAATTGTTATATCCTTTAAAATATTCATGAAATTTCAAGTATTTTCATTTATCAATTTGTTAAATCTATCATAAAATTATCAGTTTCTGTAAGTGCGATTGGCATTTATAATTTAATATTTTTAGATTCATTATAAAAGTATCAAAATGCAAATTTATCTAAATGATTCCACCTGTGAATTCCTTTTCTGGGTAATTGTTAGTTTGCTTTTTATGCTGTATAGTTATATTAAAATATTCGGAAAAAAGCTTTGCCAGTCTATGAATTTCGTTTTGCTTAATTGATTTTATTATAGAGATATTTTTACTTTGCGAATTAATAATTACTAATTCTGCAGTTTCATTTTTTAAATATTTATAACCTGCTGACCTTGGAGCAAAAGTTTTAATTTTCTGATTATTGATTTTAATAATAACAATTATTTCTTTTATTTCTCTAAATTCAATTTTACGGTTACCAAATTTGAAGAATAAAAAATGATAATAAAATTCACATTTCTCTTTAGAAACTTTTACACTTTTCCTGTATGATAGACAACTTAAACTAATAATTAGAATTATTATACTACCAATGGAATAAAATCCTTTTAATAACCATACTATCAATAAGAAAATTACTATCATAGAGCAGAACAGAATAAGTAAAAAAGGTGGTGAAAATTTTATGCGATTTTTTATGTTCATTATTACAAACTTAAAATTATTGAATTCCATTAATTACTGCTCTCGAAAAAGCTTACCGCTAACGGTCCGCTGTTAAATTTTGTGCGGGTTTCCGCCGCGTTTCATTGTCCCCCGTTGAACAACTTTACTAAGATAAAACTTAGTCAGCAAACCACAAAACCCCGCATTGAATTTGAACAGCTGTTAGCGGTTGTAACAATTAATTTCTTATTCTAAATTATTATCTACTTCTTCATTAACAACAATTTTATCAAATACAGATTCAGTTTTTTTATAATTAATTTTATTCTTTAACGGTCTCTTTTTAATTTTTACTTGATAATAATAAATTGGAGCATAAAGTGCATTTAAGAAAAATAGAAGAATTATTGATTTTGAATATCTATCATATTTGAATAAAAACCAAATGCAATAGCCCCAATGAAAAATTACTGCAAAACTAAGTATCTGAAATGGTAAATTATATATATTCATTCCATTATTAGCCGTAAATTTTTCGAACAAGCCTGGAATATTTAATGTAATCACAGGTAATACAAACATAATTAGAATAAATAAAATATTAATCCAAAATGTTATGTATGCAATTCTATCAATCAATTTCATAATTAGTTCTTGCTTTTATAATTACTTCTATGTCTTAAAATTATTTCCATCTGGGAAAGTCCAATGTGAAAGCTTTACTTTAATTTTGTCCATAACAATTTAGATATTATTACACCCGTTTTCCAGAGCACCATCTGGTTACATTACCATTCTTGTCAACTTCAATAAAAAAATTAGTTTCTATAGCTTCTGATTCAACTGATATTCTCACAAGGTAAAGATTCGGAATAACACTGAAATTCTCATAGATGTTTACTTCTCTTATTTTCTTTTTGTTTGAAAATAAAGACTTATCAATAAATTGATCGCTTTTCGCTATATCAAAGAGAATACTATCGTTTTTTAATATATATTCTTTCTGTGCATTTACAAAACTATCAGTTGGTGAAGGATAAATATCATTTGTAGCAACATACAAATAATTATCACTTAAACTATCATTCTCGCATTTAGGAAAACAACGATTATTACATTCTCTAATTTTTTTATTCAAAATAAACTTAACATTATTATCAAAATGCTCTTTTAATAATTCACTTTCAAGGTAGTCAAAAGCAATCTGCTCTGGAAAGATTTTAGTCTGTCCAAAAGCTATTGTATTAATTGAAATAAAAATTATTAAAAATACCTTTATCATTGGATTTGTTTTGTTATTACCGCTAACGGTCTTGTGTTAAGTTACGTGCGGGTTTTCGCCCTGTTTCAATGTCCCCCGCTAAACAACTTTACTAAGATAATATTTTGTCAGCATACCACCAAAACCCCGCATGTAATTTGAACACATGTTAGCGGTTGTGGTAATATTAAATCTGTATTTTTCTTCAACTTCTTTCAGTTTAAATTTTATTGTTAATTCCAAAACTTTTCAATTAGTTCCATTATCTTATCTCTATCCAATAGGTAAACATTTCCCCGAAAATGAGGTGGGATTTTTTGTGCTATTTTGTCTTTGGCGTTATCGGTGAAAGAACCACTTATGGCAATTATAAATGTCGAAATATACCTTTTTTCATTTGCACTTATTTCATGATAGGGCATGGAGAAAGCATCGTTTAGTTGTCCAATAATTATATCTATATCCGAATTTACTTTTCCACTCAAACTCCCAGCCTTAGCTTGCAATGCATAATGTCTTAAATTACCAAACTTTGTCTGTTCAGAAAATGTGAAGTCTTTACCATACTCTTTTACTCCATGATTATATCTCACATCAAAAAACTCCATCTTTCTCAACAGTGGAAAAATTATTTCAGTACAAAAAAGTTTCTCATTTTTCTCATATTCTATTTTCCATACTACACCTGAAAGAATTAGCTCTGTCCTTTTAACCATTTGTTTTAATGAATCTACATACTTGGTAATTACTTCATTAAAACTAAAGTCCTTTTCTATTGTAAAAGAAACATCAAGATATTTCCAATCATCTTCAAGTCGCAAACAGTCATAACCAATAATTAACTCTTCAGAATCTTTAACTACATCGGCTAATGTAGCTAACAGTGTTGAAAGTCCCCACTGTCCTTCCCAATATTTATTAGGTTGGTTGCAAACTAATGAGAAAACAACAAAATCTTTCTCAATCGAATCTTTAAAAAATGTTAGTTCATAAAATAAATAAGTACCAAATCCGTCAACACTATGAGTTCTAAAAATTACATCTTCAATAATTTCACTAATTTTGAAACTCATGTTTGTTAAAATTGGTAACTCAATATCACAATAAACGTTTGTATCAGATTGATCAACTTCAAATGAATTATTACCGATTGTAAGTATACCTAATTCTTTATCAAGTTTCATTTTATATATTTTTTAGCATGACGCAGCTTAAACCATTACCGCTAACGTTCTTCGGGTATGAAATCGTGTGGGTTTTCGCCCTGTTTCAGTATCCCCGGTTACAAAAATTTAAAAGTAGTAAAAAGCTCGCAAACCACCAAACCCCCGCATGTTTTATGACCCGATGTTATAAGTTGGGCGAAAGTGCTACCACACTTGTCAAGTTGGTAAAAAACTTATCTATGAAAAACTAAAAAATTAGTATTAAGGTCGGGATTACTAATTGCCGGTAACGGCAAAATTGGGCTAGATTACAAACTTTTTGGTAAGCCTTTGATTATGTGCTGGAAAGAGCGGGCTTACCAATGTGTTTGTAAAACACTAAATATTTTCATCTTATTTTTTAAATAGAATATTCTTAGCTTCATAAAAAATAACTTCAGAAATATCTGAATAATTTGGTATTGATTTATTCCAATATTCGTTTTTTTCTGTATCAATAAATTTTACAATAGATTTATTCCAAATATAATATCTATTTTCTTCCTTTGATTCAATAATAACATCGCCCAAAGAAGCTGGTTGATTATAATTGTATATAACTTCAAATACAAAAAACAAACTATCATTTCTAAAATAAAACTCTTTGCTCTTTTTACCCATTTCTCCATAATAAGTTATTACAGCCTTACAAGTCATATTCTCAATAGCATATACATCGAGATCTCCACCTTGAGAAGAGTATCCCGTAAAGTCAAACGTATTTTTCTTACAGTTTTCAACAGATTTTTCAGTAGAATAGAAAATATCCCTTATCACTGATATTTTTTCTTCATCTGACTGTGAATAAAGCGAATAATTACATAATAATGCTGTAATAGTTAAAAATATGTATTTCATAATAAATAGTTTTATAATTTCCATTTTCCTTGTTTTTTCAAATCTTGTAATTCCTGATAACTATAGTTCATTGTATATTCAAAATGAGGTTTATCTACAAATCCAGACCAATCACCACCCCAACCAAATCCACACTCTTTACCAACTTTCCCAATTAACTCCCAATTTTCATTCTTCCAAAGCGCCTTACCTTCTTTTATTTCTACTACATCAATTGCTAGGCCAAAATTATGATAACTCTGACCACCTTTTGCATTTGTTATTATTTTCTTTTTATCCACAGTTTTACCTTCATCGTCTCGCCCTTTTTTATAAAGTTCATTTTGTTCTTCAAATGTTCTTAATCCCTGATATGCTCTAATCTTTATATTATGATTCTTGTCAAGAACATTAATAAATTTAAAAGCAAGAGGTTTTAATTTAGAATGAATTTTCGCAATATTATTATTCGAGGATGAATCCCAACAGCTTGATGTAGAAATTTGTGTATCTTTATTTTTTGCTTCGACAGGAGACGATTTTTTTTCTCCAATTAATTGTTCTATCCTTTCCTTTTGTTTTATATTTTCATCTCGTTTTAATGTCAATAAACTCTCTAATTCTGAACTCATTCTCTTTAACAAATCTTTTCCGAATGTTGATAATTTAGCATTATCTGAATTAATAGTTAACGCATAAGCAAAATTGTCTCTCTCATTCCAAGAAAGCTGATTAAAAATATCAATTATTTCATTTTCATATTCAGAAACGTAAGGTAATACAGCTCTTGCAAAATTAGGCATATTGAGTGTTCCAAGTTTATATTTTTGAAAGCAATCATTTAGTATTTTAACTGGGCTTATTACTTCAAGACTTTCAATGCCAGATGACAACGCAGGTAAATTAATTGTGTCTCCGGTATTAAATCCTTCTACAGTTCCCCATTTTTGCAGTTTGCTATAATTTAAAGTTTTAAGTTCATGAATTGTTGTTTTAAACTTTAAGGCTAATGCACCCAAAGTCTCTCCTTTTTTTACAATATAGGTATTCAAGTTTGCTTTTTTCAGTTGATTTGGGTTAATAGGACCTGAAGCTATCATTGAACTTGCCAAACTCTTCATTTGAAGTGCTTCGAGATCATTTTCATTCTCTTCTCTTGCAAACATTTGAGCAGGATCAAGACCCCAGCCAGCATCCACTTGTTGATTATTTAACCATTTTAACTGCGCAACCGGATCAATCTTTTTCTGATTTTCGATATTATTGTTGTTATCTGAATTTTGTTGATGATTACGGTTTAAAAATTCTCGTGACATTTTCTTTTTTTTCTTTCTCTGTTCTTATAACAAAGATAACAAAGTTTATTCCAAAATTCTATACTTTCTATGAAAGTAAGTACTACTAAAAACTTCACACTTTATTAATTTATTTACGAAGCCTGTACTCTAAAAACATTATATTCACGCAACCGTGATAAATAAAAGAGCGGTTCTGATCATTACCGGAACCGCCCTTTGACATTATGTCTTGCTTTTAATTTCTATTTTACAATCACTATCTTACGTTGTTCAACTTCAGAGGTTGTCTGATCTTCTGTGATTAGTAAATAAATACCTCTATTAAACTGGTAGGTATAAATTTCTTCGTGTATTTGTCCTGCAGGTGTAATTCCTTGTTTAACTACTGATCCCGACATAGAAACTAGTTTCCATCGTATTGGGTTCTCTAATGTTTCGTGCCAGCTTATATTCAGTTTCTCTTTTACTGGTGAAGGATATATAGTAAAACTATTACTTTCACCTGATTTTTCCGATTCAGCTGATTTTGCTACAGTAACCTGAGGCACAGCAATTGAATCTTCGAACCAAGCCTGGTGTACTTCATCTACGCCCCAAATACCTTGAACATAAACAACCAACCTAAATTCATTTCCAGTAGTTGTTACGTTTGGTGTCCAAGTGCCTGTTACAGTCATTGTTTCGTTTGCTGCAAAATCGGCAGGAATACTTGCAACCACATTGCCCTCACCGTTAGGTAGCAATTCAACCACAACATTTTTATAGGTTTCTCCATTATGTTCGTACCCATGCTGAACGATAGCCATACGCACAACACATTTTTGCGAACCAACGCTTAATAAATCTTCTTTTTCTTTTGTAATGTCGGCAGTAATTTCAAGATTTTCGCCATTAACATAGTGTGTAACATCAATATCAAAACTAATATCGGTTAAAGTACGCTCTTTATAGTAATAATCTACATCTGTAAAAGCAGAAACAGATTCGCTTGCCACACATCGGCGTATACCATCAACCATGGTTAATTGGCTTCGTGTAGCTCCGTATTCCATAGAGCGTGAGCTAATATCCGGTTTGTTTATTTCAAATAAAGGATCGGTATCGTGTGAAATTTTATTATGATAACGCATGTCTACTACTTCGGCTTCTCTGCCATTCAGAAAATCATCAAGCCATTCTTCTTCTTGTTCTTGTAAAGTTTTATTATGAACAGAATTTACAAACTGCTCTATCATAACAACACGATTACGGTTCGTTAATGTGAAGTTATCGAAAGCAAATCCATTTACTTCTAATCCAGGAGCATTTCCTGAATTGCTGGCATATGCAACCCGGAATCGCACATAACTGGCTGATGAATCTGAAATTTCTTTCTTCAGATCATCCAGCGTATAACGTGCCGTTTTCCATTCCTTTGCATTTAACGACCATCCGGTACTTGCACCGGATTGTGTACCCGGATTACTTACAATACCTCTGGTATCATACCAGTTAACACCCTCGTTAAGATCGCCCAGTAATTTCCAGGATTTACCATCGTTAATGGTATATTGTACAGCTGCACCATCACTGCCGGCTTCTACTGATTGGTAAATATCCATTGAAAGTAAAGGGAAATCAAGTCCGCTAATATCAAAACAAGGAGATTCTACCCACGAATTCTCATTTTTAATATCATCGGCAGGGTCTCCGGTTTGCCAAATCATACCGTTGGTGTTCGATCCACTGTTAAATGATCCTGCAACATTCTGTAGCTTCCAACCCGAAGGTAATCCTTTGTCATATTCTTCAGCTTCTATCCAACCATGATCCATAGCATCAAATGAGGCTTCGTAAGTTATATCTGATGTAACAATTTCAAGTGGGAATACCGGCACTTTTACAGTATCAGAAGATTCACATCCGGTGGCTGTACTAAGAGTTAATATAACATCGTGAACGCCGGTAGTTACAAATTGATGAGTTGTAGATTGAATAGAGTTTTGTGGAAAAATATTATCCGGTGATGTCGGATCATCGAAATTCCATATAGCAGAATTTACGGGGTCAAACGCTTCATCCGATGAAGAATTAATAAAAGAAGTTGTACTATTTTGTACAAAACCTGATGGTGTGAAATTAACTTTTGGATAAGAGCCTACGATTATATTAAAATCACTTTCGGTTGCACATCCGTTTTCACTTGTAACTTTTAGATTTGCAGTATATTCTCCTGCACTTAAGTAATTATGCAATGGTTGCTTATATGTACCAGTGGTAATACCATTGTGCGTATTATCAGGAATCACAGGATCATTATCACGGTAATCTTCTAATGTAAGCGATTTAGAGTCATTAAAATCCCATACCCATGTTAGTTTATCAGTATTATTGGGATATTCAGTGGGCCCTGAAAATTCAATTGCTTCTCCAAAACATACATTTTCCACATTGTAGGAAATTGAAGGAACAGGATTAACAGTAACTTCAAAATTATCAATGTAAGCACAGCCGTTATCATGGCGATAATTAAAATTGAACTGGAGAGTTTGCGCAGGATCACCGATGCTCCAGAATTCCGATGGATTAAACAGTTTATCAGTAATTTCTGTAATTAAGCCACCATCATCTACTTCTACATTTCCAATTAATTTATTTATAACCGAACTTTCAACTAAATTTATTTCTGTATTCTCAGGACAATATTCTGCATTCAAACCTAAATTTGCTTCTCCGGCTATATAATCCACAGTTTGATCAACATTAAAGCTAAATACCTTTGCCGGAGCAGAACATCCCCGTTTATCAGTATAATACAAATACCATGAAATGGTTTCAAATGTATTAGCCGGATCGGAAAGCATGTTTTCCGGTTTGAATTTCCATATACCAGCGAGTTTATTTATAGCATGTTCTGAAGCGCCACTCTTCATAATACTGTCGATGGTATACCCATTTGTTTCTGTTACCTCAATTGATTTATCGCTAATACAATATTCAGGTGCTAAATTCAGGTTTCCGTCCACTTCTGTTTTAAAAATGTAAAAACTTGTACTCGCATATTCATATGGTAAAGTTCCAATAGACGTTGTGTCGCTGCCAGGAAGAACATAGGAACCTATATCGTACCAGTAAATGGAAGTAGAAGATGGTACCGGAAAAATCATACGAGGATAAAGCTTAGTCTGATTATCAGGTACAGACTTGGTTTCCCCTAAGTAATCAACGGGGAGCTCAGGAATAATGCCTATTTCAACCGGGATATCCTGATTTGCCCGATATATTCTACCTTCATGGTTAACCCTATCTAAGTAATCATAATCTGTAAAGGCTGCCCAGGCAGGATATACATCTCCAGTACCTCCGGTTATTAAAAATGTTTCAATAATAAGATTTGCTTTAACATCTATCAGAACCTGATCTGCTCCATCCAGATCAATACCAAAGGGTGAAAAAGTGATTTCTTCATTTTCACCGCTTACATACGTGTAGTCTGAAGGATCAATTACTGTGCCGCCAATACTAAATTCACAAGAATCAAAAGAGATTTTCTGTTCATAATTTAATGCCAGCTGACCTTTAAAATCATTAAAATTCTTGTCAATCAGAATTGTATATGAGTCATTATCTGTAGAACAAAACGACTGGGCAGGAACAAATATTCGGTCGCGTATTACATAAATACTGGTTTGTTCCACATCATAACATACTTTGCCACCCACTTCAACACCATAATAAAACCTGATATCATTACCAGTGTTATAATTAAGGAAAACCCCTTCTTCCTTAGTGTCAAATTTTGTTGTATTATTTGAAGGATTACTATCGTAAGGCAATATAAATTTATAAAATCCATCTTCATCACCATATACCTGATATGTTTCCAGTCCGTAACCGAAATCTATATCCATCTGAGATGCTGAAGGTAAGGTTGGTTTTGCACCCTCAAAATAGTCCATCAGTTCTATTTCTCCCTCTGCATATGGAACCACTTCACTTGATATTAAAGAGTAAGATTCACCCATAGTAATAAGACCTGAAACTGTAAGGGGAGGATCAGAAAAAATTTCAGGACCATCAGTGAAATAAGCAGAAAATAAAAGTGTTCCGTCTGCTGTAGGTGTATATTTTAAGGTTGCTTCCAGATCGTCAGGATCTATTGTCAGGATCGGAGTTATTGTGCCGTTTAAATATAATCTGTACTCATTGGGTTCAGTTGCTGTACCAAAATTATATGTTGTTGTTAAAGCTATTATATCACTCCAGCATGGATTGGTTAAACTACCTGCCGGTGCAGTAAAAACAGGTTTAGTAAGATGATCGGTCTCATTAAATGTAATTGGATCTGAATACCTTCCGGCTCCGGTTATAAGCCTTATTTGATCGTCTAAATCTAAACTTACTTTACTTGAGTAATCAAAACTTGTGTTTATATTGTCCCATTCCGAATCTACGGAATCCCATTTCTGGAGTGTAAGGGTTGAACAATCGTAACTATCATCTTTAAAAGAGACTTCTATTGCTGATTCATTATAACAGTACTTGCCATCTATTTCCAATTCAGGAGCTGCACTGGTAAGTTTTATATTTTTATCAGGCGTTTGACTACTTGCATTTTCCAGACAGTTATTTCCAATGTCAAAATTGATCTCATCATCTACATAATTGTCAGGAGTTTTAATTTTTATGTTTCCAAAAAGAATGTCGTCTACATTTGCTGTAGGTGTATTATTAAATGTTATGGTTATTACTTTTGATGTATGTGAAAATACTATACCACTTACATCTGGAGTTGGTGTGGTAACGCCACTGTTTATAGTTGCGGTTACAGGATCTGCATCGGTATTTTCAAAAGTAAAACTGCTGGCATCACCATCAAGAGTTAAGGTTATTGAATTTCCTGTAGCTTTAAATTGATAATCCCAGGAACCCGTTTTCTTTTCACTAAAAGTTATGGAAATAGTTTCTGTTGATGAACTACAAAATGGTAGTTCCGTTATATTTGTTCCTCCAGAGTTTTTAACACTAACCTGTGCTTTTGTAACAATGAAAATAAGAAGAAATGAAAAAATAAATAAAAGTGTAAAAATACGTTTCATATACTTTAATTTTAGATTTTACCTGTATTGAGATTGTATAAATAAGGTTAATAGTTTGTATAAAAAAATTCCTAAATTGTTGAAATAATTAACGAAAGTAATATAATTTTTTACAAAAAAAGAAAGTTTTTAAAAAAAGTCATGAATAATTGTAAATTCATGATTTACATTCTTTTTGAGTGTCAATTCTATAACATTATTTACTGATTTTTCGTATAAATGAACTTTAATATAATCTGACACAAAAGTAAAAGGCTGCCTAATAAAGACAGCCCCTAATTTAATTTCTTATAGTTCTATTTTAAAAAGCTCTTACTGCACGAACATAAAAATCTGAGTTTTTACCATAGTTTTCAGCTACAGATGAACCATCAAAATATATCACCCAAGCACCAGTTGAATTTGCTTCAGAAGAACTCCAATAATAATCAACTGTAAAAGCAGTTCCACTATTTGCAATTGCAGTTGCATTAATGGTTGCTATATTTTCTGCCATTAAATTTAAAGCATCTTTGCTCGGTAAAAACCAGTCATTGTAATTGTTTAATGTTAATTCAGTACAAATATCCGCTGCTATACCGTCTGTAAGGCAGTCAGTTAAAATCTCTGGAGTATTTTGCGCCCCTGTGCCTACTGATGTTTCATCAGCCCCAGTAATTTCTGTTCCATAGCAACCCCATTCTGCACTTGCACTTTGGTCTGTTACCGCACACACTAAACCGCTTGTACCTGTTTCGTCAATGTAAAAGATTACACCACCATATTTAAAATCACCAATTACGGGTTTGTATTCTGCTGTTGCTGTAACACTTATTGGAGAGCCTGTTAATGTGCTTGTTCCTGTTATGGTTAAGGTTTGTGTACCTTCTGTTGCGCTCAGTGTCCATGTTACGCTTGCTTTACCATTAGCATCGGTTGTTACTGTTGCTGTAGAAACCGAACCTTCTGTTACTGCAAAATTAACTACTTCGCCTGCAAATGCTGCACCTTCCTGGTCTTTTACCATTACTTCAGCTTTATTTACTAATGCTTCGCCAGTAAAAGCTGTTTGGCTATCGCCACTTACAAGCTCAATGCTTGTTGCTACCATTTCAGGTTCTGGTGTTGGATCATCAGTTTTGTCACAAGAAATAAAACTAACTGCTGCTGTGCATAGTAAGAATGCTGCTGTTGTAAGAATGTTAAAATTTTTCTTCATAATCAATGTTGTTATTCGGGTTATTAGTTTTGATTTTTAAGTTTATAAGTATACAAAAGTAGAAGTTTTTTTGAGTTCTGCAAGAGAACAAGAATAAAGATAAAAGGAAAAAGATAAAAGTAAAGAATGCAAAATTTAAACTTTTTTACGCAACGAAGTGTAGTAAATGTGTTTAAATGAACGGTTGGAAAATAACAACTGTAGCCGTGAGGCTGCAAAAAGCGGGTGGGAATACTAATTTTTATTTATCATTATTACCGAACCAATTTTAATAAATTTCCTATCAAAACGCTACAAATAAAATATATTACATTATCAAACCGCAATAAAGTTTTGGACTAATATAAACTGTCTGAATGTAAAAAATGATGCTTGAATTATTTGCTTAACAAATTGAGTTGAAATTTAAGCCCTAATTTTTTTGTGCCTTACTTATAACGGTCTTCACATACCATGTAGTTTGGGTTTCCCCTACCCTACATTGTCAAACCGATAATTGAAACCGAAGATAGCAAAACTTAGTCAAACCGCCAAAAACCCCCAAATTACTGGTGATGTGATGTTACCATATTGTGCCTCCCAAAACTATCAGTTTGGTAATTTCGTTGCAAACAGAAATTGATTTCTCTTAAAATACTGGATTGTCAAAAGGTCGCCCAAAATAACTATCAC
>DAOWGM010000038.1 GCA_030637515.1 Bacteroidales bacterium
ACACCTAATCGTTTACTTTCCGATTCGCGACCGTTACGTGAACTACCGGCTCCTTTCTTATGTGCCATTTTCTAAAATATTTTAAAATTAAGCAATAATAATTTCTTCGATTTGAATTTGAGTAAATTGCTGACGGTGACCGTTTAGCGTTTGATACCCTTTTCTTCTCTTTTTCTTGAAAACAAGAACTTTGTCACCTTTTTGGTGAGCAATAACTTTAGCGGAAATTTTTGCAGCTTTCACGGTAGGTTTTCCAACTTTTACCTTTCCGTCATTATCTATCAACAATACTTTTTCGAATTCAACAGTTGATCCTTCTTCTGCATCTAAGCGATGAACAAAGATTTTTCTGTCTTTTTCTACTTTAAACTGTTGTCCTGCGATCTCTACAATTGCGTACATCTATTAATTTTTTAACAGTTTTTATACTTTTTTGGGAATGCAAAAATATAAAAGTTTATCTGATTCACAAACATTTAATTGTAATATTTTCGAATCAAATTCACATATTTCTGAATTCGCCGTGCAAATATAGGATAAATAATGACTTATTTACGAAATAAAAGCACAATTTATGTATGATATAAACGTAATATTTACATCATTACTTTAAAATTCAATTAACTCGTATTATGTGTTAGAATTTCAAATAACGATAATGTCTAATTGGGAATTAGCCAAATTTTAATTTTTGCACCGGAAACTCGCTGAACCCAAAAAGGCTGCAAATTAGCCACTTAAAGACTTCACAATCTTTTAGTTAGATTGTGAATTACAATTCTAAAGCATAGACTGGGATTTATGACAAAATATTGAATAACTTTGCACCTATAAATATTTAATAAAATGGCTATACGATTTTTACATACTCCAAAAAACAAGCAATTCAAATTTAAGCCCAGATACTACGATGAGCAAAAAGAAGAACTTGAATCACGAGTTAAGCAAATAAAAAAAGAAATGGGTGTTTCTGAAGATGATCCGCAAAAACCTTATGTTTCAAGTATTAGAAAAGGAGAAATGCGTGGTTATTTTAAAAAGAACGTTGAGCAGAAACGAAAATCTACAATGCGATTTGTAATCATTTTAATCATTTTGTTTGCAATCGTATATTTTCTTCTTTATTTCTAAATTGATTTTTTAAATGTCAGATATAATTCAGCTTTTACCCGATTCCGTTGCAAATCAGATTGCTGCAGGAGAAGTTATTCAAAGACCAGCTTCTGTTGTAAAAGAATTAACAGAAAATGCTATTGATGCTAAAGCTGAATCAATTACCATTAATATAAAAGATTCCGGAAAGACTCTAATTCAAGTTATTGATAATGGAATAGGAATGTCGGATACAGACGCCAGACTTTCATTCGAACGACACTCAACATCAAAAATTAGAAATGCTGATGATTTGTTTTCCATTTCTACAATGGGTTTTCGTGGGGAAGCATTAGCTTCGATTGCCGCAATTGCACATGTTGAAGTAAAAACCAGGCAAGAAGATAACGAGGTTGGAACACAAATTACAATTGAAGGTTCACAAGTAACCAGCCAAGAATCTGTAAGTTGTGCTAAAGGAACAAATTTCGCAGTAAAGAATCTGTTTTTTAATGTGCCAGCACGAAGAAAGTTTCTAAAATCGAATACCACAGAATTCAGTCATATTATTTCAGAATTTCAACGAATTGTTCTTGCAAATCCTGAAGTTGAATTTAAACTTTATCATAACGATTCTGAAATATACTTATTACCCAAAGCAAACATCAGGCAAAGAATTGTTTCCGTTTTTGGAAAAAGAATTAATCAAAATCTGATAACCATTGAAAGTAATACCAGCATAATAAATATAAAAGGTTTTATAGGTAAACCTGAGTATGCAAGAAAAAAATCCGGCGAACAGTTCTTTTTTATAAACAACCGGTTTATGCGAAGTGCATATTTTAATAAAGCCATTCTTAATGCATACGATCAGATACTACAACCGGAGTCTGTGCCTTCATACTTTTTGTATTTAGAGGCTCATCCTTCAACAATAGATGTAAATATTCATCCAACAAAAACAGAAATTAAATTTGAAGATCAGCAAGCTATTTGGCAAATTATACATTCAGCTGTAAAACAAGCGTTGGGCAAAAACAACATTGGACCTTCCATTGATTTTGATCTGGAGCAAAGTTTTAACATTCCTGTTTTATCAAAAGATACAGATATTAAAGCCCCGCAAATTGATATTGATCCTACGTTTAATCCTTTCGCGCAGAAAATGCCTGGAAGTAAAAATCCTAAGAGTTCAGCTTTGTCTCTTGAAAAAGAAAATCTGTCAAATTGGGATAAACTTTATGAAGGATTTGAAAAAGAAAATGATCTTTCACAAGATTTTTCATTTGTTTCTACCGAAAATTCTCAACAATCAATTACTGATCCTAATATTAGCGACAAATATTTTCATTTTAAAAATAAATATATTCTGACTCCTGTTAAATCAGGATTAATGATTATAGATCAGAAAAGAGCTCACGAAAGGATTCTTTTCGAGAAGTTTATTCAAACCTTATCTGATGAGTCAGCAGTTTCTCAAAAAACTCTATTTCCTAAAACCATTGAGTTAGATACTAAAGACCATGCTTTATTAATGAATATAAACAAAGATCTGAAAATTCTGGGTTTTGATATTGATGATTTTGGAGGAAACTCAGTAATTGTTAATGGCATGCCAGTTGATTCTATGAACCAGGAACCTGAGCAGATTTTGGATAAATTCCTAAACGAATACAATACCAGTGAAGTTGATGCGAAAACTCAAGCTAAAGAAATAATTGCAAAATCTTTGGCAAAAGCATCTGCAATTAGTAGTAATCAGAAATTAGGCAATGAAGAAATGCGCGAAATGGTTGATTTGTTATTTGCCTGCCAAAATCCGAATTTCTCACCTTTTGGCAAATTAATTGTAAGCATCATTAAAACAGATGAGATTGAAAAACGTTTTATTTAATAATATTCTAATTCTTAAGTTATGTTTAATGTAAAATTAAGCGATATTCCTCCGGTTGTTAAAAACCTTATTTTAATAAATGTTGTTATGCTGATTGCAACCTGGGTTCTTTCAAATGTTGCAGGAATTCAGCTAAGCAATGTTTTAGGGCTTCATTATTTTAAATCCGACCTTTTTAGCCCTTATCAATTTGTTACACACATGTTTATGCATGGTGGATTAATGCACCTATTCTTTAATATGTTTGCTTTATATATGTTTGGACGTGTTTTAGAAACAGTATGGGGAAGTAAAAGATTCTTTATTTATTTTATTGTTACAGGACTTGGAGCTGCTGTATTACATACTTTTGTAATTCATTTGCAAATGACAGCTATTACAAATGACATAACTGCATTTTTTAACACTCCATCGCCTGAAGCTTTTGCTCTGCTTGTTAAAGATCATTTCCCTGAATATTACACACAGATTTACAGCAAACTGCTTGATGGATGGTATTCAAATCCTGAATCTACTCAATATGTTGTGATGTCCAAACAATATATTAATGAATTAATGGATTTTAAAATGAATATACCAACAGTTGGTGCATCAGGAGCTGTTTTCGGAGTTCTTTTAGCCTTTGGTATGCTTTTCCCAAATACTCAATTAATGTTGTTATTTCCTCCAATTCCAATTAAAGCAAAATATTTTGTGATATTTTACGGTGGATTAGAACTGTGGCTTGGTTTAACTCAACCTGGGAGCAACATTGCACACTTTGCACATTTAGGTGGCATGTTATTTGGTTTTATTCTTATAAAAATATGGAATAAAAAAACAACTAATTTCTATTAAGAAAAGCTACTCCATTAATAATGTATAAGTTACAACAACAATCATGAACATTGCCGACGAAATAAAAAAATCCTTTAAAAGCGGAAGTGCTTTAATTAAGTTAATTTATATAAATCTTGCTGTCTTTTTGGCAGTGAAAATAATTGAAGTAATCTTTTTTCTTTTAAACATAAGTCCAATATTTTCAATAATAAATTGGTTGGCTGTTCCAGCAGATTTTCATAATCTAATATATAAACCGTGGACAATTATTACATACATGTTCCTACATCAGGGATTTATGCATATCCTATTTAATATTCTGTGGTTATACTGGTTTGGTCAAATCTTCTTACGTTATTTCGATGACAAAAAATTGTTAAGCGTTTATCTCGTTGGAGGAATAGCAGGTGCTGCATTATATATATTATCTTTTAATCTACTTCCGGTCTTCAATCAGGTGCTTCCTGTATCTTATGCTTTAGGAGCTTCTGCTTCTGTTATTGCAATTGTAATTGCAGTTTCTGTATATGCACCAAACCATACTATTAATTTAATGTTTTTTGGTCCGGTTCAACTAAAATATATTGCTATTGTAACCATAGTCATCGACATTTTGAGTATTGCTTCATCGAATGCAGGAGGTCATATTGCTCACTTAGGTGGTGCTTTATTCGGATATCTTTATATATCACAATTACGAAAAGGGAAAAATATAACCAAAGGCTTTGATCATTTTATGGATAAGATATTTTCTTTGTTTAAACCAAAACAAAAATTCAAGGTTACATATAAACGACCTATGACCGACATAGAAAAAGATATTGATTACAATAAGACTCAAGCTGCTAAGCAAGAAGATATTGATAAAGTTTTAGATAAAATTGCAAAATCAGGTTATGACAGCCTGACAAAAAAAGAAAAAGAAGTATTGTTTAGCAACAATAAATAAATTATCTATCAAAATAATTTAACTCCATTTGAATTTATCGATCATTAATTTTAAATTAGATTTAATTATCAAGATCATTGTGATTTGAAAGCAATAATATATACCATATTAAAATATCTAAACTATTGTTTTGTAGGAGCTCTTCTGCTTTCTTATTTATCTGTTTATATAAGCCCTGAGAAAATATGGTTGTTGGCTTTTTTTGGTCTTGCCTATCCTTTTTTATTATTAATGAATTTGATTTTTATAATATTCTGGATATATAAAAAAAGACTTTTCTTTCTAATACCTTTAGTTGCCATACTGCTGGGTTGGAATTATATGGCAAGCTATATTCAAGTTCCACTTAAAAAAGCTAAAACAGAAGTTTCCAGTGAAAAAGAGTTTAACATATTATCCTTTAATGTGAGACTTTTTAATTTATATGACTGGAACGAAAACGAAAACACTTCCACCCAAATATTTGAATTTATTAATAACGAAAAGTTTGATATTATTTGCTTTCAAGAATTTTTTACAAAAAACAGTGGTGAACTAACAGAATCTTTCATAAGAAAATCATTGGATGAGAAGTATTACAAACACATTGAGTATACCATTGAGAATCGCAACTACAATTACGGAATTGCAACCTACAGTCGCTATCCAATTATAAACAGAGGTATTATCAACTTTAACAATTCATCCAACTCAACAATTTATACCGACATTAAAAAGGGAAATGATACAATCCGAATCTTTAACAATCATTTGCAGTCAATTCGTTTTAATAAAAACAATTACTCCTTTATAACCAACAGCAAAGTATTAAAGGATGATGAGCGATTAAAAGAAATTAAAGATATTTCATCTCGCTTACGTGATGCTTTTATAAAGCGTGCCAGTCAGGCAAATATCATTTCAAATTATATTGAAAGCTCTCCATTCCCAGTAATTGTATGCGGAGATTTTAACGATGTTCCGGTTTCGTATACATATAAAACAATGAAAACAAACCTGAATGATTCATTTATTGAAGCCGGAAGAGGTATTGGAACATCCTACATGGGAAAATTCCCATCTTTCAGAATAGACTATATTTTTCACAGCAAAGATTTAGAATGTATTGATTTTGAAATCCCAGACGTGAAATTATCAGATCATTATCCATTAAAAGGTAAGTTTATTTTAAAAAGGTAAATTGTTTAAATCAACATTCCCGCCTGAAATAATTATTCCAACTTTTTTCCCTTTAAAAAAATCCTGATTTTCAATTATCGTAGCTAATGGAACTGCAGAAGATGGTTCTATAATAATTTTCATGCGCTCCCAAATTATTCTCATTGCCAAGACAATACTTTCCTCTTTGACTGTAAATATTCCATTTAGATTCTGCTTTATAATTTGAAATGTTAATGGACTTAGTGAAGTTAATAAACCATCGGCAATTGTATTTGGTGGTCCGGCCAGAATTAATTCACCTTTCATAAAAGAACGATAAGCATCATCAGCATTTGATGGTTCAGCACCATAAACATCTATTTCTGGTTTCATTGATTTAGCCGAAATAGCTGTTCCACTCATTAAGCCACCACCACCAACCGGTGCCATAATTATTTCCAGATTGGAAACATCTTCTAATAATTCTTTCGCAGCAGTTCCCTGACCACAAATTACATTAAAGTTATCGTAAGGATGAATAAATGTTGCTCCTGTTCTGTTCTTCACAATTTCAAGTGTATCTTCTCTGGCTTTAAGCGTAGGTTTACAGAATGTTATTTCTGCTCCATAAGCTTGCACCGCTTTCTTTTTTATTTCAGGTGCATTTTCAGGCATTACTATATATGCCGGAACTCCAAGTTGTTTTGCTGCCAAAGCTAATGCTGCCGCATGATTTCCTGAAGAATGTGTTGCAACTCCATACAAGGATTCTTTTTCGCTGAGTTGGCGCACAGCATTTGTAGCACCACGAAATTTAAATGCTCCCACTTTCTGAAAATTTTCACATTTAAATGAAATTTCACAGTTAAACATTTCATTAATTCCTGATGACGATAATATGGGAGTTCTGTGGATTAATGATTGAATTCTATTGTGAGCTTTCTGAATATCTGCAAAGTGGGGAATATTTATTGCCATAAATTCTTGTTTTTTGCTAAAGTAAAAAATCAATCAGGCATTTCCGAGTTATTCATACTTTTTTTATATGCTTCAAATCGCATCATTATTTCCGAATATAAATTGTAGTCCGAAATGCTTAGGATGTATAGATCTTGAAAATTACAGAACTCCATAAACTTTTTTGCATCCATTCCCTGCAAGCCTGTCAGATTCTGAACTATATGCACATTGTATCTGCTATCCAACTCTTTAACCTGATCCTGACTTTCCATTATTTCGAAATACTTTTTAATCTCTTTTGCTTCCTTACTAAACAAATAATATATCAGTGATGCAGGTGAAGTTATTACTGGTTTTATTTCTGTTTGAATCTCAACATGCTTAAAAAGTTTTTCTACATGTGGATTTATTCCTGTTTCTGGTAATTCTAAATTTAAAACCTTATACTTAAAGTCTTTGTACGAACCTAATAATGTAATACTTACTTCACGGATTTCATATGATTTATTTTGCAAAGATATCTGAACTGTAGAATCAGTATTAACTTTACGGATGATATATTCAAGATATTCAAATCCAATAGCTGAAATATGAAGTGTATCTCCTGGTTTTACCCATATTCGAAAGTATCCGACTGTATCAGCTCTAACCATCCAGTGCTGATTTAGGTTTATAATATGAGCAAGAGCAACAGGATAATTACCTTCTGTACTTGTGATTTCTCCAGAAAAGTATAACAAACTGTCATTATCCTGAGTAATTCCGGAAAATGAAGATATTAAAATGCTAATTACAATTAAACTCTTTTTGTATGAAATTTGATTCATCTTTTCTCCCTTCAAACAACAAATATAATTTATGATTAGATGGGAATAAACTATGTTTAACAAACTTTAACTTACAATAATTATTTTAAACATTCCAAATTTATTCTTTAAGCTTATGCATTTTTTTTGGTTATCTTCGTACTTTAATCTAATATATTAACGCAATATTTTTTATTATTATGTTCGATGAGAAGAAAAAGATAATTGAAGAAGCATGGGTAAACAGATCACTGTTGGAATCAGAATCAGTAAAAACTGTGATTCGAGATGTAGTTGAATTGTTGGATAAAGGAAAAATCAGAGTTGCAGAACCAGTGAATAATAAATGGATAGTTAATGAATGGGTTAAAAAAGCTGTTATCTTATATTTCCCTATTCAAAAAATGGAAGTAATAAAAACAGGACCATTTGAATTTCATGATAAAATTAATCTGAAAACAGGATATGATAAGCTTGGAGTAAGGGTTGTTCCTCATGCTATTGCACGACATGGTTCATTTGTTGCAAAAGATGTAATTATGATGCCATCGTACATAAATATTGGTGCATATGTTGACTCAGGAACGATGGTTGATACATGGGCTACTGTTGGCTCGTGTGCACAAATTGGGAAAAATGTTCATTTAAGCGGAGGTGTTGGAATAGGTGGTGTTTTAGAACCTATTCAGGCTGCTCCTGTTATTATTGAAGATGATTGTTTTATTGGTTCGAGATGTATTGTTGTTGAAGGAGTTCATATAGAGAAAGAGGCTGTTTTGGGTGCTAATGTAGTTATAACAAACTCAACAAAAATTATTGATGTTTCAGGATCAGAACCAATTGAATACAAGGGATTTGTTCCTGCTCGTTCAGTTGTAATTCCTGGCACACAAACAAAGAAATTTAATGCCGGCGAATATCAGGTTCCATGTGCTCTAATTATTGGTAAAAGAAAAGAATCAACAAATCTTAAAACTTCATTAAATGATGCTTTAAGAGAATACAATGTTGCAGTTTAAATTATGGTAAAATTTTTAATAATACAGACAGCATTTATTGGTGATGTTATTCTTGCCACACCTTTAATTGAAAAACTGCAAGCATTTTACCCTGATTCTCAGATTGACTTCTTGCTTCGAAAAGGAAATGAAAATTTACTTAAAAGCCATCCCTATGTTTCAAATATCTTAATTTGGGATAAAAAGAAGGATAAAAAGAAAAATCTTTTCAGAATAATAAAATTAGTTCGAAGTAAAAAGTATAACTACGTTATTAATCTTCAAAGATTTGCTTCGACTGGAATAATTACAGCTTTCTCTGGTGGTAAAATTAAGGTTGGGTTTAATAAAAATCCTCTATCATTTTCTTATACCCGGAAAATAAAACATGAAATTGGTAAAGGAGAACATGAAGTTGAACGAAACATCAAGCTTATTTCGGAAATAACTGATGAAAGTATTTTTAAACCCAAATTATATCCTTCCGAAGAAGATTACCAAATAGTTTCGGAATATAAAATGAGCCCATATATGTGCATTGCCCCAACTTCTGTTTGGTTTACAAAACAATTTCCTGAAAACAAGTGGGTTGAACTAATTGATAAAATTGATTCAAAATATAACATCTATCTTATTGGCGGACCAGATGATAGGGATGCCTGCGAAAGTATTATTTCTAATTGTAACAGAAGTAAAGTTTCAAATTTATGTGGTGATTTGAGCTTTTTACAAACATCGGCATTAATTGCAAATGCAACAATAAATTTTGTTAATGACTCAGCTCCGATGCATATGGCATCAGCCATGAATGCTCCAACCACCGCTATTTACTGTTCAACAGTACCAAAATTTGGATTTGGTCCTTTATCAGAGAATTCAAAAATTGTTGAAACACAGGAAAAATTAGATTGTCGTCCTTGTGGATTACATGGATTTAAGAAATGTCCAGAAAATCATTTCAATTGCGCACAGACAATTAACACAGATACAATGCTTTAATTCCTAATTGATCTAATTACCTTCTTCAATTAAATTAATAACCTCTTTTAAAGTATTTTGAACTGAGAATTTATTTTTAAGAATATTAAATCCTTCAACACCCATTTTTGATCGAAGTTCTTTATTGAAATAAAGTGTAATAATTTTTTCAGATAATGTATTTACATTGTAATCTGAAACAATATATCCATTTATATCATTCTGAATAATTTCAGCCGAACTTCCTGTATCAAAGGCAATTACAGGCAAGCTATAACTCATAGCCTCTAGTAGTACAAATCCAAAGCCCTCCCATTTAGATGGTAAAACAAAAAGGTCAAGATCTTTATAAAAATCAGTAAGATCTTTTTTAAATCCAACTAACTCTAATTGCTCTTTCACTCGATACTTATCAATCTCTTTTTCAAGCTTTTTTCTTTGGGAACCTTCACCTGCAATTTTTATCTTAAATGAAATCCCTTTCTCTTTTAAAATAGCAGCCAGCTTTATTAAATATAAATGACCTTTTTCTTTCGAAAGCCTTCCGGCAGATCCAATAACAAACTCATTTCCAACCTCTTTAACTTCTCTTTCAAACTTATTATTAATTTCTATACCATTGTATATCACTTTAACAAAATCATTTTTTAATACATCGGGATAGTTTAATAATATACCTTTTTTTGTTTGCTCAGAGTTAGAAATAATTCTATCAATAAATTTAGTAAATACCCTTTTATAATACCACTTTCTCTTTATTGGTTTTGGAATTGCCCTTCGGTAAATTACTTTTTTAACACCAAGCTTGCTAGCTACTTTAGCACCAAATTTTAGATCATTTGATAAGTTTAAAAATAAAGTGCCAATATTATATGCTTTTAATATTCTTCTGAATCTTTTTCTTTGGAAAAGATTTAAAGAACTATAAGTAGTTACTCTTATGCTTTTTAACTCTAATTCCAATTCATGTTTTCTAACCTCTTTAAACAATGCTGAATCTTTATTCGTAATTACAAGAACTTTATAGCCTGCTCTGGATAAATACAAAGCCGTATCAAGAGTCCACTTTTCTCCTCCACCCCAAACTTTATTCGAATTTAAGAAACAAACATTTTTATGTTCTGGAACGTATTTTTGGGCAAATAATTTCTTGAGTTTTACATATTTTAAAAACACCTCAGTAGATGAAATAACTGCAATAACCAAACCCATTATTCCACTCAGAAAACCTAATTTAATAATATAGTCTCGTATAAACCTCCAAGGAGATCTGGCAAGAATTTCCAACATAGAAATTGTCCGACCATTTTCATAATATGATCTTGCAAGGATTGATGAATACTTATTTGCCTGTATTACATGCTCATCAATGCTATAATAAGAAAAGTGGAGTAAATCACCCTTAATATGTTTAGCTCTCACTCTTTTATTAAATACCAATTTCTCATGAACTTTAAGTCCTCCCCAACTACCTTTTCTTGCATCCCATAAACGTATTTTCCTATCCGGATACCATCCGCCAAATCGGATCCATTTACCACAATAATTTGTTAGTCGGTTAAACGAATAAGCATCATACTTCCAATTACTTTTTGCACATAAAATTGATTCCTGGAGTTCTTTTGATAAAGCTTCGTCTGCATCAAGAGATAAAATATATGGATTTTCTGCTTTTTTTATTCCATAGTTTTTTTGTGCTGAATAGCCAAGAAACTCTTGCTCATAAAATTTTGCATTATATGATTCGCAAATCTCTCTTGTTTTATCTGTCGAGAAAGAATCTATTATAATAATTTCATCAACAATCTTATATATAGATTCAAGACATCTTTTTATGTTTCTTTCTTCATTTAATGTTATTATTACAGCACTAACTTGTATCATTATTTCATCGTATTTTTATAAAAACAAATATAGAACACTTATTTTTGACAATTTATATATTTACAAAGAATTTTAAATTTTAAAACAATGAAGATTAGTGGTTTTACAATGTCTAAAAATGCTGAAAAGCTTGGCTATCCAGTTACGGAATCCATAATGTCAGCACTTCCTCTGGTTGATGAGTTCATTGTTGCTTTAGGTGATAGTGACGCTGATGATCAATCCAGAAAATTAATTGAAGAAATAAATTCTGATAAAATAAAAATAATTGATACTGTATGGGATATTGAAAAGTACCCAAGAGGAATGGAACATGCACATCAGACAGATATTGCAAAAAATAACTGTACTGGCGATTGGCTTATTTATCTACAGGCTGATGAACTTATTCATGAACAGGATATTCCAGTTATTAAAAAAAGATGTGAAGAGTTACTAGAAGATAAAGAAGTTGAAGGCTTACTTTTTAACTACTTCCATTTCTGGGGAGACTATGCTCATTATCACTTTTCGCATAGCTGGTATAAACACGAAATAAGAATCGTAAGAAATAATCCTGAAATTCACAGCTGGGAATCAGCTCAGTCATTCCGGATAATTCCAGAGTTTGATGGATTAAATTACAGAGTTCAGGAAAATACATATAAATTAAATGTTGCAAAGGTAGATGCTCATATTTATCATTATGGTTGGGTGCGTCCTCCGCACATAATGAAAAAGAAACTTGTTTCATTCGCAAATAACCATCGTGGGAAAGATGGAGCAGAAAAAATGGAGAAAATTAATTTCGATTATGGCAATATTCGTAAAATTAGAAACTTTAAAGGAACGCATCCTGAAGTAATGAATGATAAAATCACGAACTTTAACTGGGAAGATAAATTATATAAACGTAATAAGAATCGCCAAAAATTTAAACACGAAAAGTTTAAATATAAATTTCTTTCTTTTATTGAAAATTACATTCTCTATAAGACCATTTTTACTTTTAAAAATTACAATATCCTCAAAAAATAATAACTAAAAACTATTCAATACTGCAACATTGCTAAACATTTGAAATGAAAAAAATTATTACAAAATCTACATTTGAAACTTTATCCTATTTAGAGTCTAAACTCAATTCAAATGAAAAAGTGTTTTTTCTTAGATTTGGTGATGGTGAAGTATTTGATATGATGGGTAAAAGCAGACGAAATCAAGTTAATTCGCCAGAGCTTATTGAAGAAATGAAAGAGGCATTTTCTATTCAAGATGAAAATTACATAAAAGCTTTAGCAATTAACATGCCTCATGAAAAAGGAATGTCCAATGGCGTTTTTGCTAACTATAGTTTTAATGCAGAACTTGAAAGCTACATTTTAAAATTTTTTAATGAGCTACAGCTACCTTTTTATAATCCAATAACATTTCATTATTTGTCGGTTTTTAGACCTAAACTAATTTATAATTTCTTCAATAAATATGTAAGACCAAAAAAGAAGATGTTCATTGGCAGTACAAACAAAGACACTGCAGAAAAGCTTTATGGGAAAATTGACTATTATATAAATGTACCTCCTAAAAGTGCATATAGCAGTATTAATGAATGGTGGCCTAACGTGGCAAACAATTGCTCTGATGTTGAGATTGTTATTGTTAGTGCAGGTGCTGCTACAAAAGTAGTTGCAAAACGCTTATGGGAGAAAAATTTAAACATTCAATTGTTTGATTTCGGATCAATAATTGATGCTATTGACGGAAAAGTTACAAGAACATGGATTCGTCTTGTTGGACATAGAGTAAATAAGATTCTACCTGTAGAATATCGTGAGAAAAATATTTATAAGAGACTGATATTCATCTTAAAAGACATTAAATACTTTTTCAGAAGAATAATAAAATAATGGGGAAAATCAAAGCCACAGTAATAATATCAATTTACAATAATTTTAGTTTTTTAAATTTAGTTTTGGCTGGATTTGAGCGTCAAACAAATAAGAATTTTGAAATTATTATTGCTGACGACGGATCAAAAAAAGAAGTTGTTGAAAATATACAACAATCTATCAATCAGTCTTCATTAAGTATAAAACACGTATGGCATGAAGATAAAGGCTGGAGAAAAAATGAAATTCTGAATAAATCTATTCAAGCCTCTATGACTGATTATATTATTTTTGTTGATGGAGACTGCATTCCTCATAAAAGCTTTGTTCAAGAACACCTTACAAATAAAGTTAAGAATACAATTTTAGCAGGAAGAAGATCCAATCTTTCCAAATTCATATCTGATAAACTAACATATGAGAATGTAAGAAATGGGATTTTAGAAAAACGGTTTGCAATAGTAGGATTGTTATTAAAATCAATGATTGGAGGTTCACATTTAGAGAATGCTGTTTTTTTCAAAAGCAGTCATATTAGAAAAAAAATAAATAAAAAAGATAAAGGAGTTCTTGGCAGTAATTTTTCTTTGCATAAGTCTGATATTATGGAAATAAACGGGTTTGATGAACGATATGTAAAACCTGCCGTTGGAGAAGATACCGATATCGAATACAGATTACGAAACGCAGGAAAAAAAGTAAAATCTGTAAAACATCTTGCAATACAATATCATTTGTTCCATAAAAAACTGGAGCGTGATAAAGCAAACATGGAATATTTAAACCACGTAATTGAAAATAAAACAACATTCACACCATATGGAATCAACAAATAGCTATATTCCTGATATCAATAAATCGATTGAGATATTAAAACAAGGCGGTATAATTTTATACCCGACAGATACCATTTGGGGCATTGGATGTGATGCTACAAATGAAAGTGCTGTAGATAAAATCTACAAATTAAAACAAAGAAGTGATCAAAAAAGCATGTTGATTCTGCTTGACAATCCGAATAAAATTTCTTCATATGTTCAAGAAATGCCAGAAATAGCATGGGATCTTATTGATCTTACAGAAAAGCCACTTACAATTATATACTCTGGAGCAAAAAACTTAGCAAAAAACTTAATTCCTTCGGATGAAAGTATAGGAATAAGAATTACAAAAGATTTATTTACTCAAAGATTAATTTCAAGGTTTGGGAAACCAATTGTTTCCACATCGGCAAATATAAGTGGAGAACTATCACCTGAAAATTATTTAGAAATAAATTCAGAATTAATTAATGCAGTAGATTATACTGTTAAATGGCGGCAAGATGATTTAATAAAAGCTGAACCTTCAGGAATTATTAAATTAAAACCAAATGGAGAAGTTCAAATAATTAGAAAATAAAAAAGGCAACTTTCGTTGCCTTTTCATTTCAATAATTTATTTAATCGTCGCTTCGTATTTTTCCGCTTCCTGTTATATTTGCATCAATAATTGGCTTGCCTTTGTAAAGGATTCTGCCGCTTCCTGTTATGTTTGCATCAAGTTCTTCTGTAACAAATGCTTTTATTGAACCCGAACCTGTAATAACAAGATCTCCTTCTTTAAACTCAAGACCTTTAGAATCAAAGCCTCCGGAGCCAGTTACTGTTACGTCCAATTCATTTGCAACAGACTTGCCACCCACCCTTATGTCTCCTGATCCTGAGATAATTGCATGTATATCTTTAACAGCAAGATCGTCAATTAGTACAGAGCCGCTTCCTGAAATTACAAAACCCATTCTATCAGTTTTGATAGTTGTTTTTGCAATAATATCGCCAGAACCAGAAATTACCAGTTTATTAATATTCTTTGCAGTTACGTACACTTTAATTTTACCAGCACCTCTATAATTATACCATTTCTCAAATTTAATCACTAGTTCATTTCCCCTAACCTCAGTTATAATTTTCTCGAGAACTTCTTCATCAGCTTCAATTATCACCTCATTAGTTGCTCCTTGCGATAAATAAAGATCTGCTGAGATAGAAAGTCCGATCTCGTTAAAATCACTTACTTTTCTATTTTCCTTCTTCACATCCTGTATTGAGCTACCAGATGCGCATATTGACATAAAGCTAAATATAGTAATACAAGCCAATGTTGAAAATTGCAATGCTTTTGTTTTCATAATCTCAGATTTAAGTTTTGTTTTGATAAAAGACGAATAAAAATGACACATGCTGCAATATTTTTAATTATTTTTGATTTGCATTTTTCTTAATATTTAAAACCATATAAAATACACATTTATAAATGTTTCATTTCCCGAAATCATATACTCCAAGATGGGTTGTATTTCTTATCGATCTGTTCATTTGCGCTTTTTCAATAACTGCCGCTTATCTATTAAGATTTAATTTTTTAATTCCTGAAGAATATTTTCAGAATCTAATTTACATTATTCTGTATGTGCTTATTATAAGGTCATTAACCTTTATTTTTTTTAAATCTTATTCTGGTATAATTAGGTATTCCGGAGCTAAAGACACTGAAAGAATTTTTTTAGTAGCAATTTCAGGAAGTGCAATTTTTATGATCATTAATTTACTAAACTTTTTTTTCATAAACGGAGCTAATATTATTCCTATATCTATTGTTGCTATTGATTTTCTTTTAACCGTTTTTCTAATGGCAGCCTTTAGGTTATCGACAAAAATCATATATCAGGAGTGGTATAATCCCACTAAAAATAAAACCGACGTAATTATTTATGGCGCCGGACAATTTGGAGTTGTAACCAAAAGAGCTATTGAAAGAGATCCCGAAAGCAAAAATAAAGTAATGGCTTTTCTCGATATTAATACTTCTAATATTGGCAAGAAACTGGAAGGAATATCAATATATCATCCTAACAACTTAGAAAATCTCGCTAATAAAAATACCGTTGAGAAATTAATAGTTGCTAAAAAAGATATAGGACCTGAAGAAAAGCAGGATATAATTGAAAAGTGTCTGCAAAATAACATTAAAGTTCTTTCGGTTCCAGATATTAGCACATGGATTAACGGTGAACTAAGCATAAAACAACTTAAAGAAGTTAATATTGAAGATCTTCTTGAAAGACCTCCTATCGTGCTGGATATTAACAAGATCAAGAAAAATCTTTTAAATAAAAGCATTCTGGTTACAGGCGCAGCAGGATCTATCGGGAGTGAAATTGTTAGACAATTAATAAATTTTAATCCTAAAAAAATAATTTTATTTGATCAGGCTGAATCTCCATTATATGATATGGAGCTTGATCTGCAGGAAAAATATAATTTTTCTGATTTTGAAATAGTTATTGGAAATATAGCTGATGAGTACAGAGTAAGAAAATTATTTAAAGAGTATAAACCATCTTTTGTTTATCATGCAGCAGCATATAAACATGTTCCAATGATGGAGAACAACCCTTCAGAAGCACTAAGAACAAACATAATCGGCACCAAAAATATCGCAGATATTTCAAATGAATTTAATGTTGAGCAATTTGTAATGGTTTCAACTGATAAAGCTGTTAACCCAACAAATGTAATGGGTGCTTCGAAACGAATTGCTGAAATTTACATTCAGGCTTTTAATGAAAAAAGTAAAACAAATTTTATTACAACTCGATTCGGAAATGTCTTAGGATCAAATGGTTCTGTAATACTACGATTCAAAAAACAAATTGGCAGCGGAGGTCCGATAACTGTTACACATCCTGAAGTTACACGTTACTTTATGACTATTCCCGAAGCTTGTCAGCTTGTAATTGAAGCTGGAGCAATAAGTAATGGAGGTGAGATCTTTATTTTTGATATGGGAAAATCAGTTAAAATTATTGATCTTGCAAAAAAAATGATCAAGCTTTCGGGATTAGTTCTGGGAACAGATATTCAGATAAGTTATACTGGCTTGCGCCCTGGTGAGAAATTGTATGAGGAACTACTGAATGATATGGAAAATACAATGCCAACGCATCATTCAAAAATTATGGTTGCCAAAGTAAGAAATTATGACTTTGAAGATGTACAGAAACAATTCAAAGAATTAATCAGTCTACAGAAAGATCATGACAATTACAAGATTGTTACAAAAATGAAAAATATTGTTCCTGAATTTAAAAGTCAGAACTCCATTTACGAAGAATTAGATATTGATACAGAAAATTAAAAACAGACAATTGAAATTCCTACATAAAACACCAATCCAGATTCGATTTAATGATATTGATATAATGGCTCATGTTAACAATTCAGTTTATCAGAATTATTTTGACTTGGCCAGAACTAAATATTTTGAAGAAATATTTGAGCAAAAAATTATTTGGAAAAAAAAAGCTTTAGTATTAGCTAAGATTACTATCGAATATTTAAACCCTATTCTGTTTGACGAAGAAATTGTTGTGTTGTCAAAAGTATATAAACTTGGAAACAAAAGCCTCCAAATGAAACAAGAAATTGTTAATGCTGCTACAAACGAGGTTAAAGCTAAAAACGATGCTGTTTTAGTTGCTTTTGGGACTCAGGAAAACGAGGCCGTTTCGCTTTCTGATGATTGGAAAAATAAGATTGCATTGTTTGAGAAGGATCTTTCTTTTTAATCTAAATCCAACAATCCTTCGGGTATATTTATCAGGATTTCTTGTAAATCATCATCGACTTCGATGATTAATTCATCTTTGGCTGGAATTAAAATTTCTCCACTATCGGTTTTGACATTCAATAGTGGATTCTTTGTTATATCAATATACTCAATGACTTCACCAATCAGCTTGTTATTCTGATCTTTCACTTTATATCCTGCAACATCTATTGGTTCATCAGTAGAAATCTTCAACACTTCTACTTGCTCGTACGTGATATAAAAATCTAATCCGATAAATTCAATTAGTTTTTCTTCTGCGTCAATATCTTCAAATTTTACAACTGCAGTACTTGTAGACTTTGATTTAATTTTTTCAATAAAAAAAGGAACCAATTTATTATCTACATCGATAAAAATTGATTCCAATTTTTGAATTTCTTCCGGACGATCATTATTAAATTTCAGAATTACTTCACCTTTAATACCTGACGATTTTAAAAGTGATCCTGCTAAAAAATAATCATCTTTTTTCATGCATGAAAATATCTTAAGCTTCTGGTGCTTCTTCCTTATTTTCTGCTTTAGGAGCTTTTTCTTCAGTAGCCTTTGGAGCTTCTTCAGTTTTTGCTTCCTCTTTTACTTCCTTAGGAGCTTCTTCAGTTTTTGTTTCTTCTGTTGCTTCAACAGCCTCAGGAGTTTCTTCTGTTTGGGCTTCTTCAGTTTCAGGAGCGTTCGCTTTTGCCTCTGCGGCAGCAGCTTCAGCATTTCTCTTAGCTAATTCTTCAGCTCTTGCTTCACGTACTTTTGTTTCAGCGTCGATACGCTTTTTAAGCTCAGTATCTTCACCTTTTTGCAACATGTCAACTTTAGCTTGAATCTTGCCTTCTTTTTCCTTAAGCCAGCTTTGGAATTTTTCCTCAGCTTGTTCTTCAGTTAATGCACCTTTTTTTACTCCTTCAAGTAAGTGCTTTTTCATCATTACACCTTTGTACGACAAAATAGCTCTACAGGTATCTGTAGGTTGAGCGCCTTTTAGTAGCCAATCTAATGCTTTATCGAAATCTAATTCAATAGTAGCAGGATTAGTAACGGGATTATATTTCCCAATACTTTCAATGTATCTACCATCTCGTGGCGCTCTGCTATCTGCGATTACAATGTGATAAAAAGGAGCTTTTTTTCTCCCTCTTCTTGTTAATCGAATTTTTACAGGCATGCTCTTGTTTTTAATTAATATTAATACCTACTTTTCTAAAATTGTGCGGCAAAGATACAATAATATTTCATTAATACACCTTTGTAAGATAAAATAGCTCTACAGGTATCTGTAGGTTGAGCGCCTTTTTGTAACCAATCTAAT
>DAOWGM010000122.1 GCA_030637515.1 Bacteroidales bacterium
GTCTGGTAAACTTGTATCGTCCCATGTGGCTCCAACTGCTAATCTTGGCCATAAATCATAGATTTTTTTGTGTGCATGGCCACCATCAGTAGCAATTTCTGAATTTGGAGCAGTTGCATCATAATCAATAGCATTTATAAATAAATATTCTCTTGCTTTTGAATCATCGCTATCATCTGCTTGTTCTAAATCAAACTTGCCATCTTCTTCTTGATCTCTAAAAGAGACCATTAGTTGTTTGTCATTTGTAACATCCCATACTTGGAAAGGAACAGGAACGTAATCTTCATAAATATAATCTCCATCTGGAACTCCAGCTCCAACACCACCTACGGTAAAACGATGCGCTTTTTGTGTCATCCCAGGCCCAAAACGAATTTCAACAGAAACAAAATCACTCGAAGAAACATTATTGTCTGTCTGATTTCCTATACCCAAAATGCTACCAAAGTCAGCACTGGCAAAAGGTTGGAAATAGATAAATGACTGTGTTCCAATTTGATCAATACCCATGAGCATCGGGTCTGATGTTTCAGGAGTTCCCGGATCTGAAAAATCTACTTTCCATAGATTTACACCTCCAAGAAAAGCAACATTTTCATTATAAGGATGCGCGGCAATTGTATTGTCGTACCATCCTTGTCCACTTAAAAAATTTATATTTGAACCGTTTTTATCTTCAAATTTTATCCATGTAGCACCAGAATCATCAGATTTATAAACATATGATTCATTATCATTAAGTTCTTGACTTATAAATAAAACTGAAGAATTTACGGGGGAAACAGCGATCTCAAACCTACTTCCTCCACTAATACCACTTGAAGAAACTATCCAGTTATCACCAGCATCCGTCGATTTTAAAACTCCTGCGCCATTTTCTGTAGCATATAAAATATTAAAATCGTTAGGGTCCTCTTTTAAATCTTGAATTCTCGACGAGCCAGTATATACGTTACTCCAACTTGTACCTCCATCAATTGATTTAAATATACCAGTATTTGTAACAACAATAACAATGTCTGGATTAGCAGGATCAATTACTAATCTGTTAACATATTTAAAATCAACATTATCTGAAGTTGCACTTAATTGTGTCCAGGTATCACCTTTATCTGTTGATTTAAAAACACCATTTCCTGCTATACCATCAAGATTATAAAATCCTTCACCTGTACCAAGATATATAATGTTATGATTTGATTCTGACATTGCTAAAGCATTAGCAGATAAATTAGGAAGATTGTCGGTTAAGCAAGTCCAAGATCCACCTGCATCTACAGTTTTCCAAACTCCTCCACCAACAGCAGCTGCAAACCATGTGTTATGAGTTGCATCATCTGGATCAACAATTAATCCTCGCGTACGACCTCCAACATTACCAGGGCCTCTTTCTTCCCAAACAGTATTAAACTTAGTATTGGATTTCATACCTTTTAGTGCAGCTTTTGATTTAGAAAATTCTGCCATTCTATAATTTAAAGGGTACTTACTGTCTTCTTCACCAAATTTAGTAGTTATTCCTTTAAAATACTTTGTAAATTCGTCTGGTTTATCAGCTTTGGCTTCACCTCTTTCACGCTTTTCACGTTTATAATTGTGTTCAGCGTCCCAAATTTGTTTTGGAGTTAAGGCTTCTCCAATTAGATTATTTTTTGGAGCTATATTGTAGAAGTAGAGACTTCCTATTATTCCACCTACAATAACTGTTAATAAAAAGAAATAGAGTTTTTTCATGATTAATAAATTATAGATATTTAAATGTTTGATTTATTGTTTTCGTTTAATTCTTTAACTTTTTCTGATTTAATATCAATAATATATTTTTTGATATTGCTAGATTCAGTTTTTTGCATAGTTCCAAAATGACGAATAAGTAACAATTGTTCATTATTATACCATTTTATTTCTGCATTACTATATTTATTTTGATAAATGATTTTATTTGTAGATTTCTCAAAAACAAAAAAGGTAATATTATTGATAGGATTTACCGATGTTGCTTCTGTTTCAGATATATAAAGTATCCACGAATTTTCTTCATTTGGTATAACATAAAGTGAATCTGAATTATTGAAATTATTTTCTATTGTTTCTTTGATTATATTATTCTGTGTATTTTCGGGTTGCTCTTTCACTATATTTTTACTTGAAGTACAGGATATTAGTAATATAATCGTAAAAAAAATACAATAAGAAGAAATAGAAATAAAGTATTTCATAATTAATTTATATTGAGTAAAAAGGAATTTAAGTTTACAAATCTATATTTTTTATCGAAAAACGAAAAAAAAGTTTGACTAAATTTTTATATTTTAAGCATTTCTAATTTAATATAAACTAAAATTATTATCATTAACTATTAATGAATATTGAAAGCTTAAAAAAAGTTAAAACTTACAACGTTTTTCTTGTAAAATATTACATTTGTAGATTAATTCGATTAAAAATTTAACAATATAAATTAATGAGCCTAATTACAAATGTATTAACCAGATTTTTTGGTAATAAATCAGAAAGAGATATTAAAGAAGTTACTCCAATCCTTGAAAAAATAAAGGAAGAGTATGAAAATATTATCACTTTATCGAATGATGATTTGCGCCTGAAAACGAAAGAAGTAAAAAGGGAAATCGAAAATTATATAAAAGAAGAAACAGATAGAATTAAATCACTAAAAGATAAAGCAGAAAGTGATGATGTAGATATTTTTGAAAAAGAAAATATTTATGATGAAATAGATAATATTGAAAAAATAGTTGACGATAAACTTAAAGCTAAGTTGAATGAGGTTTTACCAATTGTTTTTTCAATTGTTAAAGAAACAGCCCGTCGTTTTAAAGAAAATGAAATTGTTGAAGTTACCGCAAACGATTTTGATAGAAATTTAGCAGCAGTTTATGAAAATGTAGAAATATCTGGAGATATCACAAAATACCATAATTCTTGGCTGGCAGGTGGGACTGAAACAAAATGGGAAATGGTTCATTATGATGTTCAGTTAATTGGTGGTATTGTTTTGCATCAGGGAAGAATAGCGGAGATGGCTACTGGTGAGGGTAAAACGTTGGTTGCAACTTTACCAGTATTTCTGAATGCATTGACCGGTCGTGGTGTTCATATTGTAACTGTGAATGATTATCTCGCAAAACGTGACTCTGAGTGGATGGGGCCAATTTTTCAATTCCATGGTTTGTCGGTTGACTGTATCGATAAACACGAGCCAAATTCAGAATCACGCCGAAAAGCATATCTTGCTGATGTTACATATGGTACAAATAACGAATTTGGTTTTGATTACCTGCGTGATAATATGGCAATCAACCCGGATGATTTAGTTCAAAGAAAA
>DAOWGM010000149.1 GCA_030637515.1 Bacteroidales bacterium
AAAAAGAAGTAATACCTGTAGTACTTGAATCAGAAAGCGATATTGTTGCATTAGCACAAACCGGAACAGGAAAAACAGCTGCATTCGGATTACCGATTGTTCAGCAAGTAAATATTTCAAAAAAACATCCACAAGCTTTAATCCTTTCACCAACACGTGAATTATGTGTTCAGATCGCCAAAGATTTGATGGCATATTCTAAATATGTTGATGGCTTAAAAGTTTTGCCAGTTTATGGTGGTGCAAGCATTGATACGCAGATTCGCGGATTGAAAATGGGAACACATATTATAGTGGCAACTCCGGGTCGTATGCTCGATCTTATTAGACGTAAAAGAGCAGATATCTCGAATGTTGAAACTGTTGTTCTTGATGAGTCTGATGAAATGTTGAACATGGGTTTTCGTGAAGACTTAAATGATATCCTTGAAGCAGTTCCAAATGAACATAGAACATTGCTTTTCTCAGCTACCATGCCAAAAGAGGTTGCTGCAATTGCAAGAAATTATATGTCAAAACCTAAAGAAATTACAGTAGGGAAGAAAAATGCAGGAGCTGATAGCGTAGAACATAAGTATTATTTGGTTCAAGCCAGAGATAGATATTCTGCATTGAAGCGTATTGCTGATATGAATCCTAATGTTTATGCAATTATTTTCTGTCGAACCAGAATGGAAACTAAAGAGGTAGCAGAAAAGTTAATTAGAGATGGATATCCTGCAGATGCTTTGCATGGTGATTTATCTCAACCTCAGCGTGATCACGTAATGAATAGGTTTAGATCAAAGAGTTTACAGATGCTTGTTGCAACCGATGTTGCTGCTCGTGGATTAGATGTTAATGATCTTACACATGTTATTAATTATAATTTGCCAGATGAAACTGAAGCTTATACTCATCGTAGTGGACGTACCGGTAGAGCAGGTAAATCAGGTATTTCAATTGCAATTATCCATTTAAGAGAGAGATATCGAATTAGAGAAATAGAGAAAAGGATAAATAAAACTTTTGAAAAAGCAACTATTCCAACAGGTAAAGAGGTTTGTGAAAAACAACTTTTTCACTTGATTGATAAAATGGAAAATGTTGAAATTAACCATGATCAAATTGAAGGATTCTTGCCTGCAATTCATGAAAAATTGGAATCCTTAAATAAGGAAGACTTAATTAAACGATTTGTTTCTTTAGAATTTAATAGATTTCTGGAATACTATAAAAAAGCTCCAGATTTAAATGTACCTGACGAAAGAGATTCTGGAAAACGAGAAAGAGGAGGGCGAAGGGCAAGTAGTGCAGATTTTAATCGGTTATTTGTAAATATTGGTAAAAACCATGGTTTGAATCCCCAACGTTTAATGGGGCTTGTAAATGAAGCTACTCGAGAGAATAATATAGAGATTGGCAGAATTGATGTTATGAAATCATTTTCGTTCTTCGAAATTGATAAACAATTTACAGATAAGGTTCTTGATAGTTTAAATGAAGCAGTTTTTGAAGGCGTTAGTGTAAGTACTGAGATAGCTAAAGAAAGACCATCTGGAGGCGGCGGTGGAGATCGTGACTCAAGACGAAGTGGTGGTGGAGATAGAAGTAGATCATATGGAGGAGGAAGCAGATCTTCAGGCGGAAGAAGCGAAGGTAGATCTTCTGGAAATGATAGATACGGAAGAAGATCAGGCGGTAGTCGTCCAAGTGGTAGTTCGGGAAGATCAAGTGGCGGATCAAAATCCGGAGGCGGAGCAAGAAGATCAAGACCTAAAAAATAATAATTCGAAGAGGGTTTCCGAAAAGCAATACAGCTGTCATTCCCTTGAACTTCTCTCATGAGCAAAGCGAGTAAAAAGGGAATCTCATATTTGACAGTAATACAGAATGAGATCTTCAATCAAGTTGAAGATGACATATTGTGGTTTTTCGAATACCCTCTTTTTTCCCCTATAGCGCAAGCGTCCTCGCTTGTGCTTTAATTGGATTTATTGAGTCTCCTAAACATTATCCTTACTGTAGTGCCAAAGATTATGCCGATGATAAAGGGCTTATTGATATTACTTTACCTTTCTAAATCAAGTTAAACTTTTGATGTATGTCACAAGCGAGGACGCTTGCGCCAGAATTGTCAACTTTTTCAATAGATTTCATATATTTTTTAGTTTCGTTAATAATGTGCAAATTTAATAAAAACCTGCTTAAGAAAAGAGAGAGGAATAAGATACTAGAATCAAGAAAAAGGTATTAATAATACACTCATATAAGAACAATCCTCTATATAGGATAATACAATAATAAAATATATTTATATTTGCACATTCTGAAGTAAATTAAGAAGTTAAATACAGAAATGCTTGATAAATGGGGAATTTACTAAAAACAACATAAATTATGGGATGGATAATATTGATAGTAATAGGAATAGTGTTAGTATTTGTATTAATTGGCAAAAAAGAGGATAAAAAGAATATTAAAAATCGTGCATGGATAGAAGAAGATGTAAAACGATGTAATACAGAGAGGCTTGAGAGGGAGAAAGAAGAAGAATACAAAAACTCTAATGAATATAAAACAATGGAAGAAATTGATGATTTTTAGCAGAAACATTTCTTGATAATTTCTATGGTACTGAAAAAGCTAAGATGGATAATAATCCCGAATTCAAAATAAGTATAAATGAACTTAAGTCTAATGCGGAGCTTATTACAAAAAGCTCACATGAATTAATAACAAGAATTTACATTGAAATTGCAGTAATTTGCCGTACTGAAAAATATAAAATGCAAGATGCAATAATTATGATGCTTCAAGCTGCTTATATATATTCTCATGCTTATGAAACTAAAATGGGGGACATTTCTAAGGTTTTTATGTCTTTAGTAGATACCCACAACAAAGTACAACAAAGAAAGTAATAACAGCCCTAATAAAAAGAAAAGGGTAAAAGATTTATAATTCAAGTTAAAGGAATAATAAACCCCTCAACGATATAATACAGTAATCAGATTAAAAATCCATCCTAATATTCAATTCTAAGATAGGTTAATCAATAGTAAATAACTAGCACCACTACCCTAGCAAACAAATTTCATAAGATTAAATTAAGAAGTACGATAAGTTTCGTACTAATTTCAATATAATCTTTCTATAAGATTCCTAAGATTGAGTAAACACTTAAACCAACAACAATTAACCTTTATAAAGTAATAGAATAAGCTGAAACCGTGACTCTCATTAAGATAAATTGTTAAAACTAGCAGAAAAATAAGATAAAAAGGCTGCATCATGCTATATCATTGAGTTATATGAGATATTAAGGTGGCTATCTCGGATCGTTTTGTGCCACTGTTTTCGGTAGGTTAGTGCCAGTGATTTCGGTTCAATTTGTGCCATTTTGAAAGATCAAGTAAAAATCTTTATATCGCAATAAAAGAAGCGATATGGCCAATACACTTGATCCGATGGATTTAAAACAGATTATTACATCACACAATGATGGTTTGAGCAACCGGCAAATTGGCGAGCTGCTCGATATTTCCCGTAATACAGTCAACAGTTACATGAAACTTTTTAAAGCTTGTGACCATGAGTTTGATGAACTTTTAAAGATAGAGAATACTCAACTGAAAGAGCTTTTTACATCTCATACCACCATTAAAAACGACAGGTTTGAACAGTTGATGCTTTACTTTAATAAAGTAAACTTTTGATGTATGTCACAAGCGAGGACGCTTGCGCCAGAATTGTGCACAGGTACAACTGGTAAGCTTGTTGAAGAAGCTTTAACTAAGCTTAATAAGGGGAAAGAACTTCTTCAAATGACAAAATTGAAATCTGGACCTTTGGGTGGAGACCAGCAATTAGGTTCTTTAATTTGTGAAGGCAAGATTGATATGATCATATTTTTATGGGATCCAATGCAACCACAACCTCACGATGTAGATGTAAAAGCTTTATTAAGAATAGCTGTTTTGTACAATATCCCAATTGCAAATAATAGATCGACAGCTGATTTTCTTATCACATCAAGTTTGCTCGAAAAAGAATATGAAATAAAAGTTAAAGATTACTCTTCGTATATACATCGAAAATTATAAACTTATCTGTATAGATTTTATTCTATAATAATATTGTATTTATCCAATAAACCGGGAAGTCCTTCAAGTGAAAATTTTGCATTGGTAACTTTGTTAACTTCAGGATTTATCGAGTAATTAAAAGAACTTGTAAAATCAGCGTTTGTTAACTCTGAATTTTCAAATTTTGCTCCACTGAAATCACAATTAATAAAAGTAGCATTTTTTAAATTAGATTCTATAAAATCAACATCTTCAAGTTTACATTCTTTAAAACTTGTATTTTTTAGCTTGAGCTTATAAAACGAAGAAAAATTAAGAATGCATGATTCAAAGTAGAACGAAAGTAAAAAAGGATTGCAATCATCAAAGTGTAATCCTAATAATTTGCAGTTTTTGAATTTTATATCTTTAAACGATGTATTATTTATTTTGGCATTACTAAAATCACAATTTTCAAAAACACATTCGACGAAATTAACTTCAGATAAATCTGAATCTGCAAAAATACAATTGTTAAAAGTACAATTTTCGTAATCTCCTTTTGCTAATTGCCCTTCTGTATATTTTTGATTTTTATAATCTTCTCCTTCGAAATATGCGATGTTCATTGTAGGACTTTTATTAGGCTTTGTTAATCTTCTTCACTTTTTGTAGATCTTGAAAAACTTGTTAATCCTTCAACAATAATAACTATTTCGCCTTTTAAAGTAGATTTTTTATAATATTCTATTATCTCTGTTAGAGTTCCGCGAATATTTTCTTCGTGTATTTTTGTTAATTCTCGTGAAATACTTGCACGACGATCTTTACCAAAAAACTCAGTAAATTGCTCTAATGTTTTTAATAAGCGATAAGGTGATTCATAAAAAACCATAGTTTTTTGTTCTTCGGCAAGCTCTGAGAGTCTTTTCTGTCGCCCTTTTTTTGGAGGTAAAAATCCTTCAAATGAAAATCGATCGTTAGGTAAACCTGAGTTAACAAGAGCAGGTATAAATGCAGTGGCTCCAGGTAAACATTCAATTTCAATATCTTTTTCAATGCATGCTCTGGCAAGTAAAAAACCAGGATCTGAAATACCAGGTGTTCCTGCATCCGTTATAATTGCAAAATTTTCTCCTAAAATTAGTCTATCAGTTATTCCAGGTATTGCTTTATGTTCGTTAAATTTATGATGAGCAAATACAGTTTTTTCAATAGAAAGATGTTTTAATAGAATTCCTGATTTTCTGGTGTCTTCAGCAAGAATAATATCAACTTCTTTTAATAATCGAATAGCTCTTAAGGTAATATCTTCCAGATTACCTATTGGTGTTGGAATTAAATATAATTTGCCTATTCCCATTGTAATTTCAAATTATTTGCAATAAAGGTAAAAAAATGAATTTTAATTCTCATTCATCAGATAATAATAGTGATAAATAATGTCTTGATACTTGATACTTATATCTCAATACTCGTTAGGAATATTTCCTTCGAACCAACTCTTTTAATCTGTCAAAGTTTGGATCATCAGACTCCCAGTTAAAATTTCCATTTAGAAACTCTAAGGCATTTTCGAATGTGTCAAAATTATTTAAAACCTGAATGGTTTCATGATAATGCTCTTTATTGTTTCCGAATAGCTCTTTAATAAAAATAAATTTATCGTTTAATCCAATTGCAGAATTAATGTCTTTTATTGGTTTAGATTGCAATTTTGTAGAAACATCTTTTTTTAAGTTTTTTTCTGAAATAGCATCGTGTACAAACTTTTTCGATTGAAATTTATCGGCAATGATTTCTTGGGAGTTTCCGTTTTTTATTGGTTCCACCGATTCTTCTATAACTTGTGTGTCTCCTTTTGGCTTTTTAATTTCAAGTTCTGGTTCCTGAATTTTAATTTCTTCTTTTTTAGGCTCAGGTTCTGATATTTCAGGTTCAATAACTACTTCTTCTTTCTTTTCCTCAATTTTTGGTTCTGCTTGTTCAGGTTTTGTTAATAACTCTTTGTCCTGATTTTGAGGTTTATGTATTGTCTTTGGGTCAATAGTTAATAATAAATCGTAAAGATTTCTTACTTTTGAAAGAGCAAGATCAATATCTATCTGATGAAGTTCATCAGAGTTCTCAAATTTACCTGAGATAGAGTATATTTCTTGTATGTTTTTTAAGATGGTTTTAACCAGTTCGTTTTTGTTCATAGCGTTAAGGTTATTACATGACACAAAAATAACGATAATAGTTTAGAATTTGGTATAAGATGTATTTCGAAGGTACAAATAAAAAAAGCAAAAATAGAGGTTGGGTTGAGGTTATATGCGGATCTATGTTTTCAGGAAAAACAGAAGAACTCATTAGAAGATTAAGAAGAGCCGAATACGCAAAATTGAAAGTTGAGATCTTTAAACCTTTAGTTGATGTAAGATATTCAGAAGAAGATGTGGTATCTCACGATGAAAATACAATTCGTTCAACACCCGTGGAATCCTCAGGTAATATATTGTTGCTCGCAGGAAATGTGGATGTTATAGGTATTGATGAGGCTCAGTTTTTCGACAAAAATCTTATTGATGTGTGTAATAAGTTGGCAAATAGCGGAATTCGTGTTGTTGTTGCCGGCTTAGATATGGATTATCTTGGAAAACCTTTTGGTCCAATCCCTGCTTTAATGGCGGAAGCCGAATACGTTACTAAAGTTCATGCAATATGCATGCATTGCGGTAATTTGGCACAATATTCTCATCGAATTGCAGAAAGTGATAAATTGGTTCTTTTAGGTGAAACAAATGAATATGAACCTTTGTGTAGAGTGTGTTTTAATAAAGTTATGAATAAAACTGATTCATGATATATTCTGTCTCTAAAATATCAGAAATAATAAATGCACAATTTATTGGCAAAGAAGATTGTGAAATAGAATATTTACTAATCGACAGCAGGAATATAATATCTTCTTTCAGGACTTTATTTTTTGCTATCAGAGGAGACAGGAACGATGGACACAAATTCATTGATGAGCTTTATAAAAAAGGTGTCAGATGTTTTGTAGTAGAAGAAATTCCTCAAAATAAATTAAACTTTCCTGAGGCAAATTTCTTGTTAGTAAAAAATACTTTGCAGGCATTACAAAAACTCGCTGCAAGTCATAGAAAGAACTTTACTTATCCTGTTCTTGGTATTACCGGAAGTAACGGAAAAACAATAATTAAAGAATGGTTATTCCATATTTTACAAGGCGAAAAACAAGTTGTTAGGAGTCCGAAAAGCTATAACTCGCAGGTTGGCGTGCCTTTATCGGTTTGGTTAATGAACGAATCGTATAATTTGGCAATTTTTGAAGCCGGAATTTCTCTTCCAAATGAAATGGAAAAGCTGGAACAAATCATACAGCCAAATATTGGACTAATATCAAATATTGGAGATCCTCATCAAGAGAACTTCAAAGATTTCAATTTAAAAGCTGAGGAAAAGTTAAAACTATTTAAGAATTCAGAGATAATAGTTTATTCGGCAGATCATGAAATTATTGATGAGAAAATAAGGAGCGATAAGGATTTATCGAAGAAAAAAATATTTACCTGGTCAGAAAAAAGCAATGCAGATTTACAGATTATTTCTAAATCAGTTGAAAACAAAAAGACCAGAATTAAAATCAAGTTAAAAAACTCAAACTCTGAAATTAATATACCTTTTACAGATAAAGCTTCCATAGAAGATGCTATCCATGTAATGACTGTTCTAATAGCAATGGATTTAAATCCAGAAGATTTTCGGGCTAAATTCGAGACATTGCCTTCCGTTGCAATGCGCATGGAGCTTAAGAAGGGAATAAATAATTGTACAATCATAAATGATGGTTATAACTCAGATTTAAATTCACTAACCATAGCTTTAAATTATCTGAGTCAACAAAATCAGCATAATAAAAAAACTGTTATACTTTCAGATATTTTACAAACCGGTAAATCTGGAAATGAATTATACACAGAAGTAGCTGAATTAATTAGTAAGTTTAAAATAGATCAGATTATTGGAATAGGAGAATCAATTTCTGAACATTCAGATAAATTTAAAATTGAAAAGGCATTTTATCCAACAACGGAAGCATTTCTAAAAGACACAGATAAAAAAAGATTTAGCGAAGAAGCAATTTTGCTAAAAGGAGCAAGGGATTTTCTTTTCGAAAAAATATCTGCATTTCTCGAAGAAAAAACGCACCGAACAATTTTGGAAATTAATTTGAATGCAATAGTACAAAACCTAAATTATTTTAAATCGAAGTTAAAGCCGGAAACGAAGATAATGGCAATGGTGAAAGCATTATCTTATGGAAGTGGTACATATGAAATTGCCGGAGTCTTGCAATATAATCGTGTCGATTATCTTGGAGTTGCTTTTGCCGATGAAGGTGTTGCTTTACGTAAGGCAGGTATTGTTATTCCAATAATTGTAATGAACCCGGAGCAAAGTACGTTTGATTTAATGCTTGAATATAAACTTGAACCTGAAATTTATAGTTTTAATATTCTTCAGAAATTTAAATCTACAGTTGAAAAAGCAAATATTAAAAAATATCCTGTACACATAAAGCTTGATACAGGAATGAATCGTCTGGGGTTTGTTAAAGAAGACATAGGTAAGCTTATTTCTGAATTATCCAGCTCAGATTTAATAAAAGTTTCTTCAATTTTTTCTCATCTTGCTGCCAGCGATATTAGCTCACATGATAAATATACTTTAGATCAGATATCTTATTTTGATGAATTAAGCAATAGAATTGTTAAAGAAATTGATTATCCCGTAATCAGGCATATTTCAAATTCTGCAGGAATTGAACGCTTTCCTGAAGCCCAGTTTGATATGGTAAGACTAGGGATTGGATTATATGGAATTTCCGCTTCAGGCAAAGATAAACTTGCAACTGTTAGCACAATGAAAAGCACTGTTATTCAAGTGAAACAGGTTCCTAAAGACGAAACTATTGGATATAATCGCAAAGGGAAAGCAACGAAAGACATGACCATTGCGATTGTTCCTGTAGGATATGCTGATGGTTTAAACCGAAAATTAAGTAATGGAAAAGGGAGTCTGTTTATTAAGGGCTTTCTTGTACCGATTGTAGGTAATATCTGTATGGATATGTGTATGGTTGATATTACTGATTGTAATATTCATGAAGGAGATGAAGTGATTGTTTTTGGCAAAGAACAATCTGTTACAGAACTTGCAGATTTACTCGAAACTATCCCATATGAAATATTTACAAGTGTATCTTCCCGCGTAAAACGTGTGTACTTTCAAGAATAGGTGATTAAGCAATGCTAAGCACCTTAAAGGTGCTTAGCATTGTGTGAAAAAAGTAATTTTATTTTATGAATTTCGAAAAAGATAAAATATATCATATTTATAATCGAAGTAATGAAACGGTTTTTTATAACGAACGTAATTATCTTTTCTTTTTAGAAAAGGTTAAAATTTTAATTCAACCTGTTGCTGATATTATTGCATGGTGTTTAATGTCCAATCATTTTCATTTCTTATTAGTTGCAAATGAAAAGAGCTGTGAATTTGTTAATGAATCTCACCGACCTAATGTTCAGTTACTTTCAAAAAATATTGGAACACTTTTAAGTGCTTATACAAAAGCTATAAATAAAGAAAGAGGCAGAAAAGGAAAACTTTTTTCTCATAATACAAAAGCTAAATGTCTTAATGATGTAAACAATAATTACAATTATGCTGCTACATGTTTTCATTACATACACCAAAACCCCTTAACGGCGAAATTGTGTAGCAATCTAAATGATTGGGAGTTTAGCTCTTATCTTGATTACGCGGGCTTACGAAATGGTACTTTAGTAAATAAAGAACTTGCTTTAAAAATGATAAACTTCGATAAAGAAAATTTTTCGGCTCGGAGTTATTGTGTTATTAATGAGAAGTATTTAAAAGGGATTTGGTAGATTGGGGAAGAGAGTTGCTAAGCACCTCAAAGGTGCTAAGCAAGGAATAAGCCAAGTAACGTTATCTTCCCGCGTAAAA
>DAOWGM010000017.1 GCA_030637515.1 Bacteroidales bacterium
AATTCAAAATGGAAAACACAGCAATAAAAGTACATGTAACATCAGAAATTTACGGAATAATAAAAGATATTCAAAATAACTTACGAGAAAAGGAAGGTCAGAAAACCTCTTTGGCGGAAATAATGTTAAGATTAGCACAAAAAGGTATCAAATCGTTACTAAATGAGCATGAATATGGGCAAAATGCTCAAAATTCTGACAATTCTGCTCAAAATGAAGAGGGTTTAGTTCAAAATTCTGAACATTTTGTACCCGAATCAGAAGGAAAAAACTTAATTATTAGTTCAAAAGAATCAAAATTCATTGATGAGTTGAGTATAAGACAGGAATATCTTTCGGAAAGAGAAGCAGAAATCAGAGATTTGGAAATTGAGTTGTATAGTGAAAGAGAAAAGCTTATTGATAAAAACAGGGAACTGTTAAAGTTGGAAGAAGAACTACTCAGAAAGCAGTACAGAATAAAATACAATTCAGTCGAAGGTGAACTTATAAAAAAGACAAATATGCATATCGGGAGTGTTGATTCATTGGATGAGAACACTCCATATAAGACGTACAATAGTGATAATAAGGGTGAGTTATCCAAACTTCTTGAAACGCATTTTGCAACGGTTTTTGAAAAACTCATAAATGTTAAGGAACAGTTATCTGACATAAGGAGAGAGACAAAATTTGAAAATTTCACAAAATATCTGAATCTGCTTCTAGAAAATGACAACAGAATTATACATCTTATTGAAAGGAGTAATCAAAAAACTACTCTTCAAAAATTGGAGCCAATGCTCCCTGCTGCATTAACTGCTTTTGTTACTTTTATTATGAAAAATAAAGAGAAAATTAATACGACAGAACTTGCTAATGAAATAAAAGCATTGATGGCTGAGGGAAAGGATGATAAAGTCTAAATTTAGGAAGGATTTGTTGTTTTTAGGATACTACTTATTTTAGACTATTTACCAAAAACAAAATTAATAAACCGCTTGAAAAGAGATTGTTTATTATGCTTATTTTCAAGGTTATCATAATATAACTTTCTCTTTTCTTCTTCAGCTTCACGCCCTTCTATAATTTGTACTTTACTCCATTGATATGACCATTCTATTACACCGTCTGTAATCCAATAATGAGATTTACAAGGTAATTGCCAATTACCAATAGATGGAAAAAGGGTTGGTTTATCATTAACCTCTTTAAAAGACCACTCAGTTGGATCAAGTGGTGTTATAATTTTATTCTTACAACCACAAGGGCATAAGTGTCCTGCTACTCCAAATTCATTAGATACATATAAAAAACCTTCTTCAAGTTCTTTTGGTAAGTAATGTACTTTTAATAATTTAATCCTTTCCATTTTCGCCAACACAATTTAGTCCATCTATATTGAATAGTGTATGATAGTACGAATTATCATCAACATAAAATCCTTGCAACTGCTTATATTTTATAATTGCGAAGCATGCATTTAATGCATTAAGCTCTGAAATTTGAATTATGTTTTTATATACATCGTCAGGAATGTCACTCAGGGGAGCCAATCTTTTGTTTACTATTTCTTGGGCAGATTCTTTGGAGAAACTTGTTGTTCGAAGTGTTCCACTTATTGATCCTATATCCCTATCAAGCCCCATACCGACATCGATAAAAGGAATTTTTAACTTTATTAGCAACTCAAAAATTTCAGCACGAGAAGTTCCACTATCTACACACACAAAAGCAAATGTAACTCCTGCTAAATCTTTTTCAGAATCAGAAGTAATATAATTCGAGTGTATATTGATGTTATGGCGAAAGCCTTCATATCGTTGTTTATATACTTCCGATTTTCTTTTACCAAGCTCATCTGCACTTAATTTTCCAGGTGAACGGAAAGCATTATGAACATGAAACCAATCTAAATCAAAACCTCTAATTTCTTTAACAGGAGTTTTAACAAGGAAATCTAAAAGGTATGCTCCTGTTCCTCCAAGTCCAATAATCGCAACCGTATCTTCTTCAAGTTTAGCACTTAAATCACCAATTTCAGCTCTACTTGTTAGAGTATCTCTAAATTTGAACACTGAATTTGAGTTTTCTGCGACAACTCTGAAAGTATATGGATGAACATCAAATTTATTCATTGCTGGACCAGAAATAATGGCAACATAATTTTCAATTTTATCAA
>DAOWGM010000184.1 GCA_030637515.1 Bacteroidales bacterium
CAGGATGTATTGCAATCTCAGGAGGTTTAGAGGTCGCATCAGATCGATTGTTAAAGCTTATACAAAAAGGAGTAACTGTTGAACAAGTTGCCTGGGTTACAAATAATTTTACCGAAGTAGGTATAATGGTTCACGCATATCTTATGTATGGTTTTCCAACTCAAACTGTTCAAGAAACTGTTGATAGTCTCGAAATGGTTCGGCAAATGTTCGAACTGGATTTAATACAATCCGGATTTTGGCATCAGTTTGCGCTTACTGCGCATAGTGATGTTGGAAAGAATCCAACCGTTTATAATATTGTTCCTGAATCCAAAGAGATCACTTTTGCTCATAACGATATTCAGTTTAAAGATAAAACTGGGATTAATCACGATCAATTTAGTTATGGATTAAAGAAATCTCTTTACAATTATATGTATGGTTTCGGTTTCGATATTCCTGTTCAGGAATGGTTTGAATCAGATTCTACTGAATCTAAAATTCCAAAAACCAGTATTCAAAATGATTATATCCAAAATTGTTTAGAACCTGAAGATCAGTTTGTAAATAAAGATTCAGCACAGATAATATGGTTAGGAGAAAAACCTAAAGTGTCGTATTTCAAAAAAACGAAAAAAGGAGTAAGCAGAGAAAAAATACAGTTAACTTTTAATAAAGAAGTTGAGGTTTCATTTGATAAAGAAGAAGGAGAATGGTTTGCAGAAGTTTTAAAGAAATTATCTGTTTATGAAAATGACTCTCTTACTTTTGCCCAATTAAAAACTGATTTTGAAAAGCAGTTCGAAAATTTTGAATTGTTTTGGTATTCAAAGCCAATAAATACATTAAGAAAGAATGGTCTGCTGGTTCTTTAAATTTTTCTATACCCAATATCTCTTCAATCATATTGAAGATTAATATTACCTTTACAAAAAAATATTTTATTGATGAATTCATTTGAAGATTTTGCGTTTAACAAACAACTTAACAATGCAGTTGTTGAATTAGGATTTGGTAAACCAACGCCGATACAGGAAGAAGCTTTTCCTGTAATTAATTCGGGTAAAGATGTAGTTGGAATAGCGCAAACCGGAACAGGTAAAACATTTGCATATTTACTTCCTATTTTAAATGGATTAAAGTTTTCAAAACAGATAAATCCCAGGATATTAATCATAGTTCCTACTCGTGAGTTGGTTTTGCAAGTTGTTAAGAATATTGAGCAGCTCACAACTTATATGAATATTCGTGCATTGGGTGTTTATGGTGGAACAAATATTAACACACAAAAGCAGGCTGTTGCTCAGGGAACCGATATTCTTGTTGCAACTCCTGGTCGATTATACGATTTGGCTGTAACAGGTGTTTTGCAATTGAATGGAATTAAAAAATTAGTGATTGATGAGGTTGATATTATGCTTGATCTCGGCTTTCGTCCTCAAATAATAAATATTTTTGATTTACTAAAAGAGCGCCGACAAAATATTATGTTTTCGGCAACCATGACTTCAGAAATTGATACTATAATTGATGAGTTTTTTGTTTTGCCTGCTAAAGTCTCAATTGCAGTAAGTGGAACACCGCTTGATAATATTGAACAACACTGTTATCCTGTAAAAAACTTTTATACAAAGATTAATTTACTAAGCTATTTACTAACTGATAGAGATGAGTTTAGTAAAGCGCTGGTATTTGTTTCCACAAAGAAAAAGGCCGATAAAGTTTTCGAGACTCTTGAAGAAGAGTATGGTGCAGAAGCTTGCGTAATACATTCAAATAAATCGCAGAATTATAGAATAAGATCAATTCAGCAGTTTGATGAGGGAAAAAATAGAGTCTTAATAGCTACAGATGTTATGGCTCGTGGATTGGACCTGGAAAAAATTACACATGTAATAAATTTCGATACTCCAGATTTTCCTGAAAACTATATGCACCGAATTGGTAGAACAGGTAGAGCAGAACAGTTGGGGAAAACCATATTGTTTTATACACCAAAAGAAGAAGAATATAAACAGGCAATTGAAAGTCTTATGTCTTTCGAAATACCAATGATAGATTTTCCTGAAGAGGTTCAAATATCGAGTGAATTATTACCTGAAGAACGACCAGTAATTGGTGAAGTAAAAAATCCACATAGAAATGCAACAAAGGTAGAACGTGGACCAGCATTTCACGAAAAAAAGGAAAAAAATATAAAGTCCAATTCAGGTAATAAGGCAGGGCTTAAAGGGAAAAAATACAAAAAGCCACAAAAAAGAGGCGACAAAAGACAAAATCTTAAAAGCAAAAGAAGATAAACCCAATTCCACTTTTTTTTCACTTTTCTACTATCTCGATTGAATTAGAGTCATTGCAAATTCTCTGTTAAATAATTTTATATACGTAGTTTTTCTTTGTGGTTTTATTTATTAAAACCATGGGGGAACAATAATGTGCAGTTGATTGTTATATAGTAATACAACTTTTTTTTATCACTAAACCTTAAAAACTATGGCACAATATGTAGCATTAAACAAAGATGTAGAGGTTAATAAGCAGACAGTAATGTCTATTGTTGAAGCAATGGAACAAGGGAAAGAAAAAAGATTAAACATTCTAATAAAAAATGGAATTGATATTGAAAAAAAAGAATGGTTTAATCAGCAAAAATGGCTCGATTCGTTTAAGGATATTGCAGTTTCTCTTGGTGACATGAATTTATTTATGATTGGAAAAGCAATTATTGATAATGCTAAATTTCCACCTATTAAGGACCTTGAAGAAGGTTTGCGGGTAATTGATGTTGCCTATCATATGAATCACAGATTAAATGGTGAAGTCATGTTTGATGGAAAAACAGGCAATATGATTGAAGGTATCGGGCATTACAGGTTAATAGAATTTAATGTAAAAGAAAAAATAGCTGTTATGGTATGTGATAATCCTTACCCTAGTAAATTTGATGAAGGAATTATTACTCAAATTGCGAGAAAATTTAAACCTACTGGTGCACGGGATAAAGTTTCACTTGATTTAACCAAAGAAACAAGAACAAAAGGGGCAAATACCTGCACATATAAAATTAGTTGGTAAGTAAAATTATAGAAAAGATTTTTTAGCACAGGCTTTAGTCGCTTGTGCTTTTTTTATTTGATTTGTTTTTTAAAATACTATGAATTATAACTCCTGCAAGAATTAATGAAGCTCCTATTAATTCTTTCAGGTTTAGTATCTCTTGAATAATAAAATAGCCGAAAATGGCTGCAAAAACAGGTTCAAGGGAAAATATAATTACCACTTTTAACGAAGAAACATATTTTTGAACCCAAACGGTAACAAAGTAGCAAAACAGAGTTCCAATCAAGCCAAGATACAGAAGAGAAAATCCAGCTTTCATACTAATTTCAATAGAGTATTGATCAGTGAATAGCCATGCTATAATACTGACTACAGAAGCTGCAAAAAATTGATATGTAATAATAGATAAAGTGTCCGATTTTTTGACATATCTCCCAGCTAAAACAACGTGAATTGCATAGGTTGCTGCCGTAATTGTTGTAATTAAATCGCCGGGATTTATTTTTGTGTCAAAATCGTAAGTTAAAAGAAATAGTCCTGCAAAAACTATAGCAACAGCAAAATTATCTATTTTAAAAAGTTTTGATTTATAAAAGAAAAACAATAAAAATGGAACTATAATTACTGCAGAACTGGTTATAAATGCACTGTGTCCTGTACTTGTATATTTTAAACCGATAGTTTGCGAAGCGTACGAAATTGCAAGTAATACACCTAAAACTGAACCATATATAAATGCTTTTTTGTTTAAAAGTTGTTTTTTGTTTTTGAGCAATTGGAAAATAAACATAGCAACAAAAGCTAAAGCCGACCTAATAAAAACAATAAGATATTCATTAACAGTAGCAACTGTATCTTTAACAAGTAAAAATGTTGATCCCCAAACAATTGTAACCAAAATAAGTAAGAAAGTTTTCATTAATTGATTTTGAGTGAAGTTAAGTTATTATTTTTTCTGTTTTAATTTCGACGATTTACATTAAATCTTTTGCCAATTATCAAACGCACATTGCCCGTTGATGATGATATAGAAATTGATTCATAATTATATGAATCGATAAAAGAAACAAATGTTAATCCTGCATATAGATGTTTGCCTTCGTATCCGAGTGCAAATCTTGTGGTAAGTGATAAAGTTAAGTCCAAATCAGTTTTTGAATTTTGATCACCAAAGCGGAATTCAGAATTTCTGTAACCAATAGCAGGAACTAATGAGGCGTTTAAATACAGTCGTTTAAAGAAAACAAGCGTATAAGTGTACCCAATAGAACCTCCAAATGAATTCGTATAATAGGCGTCCAGATTATAATAGTTAGTTAAACTATCGGGTAATTCTTCAGGAATAAATCCGCCCGGAGCTTTTACAATATTTGCATTAAAGTAAGCTCCATAAATTAATGATCCTGCACTTTTCTTCTGAATCTGATTTCTTTTGTAAGCTGCTTTATACGAAAAACATTTATTATTTGTGAAAAAATAAGTTGATAATCCAAACGAGTACGATTGCAAATCAGATCGGAGAGGGAAAGACTCACTTGTCCATTCCATAAAATTGTCGGGATTTTTTAGGTAAAATCCATTGTAATACTGGAAATATGCATCTACCCCAAATGATCGGGTATAGATATTAAGCTGAGTATCAAGCCTGTCGGTATTTCCATAAATTTCATTATCGGTGTTCATGAAACCCGGACTAAAACCAATTCCCAAACCAAGCCATTTATAATTAAATCCAAGTCCAATACTGGTTTTACCGTTTGGCTCTAAACTTAGTTTATTATTAATGTCAGAATTATTGAGTTCTATTGTATGAATCTTTCCCAAGAATCCTGTATAAATATTTAATTTATCCGTTAAGTCGGTTATTCTTGTTGTGTCATATTTTATTTCCTTTTTTTCCGGAAAAAGATTGATCCTTTCTTTGGAAAATAAATACAAAGAATTCAAAAAGAGAATTATATATAGTAAAGTTCTTTTCATGTAATAATGACTCAGTAAAATTTTTATTATTGTATAATTCCTTTTATTCGCATTTTATTAAAAATAGTTACGATTTTAACATAATTCCTGTTGCTAATCTTCCGGTTTTTACCCCATCTCTTCTTGCAGAGTAAAACAATTCAGGATTAGTATAAGTGCATATTTTTGCTATTTCAATTTGATTTTCAGGAATACCCGAATCCAAAAGAATTTGTTTGTTAGCTTTCCAAAGATTAAGTAAATACTTGTTTGAGTTCTTAATAGGATTAACCATATGATCCACACCAAATTGTTTATGAAACATTTGAGTAACTTCTATACCAACTTCATAAACTTCTGGACCTATTGATGGACCAACTCCTGCAATCAAATTTTCAGGTTTTGTTCCAAATTCCTTTTGCATTAGTTCGATTGTATGTTTTGATATCTCCTGAATGGTGCTTTTCCATCCTGAATGGATTGCGGCAATTGCTTTTTGAATCGGATCATATAAAAGAATAGGAACACAATCAGCTGTTCTAATAAAAATGCAAATTTCAGATTTGTTTGTTATCAAAGCATCCTTATCTGGAAATAAGTCTTTACTTGAATTTACTATTCCAATATTTTTACTATGTGTTTGTTTTGGCGAAACCATTTGTTCTTTTTCAAAGAGCAATGATTTCGCTAATGAATCCAGATTTTGAGTAACATTTTTAGGATTATCATTTACGGTGTATCCTAAATTTAATGATTCCAATCTTTTACTACTAACTCCACCAATACGTGTGGTTGAGAAATGAATAATATCTCCGTATTCTAACAAATTGTTAAATTGAAGAAGTTTTATATTATTTTTAACTTGTGTAATCATATTACTGGCAAAAGAAATAAACTTTTATTTGATTTATGCATCTTTATAAAAAAAATCAAGAATGCTTGACATAGAAATATCAGAGCAATTAAAGTTAAAGTGGAATCAAATTGCAATTGGATCATTACAGGCGAATATTGTTGTTAAACAATCAGATGATTTATTGATTAAAAAATTGGATAATGCTTGCAACAATTTTGCTTCAAAATATAAGGTTGAAGATATTTCAAAATTGCAGGTAATTAACGATTCACGAAAAGCTTACAAAGCTTTAGGTAAAGATCCTGCACGCTATCGTTTATCGTCAGAAGCATTATTACGAAGAATAGTAAAGGAAAAGGGAATCTACAAAATCAATAATATTGTTGATATAAATAACTTATTATCAATAAAATCATTTTATTCCATTTGTGCTTTCGATATTTCTAAGTTAGAACCACCAATCAAATTCACTATTGGAACAAAAGAAGATGAATATTATGGAATTGGTCGCGGATTATTAAATATTGAAAATCTTCCAGTATTCGAAGATCAGTTAGGTAAATTTGGAAGTCCTACAAGTGATTCTGAAAGAGTTAAAATTACAGAAGAAACAACTTCTATTTCAATGAATATTATTTCTTTTAGCGGAATTATTGATTTGGAATTACACTTAAATAAGCTAAAAGAATTACTTATAGAATTTGCCGAGGCTAAGAATATTGAATCAAGAATAATAATCTAATTTTGTCATTCCTGCGAACTTTTCTCATGAGCGAAGCGAGTAATGCAGGAATCTCTTTTTTACTTCTTCTCCGATTGTGGAACAAATTGCAATGAAATAGAATTGACACAATGGCGAGTATTTTTTGGAGTAAATCCCTCACCAATAAATACATGACCTAAATGTGCATCGCAATTCGCGCAAATAATTTCTGTTCTTTTACCATCAGCATCAGGAATTTTTTTAATTGCTCCATCAACTTCATCATCGAAACTAGGCCAGCCACAATGCGAGTCAAATTTATCATCGGATTTATATAAAACAGCATCACAACGTTTACAGGTATATATGCCTTCTTCTTTATTATTTACATACTTTCCACTGTAAGGCATTTCAGTTCCTTTATGTAATATAACTCTTTCTTCTTGCGGGCTTAAATTGTTATATTTCATTGTAGTATCCTGAGAAAATGCTTTTGTTAAAAGTAAAGTTAGTATTAGTAAATTAACAAGTCGTAACATAAGCTTTATTTAAGTGAACACAATTTTCGTTATATTGTTTTTGTTTTATAAAAAATGATTTATGTTTTTTTAACATAAACTGGTCACTTTTTTTGAATAAAACAGGAATATCAGCTTAACTTTGAATTTTCTATAAAAAGATAATACATACATCAAATAATTAATTTTTTGATATAATGAAAGATACAAAAACAACGAACTTACTTTTATTGATAATTGTTATACCTTTAATTTTTTATCTACTAAAAATATTATCTTTTATTTTCATACCACTTATTCTCTCAATGTTTATTGCCTTATTGTTCTTACCCTTAATGAGATGGTTGAAAAAGAGAAAAGTGCCTAAGTTTGTAAGCATTTTCATTGTGATTTTAATTATAGCCGGGGTGCTAAAAATTGGAGGCGAATTAATTCAGCTTACAAGTAAAGAAATATTATCAACGGATGGTGTATTTTTTGAAAAGGCAGAAACTAAGCTTTTAAGTTTAGTTAATTCTATCGAAGAATTTTTTGGCATTGAACGTGTACAAGGTGAAAATGTATTAGTTCATTACTTTCAAAAAAATAATATTATTAAGAATTTTAGTTCAACCTTAGATTTTATCGGTGGAACTCTTTCAATGACATTAATGACAGTATTCTTTGTGATATTGTGGCTTGCAGAATCTGTAAACTTTCAAAAGGTATTAAATAACACGATTCTTGTTCAAAAATATTCTTCCGTAAAAGCTTTTATGAAAATAGAGAGAGATATAATTAAATTTATAAAAGTAAAATTTATTATAAGTTTACTTACTGGTATTAGCACTAGCCTGGCGTGTCTGTTTTTTGACATTAGTTTTCCAATTTTTTGGGGGCTATTTGCTTTTGTAATTAATTTTGTTCAAATGATTGGTTCTTTTATTACCGTTATTTCTTTGACTTTATTTGCTTTTGTTGAGATTGACCCTACAAGTATTTTATTATTTTTTATTCTAACAATTACTGCAGTTCAGGCTTTCTTTGGAGGTGTATTAGAGCCAATTTTTATGGGAAAATCCTTTTCTATTAATGTTATCACAATTTTAGTGATGCTTATGCTTTGGGGTTATATTTGGGGTATAGCAGGCTTAATTATGTCTATACCAATTACAGTTTTTATCAAGATTATTTTAGAACAATTTCCAAAAACCAAAGTTATTGCAGTTTTAATTGCCGGGGCCGATAAAAAGTTAATTAAACGTTAAAGAGAATATATGCATGGACTGATGTTTTATTGAGTGATAAGCCACATATAATCAGTTAATTATGAATAATACAGCTGAAATAATAGATGCAATAGCATTTGCTACAGAACGTCACAAAAACCAATTTCGAAAAGGTGTTGGTAAAGTGCCTTATATTACTCATCCAATCGCAGTACTAAAGTTATTATCAAAATTTGATGAAACAGAAACTGATCTTTTAATATCTGCATTATTGCATGATGTAATTGAAGATACAACTAAGAATGAACAAGGAATAAAAGAATTGTCAGATATTATTCTTGAGAAGTTTGGAGGAAATGTTTTGCTTACGGTTCTCGAAGTTTCAGATAATAAAAGTCTACCTGTTGAAGAGCGCAAAAGATTACAGATAATTCATACTCCAAAATTATCAGATAGAGCCAAAAAGCTTAAAATAGCTGATAAAATATGTAATATGCTTGATATTAAAAATAATCCTCCAGAAAGTTGGTCGTTAGAACGAAGGTTACGTTACCTTGATTGGGCAAAAGAAGTTGTTGCTGGAGCAAAAGGTTTAAATGAAAAACTTGACCAATATTTTGATCAAGTATATGATGATACATATTCCTATTTAAAATCCAAAGGCCATTAGCTAAAGGCCAATAGCAATTTTAATACGGTTTAGCTACAAATTTCACGATTAGAAACATTACGAATATACCCGTTGGGAACAATATCCATGGTGAAATACCAAAAGCTGAAGGGATTGTTCCTATAACTATTGAAACTCCACCAACTGTAAGTGCATATGGTAGTTGAGTTCTTACATGTTCAATATGATTACACGAACTTGCCAATGAACTTAATATTGTCGTATCCGAAATAGGAGAGCAGTGGTCGCCTAAAACCGATCCTGCTAATACAGCAGAAACAACATTATAAAAAATCGATAATGATTCATCATGATTCAATCCAAAATTCTGTGCTATTAACCATGATGCTGGTAATATTAAAGGATATAAAATAGCCATTGTTCCCCA
>DAOWGM010000182.1 GCA_030637515.1 Bacteroidales bacterium
ATTTTGGCGATTTAAAGAATGGCAATAAGCAGTTAGATATTGTACCCAGTTTAGCTGCCAGGGTAAAACATAAATTAGAAATAAAGAACCCCTATACCATAGCTTACGATTTACCTTTTGGCTGTCCGGGTTGGTTGCAGGGCGTTATCCAGGCTGATTATTTCATAAAATCAGGGGATGCAAAAAAGATACTGGTTATAGGGGCTGATATATTATCGAGGATTTCTGATCCACATGACAGAGACAGTATGTTGTATGCTGATGGTGCCGGAGCTGTTGTTTTGGAGGGCAAAAAAAGTGATAAGCCTATTGGAATACTTGCACATAAAACACGCTCGGATACTTTTTTACATTCCCAAATGTTATATATGGGTAAATCATATAATCCTGACATTGAAAACATGGGTGACGTTTTTTTAAAGATGAATGGCCGGAAACTTTATCAATATGCACTTGAAAATGTACCTCAAGCAATAAAATCCTGTCTTGAGAAAAGTAATACTCATCTTAGCGAAATTAAAAAAGTGCTAATCCATCAGGCTAACGGAAAAATGGATGATGCAATATTAAAAAGACTTTATGGCCTTTATGATATAGTTGATATGCCTAAAAATGTTATGCCGATGACAATTTCATGGTTGGGTAATTCATCTGTAGCGACCGTGCCGACGTTATTAAATCTTATATTAAAAGATGAGTTAAAAGAGCACGAAATAAACAAAGGAGATACCATTGTTTTCGCATCCGTTGGTGCCGGAATGAATATTAACACATTGATTTACAAGATGTAATTGAACCGTGAAGTGCTCAGTGAAGCTGAAATTGTATTTTGGAATTCCTGGTTTGCAGCAGGCAAGTATTTGTAATGTATGGCCAATACAATTTACCGTCGATATATCAAAATGCCACATATTAGAAAAGAAACTGTAGAAAAAATATTTGAACAACCGTATTTAAGTCCTCGGAAAATAATGGGTCAAAACATTAAAAGTTTAAATACTGCAAAAAAATACCTTACACAAATGGAAGAATTAGGTATAATGAGCTCAACCAAAATTGGAAAAGAGATTGTATATTTGAATATAGATCTATATAATCTATTATCAGAAATATGATTAACTAAAAATAAAGGTTGTGACACGCGATATAAATCATTGATGGTTCGATGGTTATCTAGATAGAAAGTTATATATTTTAAAATGAATACGAGTTTAACAATAAGGGTGCAAAACCGCTAACAGTTTATATCGCAGTCGTTAGCAATTAGATTTATTAAATAAAACCATAAACCTTGTATGAAAAAAGTCATAAAACCCTTGCTATTACTAATAATACTTGGTGTAATAGCTTATTTTGCATTTAAAATCTATTTAACTCCGAACGAACGATTTAAAGCAATTAATATAATACCCGGTAATTCGGCTTTGATTATTGAAGTTGATGATCCGTTAAATACATGGAAAAAAATAAACAAATCAACTGTTTGGAAAAATTTCACAACAAATAAATTATTTAATGATGTTAATAAAACTATTTCATCAGCCGATTCAATAATATCAAATAATAATTTGTTGTTTAAAGTATTTGGTTCAAGATATATTTTATTATCGCTTCACGAAAGAAATAATGGGGAATATAAACCTGTTATTGTAGCCGATTTAGAACGTTATTCAAAACTTGCTTCTGTTAAGAAATATATTTTGAGTTTAGAAAGTGATAATTTAAATATAACAAAACGAAAATTTAAGGATTTTGATATTTATGAAATCTTTTATAAGAAAAATCATTCAACATTATACTTGTCATTTCATGAAAATCTGGCAGTTTTAAGTTACGATCAGCATTTACTCGAAGAGTCGTTAAATTGTATACTCGAACCTGTGTTAGGACGAAACGATCAGTTTCTTCAAATACATAACCGTATTTTTGGCGATGGATTAATGCGATTATATATCAATTATTCTCAATTATTAAAAATTTTCAATTCTCAGGGAATAACAATCTCTGAAGAAGTAAAGGATTTTATTAGTTCAGTATATTTCTCCGGATTAAGAATGGATGCGTTCGATTGTCAATTAAATATTGATGGTTATACAAATATAAAGTCAGATCAAATTTCATATTTAAATGTATTATCAAAAGCAGGAACAGGAGGGTTTACCGCACAAAAGATAATTCCTAAATCTACAATATTTTTGGTGCGTTTGGGCTTTGACAGTTTCGATAACTTTTTAATTCATTTCGAAGAACTTCTAAAAAAAGAAGGAATGCATGAAGAGTATCTGGATAATTATAATAAGATTGAAAGAAAATTGGATATTGATATTCAGGAAAACTTTATTGATTGGATTGATGATGAAATTACCATTTTTTCGATTGAGCCACGACATAAAAATATGCAAGATGAGTTCTTTTTAATAATGAAAGCAAAAAACAGAAGATCGGCTATTAAAAATCTGGAATTTATAAATCATCAAATAGAAAAGAAAACACCGGCGAAATTTACTACAATTGAATATAAAGGTTACGATATTAATTATTTGCAGATAACCGGCCTTATTAAATTGCTATTTGGTAAGGCATTTCTTAAAATGGATAAACCATATTTTACTATAATTGAAGATTTTGTTGTGTTTAGTAATCATCCGCAGTCGTTAAAAGATTTGATATCTGATTATAAGGAAGATGAAACATTAAAACAATGGGATACTTTTCAGAAATTTTACAAGAAAAATTTCGACTCAAAATCAAATGTTTTTGCTTTTGCTAATGTGCCTTTTTCTGTAAGTTCATATACAAAAACAACAACAGGTAAGCTTAAAAATGATTTAAATAAGAACATGAGTTTTTTCCAAAAAATACCCTTTGTAGCTTTGGATATGAAATCAAAAGAAGAGCTATTTCAAACAAAACTTGTTTTGTTTTCTGATGATAGTTTGTATGCTAATGAGTTAATTGATATTAAAGAACGTAAACCTGTAGTAGAAGAATATACACAAGTAGATGTTGATATAGAAAATCTTAATGCAATTCAAAGTTCGATAAAAAATGAATATGTTAATCCATTTGAGATTGAAGATATTGTAATAATTGATTTAACTGCCAAAAAGCATTTTGAGTATTACAGCGACAGTACCTTGCAAATTGAAGTAGAAGTAAATAACGGTATCAAAACAGGGAAATATACAGAGTATTATCAAAATGGAGAAGTAAAGCTTAAAGGTAAATTTGATAATGATAAACAGGTTGGTACATGGAAATTTTATGATGCTGATGGAAAATTGATCGAGAAAAAGAAATTCTAGATTGAGTTTTGTAATTTCCAGTTTATCTAGGTTAGCTTTGTATTGTTTTCATGAAAACGGTTTGCATAAGATGCGTAGCGTTTTTATTCGTTTAAATTATTAATTCGAGAATAAAGCTAATAAAATTCCCCAAACCATCACATTACTGGCTATGCAATTTGTGTATTGTGTGTGCGCTGTAATTATTGTTTCATCCAATCAATTCCTTGCAATTCTGTTAATATTATCCAATTATTATTCTTTTTTTTGTAAACATATGTTCTAATTTCTCCATGATTCCCTTCATCCATTTCTGTCCCAAAAATCGCTATACTTTTATCACTATTCCATACAGGTTTCGTAAAATAGTAGAATTGCTTTTCTTCATTAGGAATCAGGTTCTTTTTCTTATTGTCTTTCACAGGATTTCCCGTAAGAGAATCAATTAAAATAACAGAAATACAGGTGTTTTTGTCTTGCAATTCTCTCTTCTTTTCATTTTGGATTACTCTACAATTGTTTAAGAATTCTTGATTCCATGTGTAATCTTTTACAGTGAATTCAAATTGTTTTTTAATCACAAGAATTTCTGAATCATCAAGATAATTTGATAAAGAGTCCTTTATTTCATCGGTAAACTTGTTCTCAATGGGTTTATAATACATATAATAATAATTCAAATCTTTCTTAACATGATTTTGGTAAATGGAATTAATGAATTCATAATCAATAGAAATTAAATCTTGCGCTTGCAAAATCACCAAATTTAATAATCCACTTAATACCAGTATAATAATTTTATAATTCATGTTTTTTTGTTTTGCCGTAGTCTCAAATTATTGCGCCCACTTTCTGAATCAAACACTAATCATTCGCTTGTCATTATAAATAATGGTTGTAATTCAAAACTCTTATAGAAAGGCCTTAATCTTTCTATATTATAGTACTTGCTTAGGTTAACTACTTTTTTTGAACCTACAATAACTTCAATAGGAAGATTATCGTACCTGCCATTTTTTAGTACAACCAATCTGCCATGAATTCCTTTTAGTATCAAGTCTAAAGCTAAATTACCATAAGCCATTGGTACAATTGAATCAATAGCATCGGGATCACCACCACGAACTAAATAACCAAGTTTTTGGTTAATAACACCAACCGGCCGGCCTTTACAAGAATTGGCTGAATATTCGTTAAGTTTAGCAGAAATTAAATCGCCGATTCCTCCTAGTTTGGCATGGCCATAGGCATCTTTAACTTCATTTTCAAAAACCATTTCTCCTCCTTCGAACATAGCACCTTCAGAGACTAATACTACCGAGTAATTACTGGGATTATTCATCCTGTCTTCTATAAGTAGTTCGGTAAGTTTTTCAATATTAAATTTATATTCAGGAATTACACAGCGGTTAGCCGATCCTGCCATAGTAGGTAACATAGCAGTAAAACCGGCATACCTGCCAAATACTTCTAAAACCATAAAACGTTCGTGAGAGCCTGCACTTGTACGTAAATTATTTGTTATTTGAATAGTACGGGTTATACAAGTGCTGAAACCTATGCAATAATCTGTGCCCGGAACATCGTTATCCATTGTTTTAGGCATAGCTACTATTTTTACACCTTCGCGATAAAGTCTTACAGCATAACTTAAAGTATCATCGCCGCCAATAGGTATAAGATAATCGATCCCTAAAAACTCAAGATTTTTAAGAACCTCGGGTGTTAAATCGTTTCTTGGTTTATTATATTTTTCCTTTAAATGTTCCGGTACGTTCCAGTTGGCTACACGGCTGGGGTTTGTTCTTGATGAATGTAAAAAGGTTCCTCCTGAGCGTCCGGCTTTATTAACTCTGTGTTCTGTTAAGATTTCATAAAAATCTGAATTATCGGCTTTCTTGTCTCTTATCATATCAACTAAACCCATCCATCCACGCCGTATGCCAATTACTTCAAAACCTTCTCTTAAAGCTCTTATTGTAATAGCTCTTATTGCTGGATTTAAGCCGGGTACATCACCACCACCTGTTAGGATAGCTATTTTACCTTTGGTTTTCTTCTGATTTGTCATGATATTTTATTTTTTGTATGTAAGGAAGTTGATGAAAATTACAAAAAATATAGATGAAAGCAAAGTAAATATTTAATTCTTTTTATAGCATCGTTGTGGTGCATTTTTCCAAATGTTTCAAAAAAAGATTTGCAGAATCGAAACAAAATAGTTACCTTTGACGTTAGTAATGTAAAGGGAGAGTATGATTATTTCATTTGGTTCAAAGGATACTGAGAAAATCTGGAATGGAGAAAGAATTAAAAAGATTCCGATTG
>DAOWGM010000166.1 GCA_030637515.1 Bacteroidales bacterium
CTTAATTAAAAATAACCTAATAGTAAATAGTATGAAAATTGGTATCTCATCATTCTGCTGGGTTTGTTTCGAAGAAACTGACCAATCAAAGGAAGCTTATGAAAAGTTAAAAAAAGAATTAAACTCTGATATTGATTATGAAGTAGAACTTGACAATGAAAATATACATAAATTTGTCTGTCCAAAAGGTCACCAGACATATACACAATTACAAGAACAGAAATTTCAAATTCTATTCGATCTAGCATCAATGGCATTAAATGACGGATATACAAAGGAAGCTGTCTCCAGTTATTCAGGGGCTTTGGAAAGGTTTATTGAATATTATATCCTTGTTACTTCTCTAAGAAACACAATAAGTTTAGATGATTTTACAAAAATATGGAAACAAATGGCTAATCAATCCGAGCGACAACTCGGAGCATATTTTGCTCTCCGGTTACAAGAAGGTCAACCTACTAATTGGGATGATAAAAAGTCTTCATTTAGAAACAAGGTTATTCACAAAGGATACATCCCATCATCTGATGAAGCAATTGAATACGGTCAATATGTTCTGAAATTTATTCAATCAACTTTAAAGGAACTTAACAGTTCGAGTAAAGAATTTTTAGATAAAGCTACCTTTATTCATTTAAGTAAGAATGGGGACAAACTACCCAAAGAAATAAGAATATCGAATGGTTCGATTCCAACTATAATAAGTCTTAGAGGAATTGATTCAGACGATTATGGAAACAAGACATTAAGAGAGGAACTAGATTCAATAAAGGAGAATGGTTTTTACAAACACTTCTACAGAAAGAAACTTTAAAAACTAAGTTCAACACTATATATAGCAAATAGGGCATTTCACGTTTTAAGAAAGTTCAGTGCTATTTACAAACACCGCCAAATCGTTGATTTGGCATTTAAGAGATGAAAAAATTAATAACAAAATATAACGTTTTGGCTCAGTGCAAATCTGAAAGTTTATCGCTTTCTACTGCCCTACTTGCCATATACTGAACGTTAACCAACCAAAAACCATTATCCGTTGTTTATGAAAAATTATGTAATAATAACTGCCGGCGGAACAGGTAACCGGATGAAATCGGATACACCGAAACAATTTCTCCTTTTAAAAGAGAAACCGATTTTAATGCACAGTATTGAACGGTTCTTTAATTACAGTAATGATCTGAACATTATTCTCAGTCTTCCCGGAGAGTTTATATCATATTGGAAAGGCCTTTGTGATAAGCATAAGTTTACAATAAAGCATACTGTTGTTAAAGGAGGAACAACAAGATTTTATTCTGTAAAAAATGCTTTACAAGAAGTTAAAGATGTCGGCCTTGTGGCTGTGCATGACGGTGTAAGGCCTTTGGTGTCAGGCAAAACCATAAAGAATACATATGAAACTGCTCGTTTAAAAGGAAATGCAATTGCTTCTTTGGATATTTATTTTTCATTAAGAAGAATTGAAGATTTAGAAACCTTTGCAGTTAACCGAAACGATTATAAAGAGATACAAACCCCGCAAACCTTTGAGAGCAAACTTTTGAAAAAAGCATACAGTTCAGAATATGAAGAATCTTTTACTGATGATGCCACAGTTGTTGAGAAATTGGGTGTTACAATAAATCTAATTGAAGGAAATCCGGAGAACATAAAGATCACAACAAAGAATGATCTGATAATTGCTGAAGCGTTGATAAACAGGATTTTATAAGGGGAATAAATTCAATTGTAAATTAGATTTTATGTAGATAATAATATTGAGTCTGCTCCAAAAACCGGTCAGACGGATATATTTGTAAAATCGAATATGTTCAATGTCTTATTTTCAGTTAATTAAGAAATCCGTCAGACCGATTTTTATTCAAATTTTGATTTTTCGAAGTGGACTCAATATTTCAAATTAATAAACAGACGAAAATATCATAAGGCTTGTTAAATATGAAAATGTATTTCTGCAATTAACTTTTTATTTAAGCATTACAGCATTTAAGCATTTATTCATTTCACTCTAAATATATTTTGAATGTTCAAAAACATAAAATTATCATCAAAATAACAGTAGAACCTCAATAGATAGAGTCCTTTAAATTCTCCCGTTTGTCAAGATCTTCGTAATATTTATCATCTCTGTCCAACGAATTATCGTGTTTAAAGATTTGTTTTTTAAAAAGTCCGGTTCCGTGTTTTGTTCTTTTTCTGAAATCCAAAATATATGAAACCCCGGCAATCGGCATTATAAGAAAACGGTTCCTTTCCGGTATGGTTGAAAAGCCCAGTTTTAATCCGGCAAAGGCACTAAGATGCTTTCCTTTGTAACCCATAATACCCAATTTACTTTCAATTGCCCAATTATTAATAAATCCGTATGAATAGAAGTCGAGATCGACAAAATAGTTGAACATATAATTAAGGTGTCCGTCTAAATCTGCACCTGCATACCAAACTAATCCCGGAACTAACACTACAGTTTCTCTGTATAAAATTGATTGATAGATTAAGGGATGTTCAAAAGAACTGAATTTAAATGCATATTTAAAACCTAATCGTCCGGTTATTAAATAGTTTCCTGAACTGCAATGAGAGGGGTTTTGTAAAAAATGGCTTACAATAATTTCATTTTGCAGGGCAAGACAGTGAGGTATAGGTGCGTTTTCGGGAACTAACTCACTGAAATCGAAAGACAGTCTTCTGTTTAGTTTAAGTGCAAAATACGGATAATACAAACCGTGACGTGATGACATCATAAATTTCAGATCAAAGATCTTAAACTTCATCCACCTGCGTTTATAAAATACATGAGGCATCACAAAAAAACCTATGGGATGTGCCGAAAACTCATCTTTTTTTGTAAAGCCATATTTTGCAGGCCTGAATAAACTGATCTCCAACTTTTTTTCAGGCACTGTAAATGCTGTTCCGTCTGTCCACAGCGGATTTTGTGCAAGAATTTGTTGAGTATCCGGGAAAATACTTATTAACAGCAATATTAAAAGTGTTTTCTTCATCTGTGCTTATAACGCAAATCTACTAATTTGAATTGAATTCACGCAGAAATATTTTACAAATGTCTTCAATTGACCTATTAACC
>DAOWGM010000094.1 GCA_030637515.1 Bacteroidales bacterium
ATAATTGGTTCGGTAGGGAAGTGACCCATGAAAAAGTTTTCATTCATGGTGACATTTTTAATTCCTATAACTGAGGTATCGTTTAGTTCAGTTATTTTATCAATTAAAAGGAAAGGATATCTGTGAGGCAATAAACCCTTAATTTGATTAATATCGTAAACAGGTTTTTTATTTGGATCGTATTGAGGAATGGCAACTCTTGATAATTCCTTTTTAATGTTTTCTTTAATGACTTTCGCAAGTTGAGTGTTTGCATAATGCCCTGGGCGTGATGCAACAATTTTACCCTTAATAGGCTGACCTATTAAAGCCAAATCGCCCATGATGTCTAACAATTTATGTCGCGCAGGTTCGTTGCTAAAACGTAAATCAACGTTATTTAAGATTCCTTCTTTAACCTTTACATGAGGCTTGTTAAAAAGATCAGCCATACGGTCAAGTTCATCTTGCGAAACTTCATTTTCCATAATAACGATTGCATTCTGCAAATCGCCACCTTTAATTAAATTATGCTTTAAAAGGAGTTCAAGTTCGTGAAAAAATACAAACGTTCTCGAAGGAGCAATTTCCTTTTCGAAATCATGTGTAGGATGATATGATGCATATTGATTACCAAGCACTTTTGAATTGTAATCAACCATAACATCAATTGAAAAATGATCGTCAGGATATGCTACTAACTCGATGTTATTTTTTTCGTCGCGAAAAACAGTTCGTTCTTTAATTACATAATAGTTTTTTTCTGCTTCCTGCTCAACTATTCCAGCTTTTTTAAGTGCCTCAACATATTTTATTGAGCTGCCATCAAGAATTGGTGCTTCGGGTCCAGTAAACTCCATTAGAATATTATCCAATTCTAAACCAACTAAAGATGCTAAAACATGCTCAATAGTATGTATTTGAACACCATTTTCTTCTAGAGTTGTACCTCTTGAAGTTTCAACCACGTTGTTAGCAATTGGGGTGATAAGCGGATTACCTTCGAGATCGGTACGCTTAAGCATGTAACCATGATTTATTGGTGCAGGATGAAATGTTATTTGAACTTCATATCCTGTATGTAAACCTTTTCCTGTTAAAGAGACAGATTCTTTTATTGTTTTTTGCATTTGCGACATGTCAATTTTATTTAATTCGGTATCAATGATAAAAAAAATCGTCGCAAGTTACAAAAAAAGAGGTGAATTCCGTTAAAAGAAATTCGAATATAATAAAAACAGTAAGTAGAAAAAGGTTCCTATTCCCCTTTAAGCTTCTTTAATTCGTTTTCTAATTCTTTGACTCTCTTATATAAATCGGGTAATTGTTTGTAAACAATAAATGATTTTTGGAATTCTCTAATATTGAATGCAGGAGTTCCCATAACAATGCTTCCTTCTTCTTTTATTGTATTTGGAATACCTGATTGTGGTACAACTTGTACACCGTCTGCAATTTGTATGTGTGGAGCAGCAGCTGATTGGCCCCCAAATTGACAGTTTTTACCAATTTTTGTTGAGCCTGCAATTCCAGCTTGAGCAGCCATTACAGTATTTTCACCTATTTGAACATTATGTCCGATTTGTATTAAATTATCAAGTTTGGCCCCTTTTTTAATAAATGTAGACCCCATTGTAGCTCTGTCAATAGTTGTATTTGATCCAACTTCAACATTATCTTCGATAAGAACATTTCCCAGTTGTGGTATTTTTCGGTAAACATTGTTTTCGTCAGGAGCAAATCCAAATCCATCTGAACCAATAATAGCCCCTGCATGAATAATGCAATTCTCACCTATAACACACTCATGATAAACCTTTACACCTGAATTTAATGTTGAATTTTTCTTAACAACAACATTATCATCAATAAAAACATGAGGAAATAATTTAGCATTATCTTCGATAACTGCATTTTCGCCTATGTAAACAAAAGGAGCAATGTAAACACCAGCACCAATTTTTGCCGATTCTTCAATAAATGCAAGTGAGCTTATTCCTTGTTTTACAGGTTTTGCTTGCTCTGCTAATTCAAGAAGTTTAGCAAAGCTTTCATAAGCATTTTCTACTTTTATTAAAGTTGCAGGAATCTTATCTTCAGGTTCAAAATCCTTATTAACAAGGACAATTGATGCTTCAGTAGTATATATATATTTAGTGTATTTTGGATTTGCCAAAAATGCGAGTGTTCCAGCTTTTGCTTCTTCAATTTTAGCAACATTGTTTACTTTTACTTCCAGGTTTCCAACAACTTCACCATTTAAAAATTCTGCAATTGCTTTAGCTGTAAATTCCATGTTTATGCGGTGTTTAAGATTTAAATGCAAAAATAGTATATAAAAATCAGATTCAAATAATTTCTTTGGGATAACATAAAAAATATTTCTTGACAGTTTTTGATAGCATTGCTGTATTCAGAATGTCAGATGCATCACCAACGTCCTTCATTAAACCATCTTTATACAAAATGTGAATTTTATCGTCAAAAGCACTATATGCATTTTTACTAATATGATCAGTAAATACATAATATTGTATTTCAGATTTATTCAAATTAAGCAATTTAGAGGCTTTGTCAGAAAGTTTTGAAATTTTTTCAAGATCGAAAGGAGTATCCTGAATCTCTATTTTAAATAATTGCCGATGAATTAATTTATTGGAGAGTTCCGATAAAACTTTATCGTCGTTAACAGCCCAGTTTTTAATAAGCACAATAATATCTGTATCATCAATTGCTGAAAAATTATTAAGCATTGCTAATGCATCTGAAATATCAAGCTGTGGGTTATTTAGAAAATATTTTAATTCTTTAGTTAAATAGACTTCTTTGTTTTCAGATATTAAAAACTTAACTCTTTTAAAAATCTTTAGCAATAATTGTTCAGCCGACACAACTGTTTTATGAAGATAAACTTGCCAATACATTAACCAGCGAGCAATCAGAAATTTTTCGACAGAATAAATACCTTTTGCTTCAATAACAAGTTCGTCGTCTATAACATCAAGCATTTTAATTATTCTGTCTGAACCAATTACACCTTCTGATACACCTGTATAAAAACTATCTCTTCTTAAGTAATCTAGTCTGTCAACATCCAATTGGCTCGAAACCAGTTGGTGCAAAAATTTCTTATGATATTGATTTTTAAATATTTTTATCGCCAGATCCAATTTCCCGCTATATTCCTCATTAAGAGCCTCCATGAATTGTAAAGAAAGCTCTTCATGGTTGTATTTCTCAACAATAATTTGCTCAAGTGTGTGTGAATATGGTCCGTGACCAATATCATGAAGAAGAATTGCCAAAGAAACAGCTTCTTCTTCTTCTTCTGTTATTGATGTGCCTTTTGTCCTTAACACAGTTATTGCTGAACTTATAAGATGAACTGCTCCAAGTGTATGCTGAAATCGAGTGTGTACAGCACCTGGATATACATAATCTGTTAGTCCTAACTGTTTAATTCTTCTTAATCTTTGGAAATATTTATGTTCAATTATATCATAAATAATTTCCGATGGCATATTAATTAATCCGTAAACAGGATCGTTTACAATCTTTCTTTTATTTGATTGGGCTTTTTTCACAGATATCAAGGTTTATACAAACAAAAATACAAGAAATTAAGGAAATAATATGAATTAAATTGGTTCACAGACTTATAAAATAGCTTAAAATGATGTTTAAACTAGAAAAACCCCTAATTTTCAGGCAAATAATTTTGTGTTTTCAGGTAATATTTATATTTTTGCGCCTGAAACATGAATGATTGAGTAAGGGGACCATAGTCCCCTTTATTTTTACCTAATCAGGAAGATGATAAGTAATAAAGATATACAAGATATAATTGAAAGTTTTATAGAAGAAAAAAATGCTTTTATTGTTGAAATAAAAATAAGTTCTTCAAATAAGATTAATATTGAAATTGATAGTAACGATGGCTTCTCAATAACCGACTGTGTTGAAGTTAGTCGGTTAATTGAAAGTAAACTTGACAGAGATAAAGATGATTTCGAGTTGGAAGTTGCTTCTGCAGGTTTGTCAGAACCATTTAAAGTTATTCAGCAATACAGAAAAAACCTTGGCGAAGAAGTTGAAACTTTAACAAACGAGGGAATTAAAATAAAAGGGATTCTTTCATCTGTAACAGATGATGGATTTGAAATAGAAGAATTAAAAATGGTTAAAGTTGAAGGGAAAAAGAAAAAGCAGAATGTAGTGGAAAAACATTCTTTTCTCTTTGATCAGGTAAAAGCAACTAAGATTATTATAAAATTTAAATAAAAAGAAAAACATATAAAACAAAATGGAAAATTTGAATTTGATCGACACGTTTTCTGAATTTAAAGAGCTAAAGAATATTGATCGTGCAACAATGATGACTGTTCTTGAGGATGTTTTCCGAAATTTATTATTGAAGAAATACGGAACAGACGAGAACTTTGATGTTATTATAAATATTGACAAGGGTGACTTTGAGATATGGAGAAATCGCGAGGTTGTTAAGGATAAGGAAATTGAAGATGCAAATCTTCAGATAACTTTAACTGAAGCTAAGAAAATTGATGAGGATTATGAAGTTGGTGAAGAAGTAACCGACGAAGTTAAACTTCTTGATTTTGGAAGAAGAGCTATTCTTGCACTTCGACAAAACCTTACAAATCGTATTCTGGATCTTGAGAAAAACAATATTTATGAAAAATATAAAGATAAGATTGGAGATATTGTTACAGGTGAAGTTTATCAAGTTTGGAAGAAAGAGATTTTAACTCTTGACGATGAAGGCAATGAATTAATTCTGCCTAAAACAGAGCAAATACCTTCAGATTATTTCAGAAAAGGCGATACAATTAGAGCGGTTGTTGTTCGTGTAGAAATGAAAAATAATAATCCTTTAATTGTTTTATCAAGAACATCATCGGTGTTCCTTGAAAGATTATTTGAGCTTGAAGTACCTGAAATCTTTGATGGATTAATTACTATTAAGAAAATTGTAAGAGTTCCTGGTGAAAGAGCAAAAGTGGCTGTTGAATCATATGATGAAAGAATAGATCCTGTTGGAGCTTGTGTTGGTATGAAAGGTTCGAGAATTCATGGTATAGTTAGAGAGCTTAAGAATGAAAATATTGACGTGATTAATTTCACTAACAATACACAACTATTTATACAAAGAGCATTAAGCCCTGCGAAAATTGTTTCTATCAAATTAAATGAAGATGGAAAACGAGCCGACGTATACTTGTTGCCTGAAGAAGTTTCTTTGGCAATTGGTAAAGGAGGGTTAAACATAAAATTAGCAGGTCAATTGACAGGTTATGAAATTGATGTTTATCGCGAAACTGAAGGAGAAGATGATGAAGATGTTAGTATTGATGAATTTGCTGACGAAATTGAAAGCTGGATACTTGACGAGCTAAAAGCAGTTGGGTGTGATACAGCAAAAAGTGTTCTTGAATTAACAAGAGAGGATCTGATAAAAAGAACTGACCTTGAAGAAGAAACAGTTGATGATGTATTAAGGATAATAAATTCAGAATTTGAATAGATTAAGGCTATTATTTTAGATAATATATATTTGGTTTTTTGGTATAAAAAAAAGGCTTAGTTACATAATATGGGAACAGAAAAAGCGACAAGACTTAGTAAAGCAGCAAGAGAATTTAATGTTGGAATTTCAACTATTGTTGAATTCTTGCATAAAAAAGGATTCAACATTGATTCAAATCCGAACACAAAAGTAGCACCTGAGTTATATAATTTATTGGTTCGGGAATATAGTTCTGATTTGAACGTGAAAAAGGAATCGGAAAAATTGCATCTGAATCAGTTGCATGGAAGAAACGAGACAGTTTCAATAAATGATATTCCGGAAGCTGAAGAAGAGGATTCTAGTTCAGATGAACCTGCAGAAGCAGAAGAAGAAGTAATTATTAAGGATATGAGTTCATCCGGAATAACGAAAGCTTCTGAAAAAGTTGCTGAAGAGGAAGTAGAAGATTCTCCAGAAGAACCTGTACAGATTAAAGAAGAGCCTACTCCTGTAGAAGAAGAGAAAAAGGAAGAGAAAAAGGAAAAGGAAGAGGAAAAAACAGATGAGGAAAAGCCAGATCAGCCTGTTAAAGTTATAGGAAAAATTGATCTTGATTCCATAAACCAAAAAACAAGACCAGACAAAAAAACCAAGAAACAAAGAGAAGAACAGAAGCTTGCTGATTTTTCAAAAAAACCAAAAACAAAAGAAGAGCCAAAAAAAGAGGAAGTAAAACCAGCCGTTGCTGAAAAAGTGAAAGAAGAACAGGTTGAGCAACCAAAAGTTGAAGAGGTTAAAGATAAACAACCGGAACTGTATAAATCTGAAATAAAGAAATTGACAGGACCAACGGTTGTTGGAAAAATTGATTTACCACCTCCACCTAAGGAGAAGAAGAAAGAACCTGTTGCGTCATCTGATGATCAGAAAAATAAAAAGAAAAAGCGAAAGAGAATACATAAAGATAAAGGTAAGGTTGACGTAACTAAGAAAGAAGGACAGGCAGGTAAACCAGCTGAAAAAACAGCAGGAGATCAGTTCAGAGGAAAGAAGAAAAAGAAAAGACAATTACGTCCTGAGGTAAGTGAGGAAGATGTTCAGAAGCAAATTAAAGATACTCTTGCACGTTTAACAACTAAGGGTAAATCAAAAGCTTCAAAACACAGAAGAGACAAGAGAGAAGCAGTTAGTCAGAAGCAGATAGAAGAACAGGAGCAGATTGAAATTGACAAGCAAACATTAAAAGTAACAGAGTTTGTTTCTGTTAATGAGTTAGCGAGTATGATGGAAGTTCCTGCAACAGATGTAATTTCAGTTTGTATGAATCTTGGTTTGTTGGTGTCAATAAATCAAAGACTTAATGCTGAAACTATGGCGCTTGTAGCCGATGAATTTAACTTTCAAGTTGAGTTTATTAGTGTTGAGGTTCAGGAAGCAATTAAAGAAATTGAAGATACAGAAGATCAGTTATTACCAAGATCTCCTATTGTAACAGTAATGGGACACGTTGATCATGGTAAAACATCATTACTGGATTATATAAGAAAAGCGAATGTAATTGCTGGTGAAGCGGGAGGAATTACACAGCACATTGGTGCTTACAGTGTTGAGATTGAAGATGGTAAAACAATAACTTTCCTTGATACACCGGGTCACGAAGCATTTACTGCAATGCGTGCCAGAGGTGCTCAGGTTACTGATATTGCCATTATTGTTGTTTCAGCAGACGATAATGTGATGCCACAAACTGTTGAAGCTATAAATCATGCGAGTGCAGCTGGTGTTCCAATTATATTCGCAATTAATAAAATTGATAAAGCAGGAGCAAATCCTGAAAAGATAAAAGAAGCATTATCTCAAATGAATTATCTTGTTGAAGATTGGGGAGGAAAATACCAGTCACAGGATATTTCAGCTAAACAAGGTGAAAATATTGATTTATTACTTGAAAAAGTATTGCTTGAATCTGAATTGCTTGAGTTAAAAGCAAATCCGGATAAAAAAGCAAACGGAACAGTAATTGAGTCAGAGCTTGATAAAGGAAGAGGCTATATATCAACTATTTTGGTTGAATCAGGAACGCTAAGAATTGGAGACGTTGTTATTGCTGGAAGTTATTTTGGTCATGCAAAAGCAATGTATAATGAAAGAGGAAAGCGAATTGAAGTAGCTGGTCCGGCAACACCTGTTCAAATACTTGGGTTAAATGGTGCACCACAAGCTGGTGACAAGTTTAATGTTATGGAGAGCGACAAAGAAGCTCGTGAAATTGCAAATAAACGCGAACAATTGCAAAGAGAACAAAGTATGCGTACTCAAAAGCATATTACTCTTGACGAGATTGGACGACGTATTGCAATTGGTAATTTCCAGGAAGTTAATATTGTTGTTAAAGGTGATGTGGATGGATCTATTGAAGCACTATCTGATTCATTAATAAAACTAAGTACTGAAGAAATTCAGGTAAATATTATACATAAAGGTGTTGGTCAGATATCAGAATCGGATGTTCTGTTAGCTGCAGCATCAAATGCCATTATTATTGGATTCCAAGTTCGCCCATCATTGAATGCTCGTAGATTAGCTGAAAAAGAAGAAATAGATATCAGATTATATTCTATTATTTACGATGCTATTAATGAAGTTAAAGATGCAATGGAAGGAATGTTATCTCCTGAGATTAAAGAAGAAATTGTTTCAACCATAGAAGTAAGAGAAATTTTCAAAGTTAAAAAGGTTGGTACAATTGCAGGTTGTATGGTTAAAGAAGGAAAGATTAACAGAAATACAAAGATTCGTGTTATTCGTGATGGTATTGTAATCTATACTGGATTATTGGGATCATTGAAGAGATTTAAAGACGATGTTAAAGAGGTTGTTTCTGGATACGAATGTGGCTTGAATATTGACGGTTTTAATAATATAAACGAAGGTGATATTATAGAAGGCTATAAAGAAGTTGAAGAAAAAAGAACATTATAGAAATTAGACCTAAATATATGTTAAACGCCATCTTAAATTTAAGATGGCGTTTTTTATGCAACAAAAATTATTCTTACTCGTCTTTTTAAAGATTGGGAATAAATCAACTCAGAATATATTTTAATCAGTTTAATACAGAAAAATATCATCTGATTAAATTTTTTTGGTGTTGTAATATTCTTTGAATATTTTTGATGAAAATTACTTAAATACGTCAAATTATGTTTAAAAATTATCTGATAATTTCACTCCGATATTTGTGGAAAAATTTTCTTTTTGTAGGTATGAATATCTTAGGTCTGTCGGTAGCCCTTGCTCTTTGTTTAACAGCCTTTATAAACAATAAATATGATGCCGATTGGAATAAAACTCATGCGAATTACGAAAATATTTATAAAATCAATATTACACGTGAAATTCAGGAACGTCATCAGGAATATGGAATAACTCCATTTGCGTTAGCTCCAATGCTGAAACAAGATATTACTGGAGTTCAGAAGCTTTGCAGATATGCTACTTCATACTCACCCGTTAAATATGGCGAGAAAATATTTAACAAAAGAATTGGGTATGCCGATCCTGAGTATTCAGATATTTTTACAATCGATCTTGTAAAAGGAAACAAAGATGCTCTTAAGGAAAAAGGTAATGTATTAGTAAGTGAAAGAATCGCTGAAATTTTTTATGGCGAGGAAGATCCACTTGGGAAAGTTATTTCAATAATGAATGATAAGGATGAAGAAACATCATTTATAGTTGCCGGAGTATATAAAAATATTGGACTAAACAGCAGCTTCCGACATGAGATTCTAACACAGATCGATAATTATATTGATATGTGGGAGATTGATGATCAGAAATGGGATAATTGGGTTGCAGCTACTTTTTTACTTGTTGAAAATAAGGAAGATTTGCCTAAGATAAATAAAAGCCTAAAACAATATTTAGATGTGCAAAATGATGCACGTGAAGACTGGAAAATAACAAGTTTCTTTACAAAATCATTAAAGCTTATTGCAGATGACCGCGAAGTTTGGGCAAATTGGTTAGGATCAAGTTTCCATCCTGCAGCAGTTGCAGCGCCACCTATTATGGCAATATTTATATTATTAATAGCAGCATTTAATTTTATGAATTCAACTATCTCTTTTGCTGGTAAAAGATTAAAGGAGATTGGTTTGAGAAAAGTTTTTGGAGGATTACGCCGACATATTGTTATTCAGTTTTTAAGTGAAAATCTGATAATTAGTTTTATAGCAATGATTTTAGGGATTTTTATTGCTGGTTATCTCGTTCCTGAATATTCAAGTATGTGGGAATATATGGAAATAAGCTTGAATTTTTTAGAAAATCCATCATTGTTAATATTCATATTGGTAATGTGGGTTTTAACGTCATTGTTGGCAGGTGCATATCCTGCTTTTTATATTAGCAAATTTAATCCTGTTAAAATATTCAGAGATAAATTAAAACTCAGCGGTAGAAATCGTTTCTCGAGATTTCTTTTGGGATTTCAGTTTTTTACTTCGGTTATGGCTCTTGTTTCTGGGGTGATGTTCGCACAGAATGCATTTTTTCAGGATAATCTCGATCTGGGATACAATAAAGAAAATGTCATTGTTTTGGGAATGCATAATATTGAAGATTACAAACCCTTTGAGCAGGTTATAAAAGATAATCCAAAAATTGAGATGTATGCTGGTACAAACTATCATATTGGTTATGGAAATTACAATAGATCAATAAAGTATCTTGAACAGCAAGTTGAGACAGGTGTTATGCATATTGGACACGATTATCTTGATGCAATGGGAGTGAAAATTACTTCTGGACGGGGATTTAATTTGCAGAGCCAAGGTGGTGATATTGAGGATGATAATATCATTGTAAATGAAAAATTTGTATCTGACTTTGGTTTAAAAGATGCTATCGGGAAAACAGTTTACGTTAATGATACTTTACCATTGCATATAATTGGTGTATCAAATGATGTTTATCTTTATGGCGCATGGGCTGCAATAGAACCGTTAATATATAGGTTGTCACCGGAAGAGGAATACAGAACTTTTGTTATAAGAACCTCAAAAGAAAATCTAAACGAAATAAATGAGAGTTTAAAAAACGAATGGTCTGAATTAGTACCTAACTATCCTTATGAAGGTAGATTTCAAGAGGAGTTACTTGAAGAAGCAAAACAAATTAATAAGAATATAAAAATTATGTTTGTTTTTCTTGCTATATGTGCACTGTTCCTTTCTGCAATAGGATTATATACTCTGGTAAGTTTGAATGTTGTAAATCGAACAAAAGAAATAGGTGTACGAAAAGTAATGGGTGCTTCAATATCCAAAATCATGGTAATTATTACAAAACCATTTTCTATTTTAATCATTATTGCAACAATTTTAGGATGTGTTGGAGGATACTATTTGTCTGAAATGCTAATGAGTAGTATTTGGAATAAATATATGAGCCCGAATGCGGTGAGCTTTACTATTCCAGTTGCCCTAATTCTTTTTATTTCTGCTGCTACAATAATTTGGAGAGTTTATCGGGCGGCAGTTCAAAATCCCGCTAATTCATTACGATACGAATAATATAAAAAGGGAGCAGATATCTGCTCCCTTTTTATTATAGATATATTTTTAATTGCTTCTTTTTACATAAGCATTCTTATATCCTAATTCAGCGAGTTTTAAAAGCTCCTGTTTAGCTTCAGTATAATCACCATAATCACCAAAAGTATATCTGTAATAGTCATCAGCTCCTTTTGTAACAACTACAGTAGAGAGGTTTGTGAAATAATCGACTTTAACAGGAATTATTAAAGCCATTATTTGAATAGTATACTTCGGAACTACATTATTTTCTCGTATAAATACATCTTTATAGCCTGCATTAATTATTTTTTCTTTCAGCTTTTGTGCTTCTGTATATGTTTTTGTGTTTCCTACTGTGTAACGATAGTACCCATCTTCATACAATTTTTGCTTAACACCATCTATATTTTTAAAGTATCCGATATCAATTGGCTTTCTCATTGCCATTAATTGCACAGAGTAAGCTTTTTCTATACTTGTAGCAGTTGATCTTGATGTCGGTTTGTATTTTACAACTTCTTTTTTTGGTTCAGGTTCAACTTTTTCAATAATTGGTTCTTCTTTTTTAATTTCTACAACTGGTTCTTCTACTATTTCTACAATTTCTTCGATAACAGGTTCTTCTTTTACTTCTTCTTGTGGTTTTTCTTCAATAGGAGTAGATACAGCTGGGGTGACAATGGCAGGAGTTACAACAGCTGGAATAACTTCTTGAACCGGGTCTTCGATAACTTCAGCAACAAGCTCTTCTTCTTTTTCTATTGGTTTTAATGCAACATCAACCAAAAATTCAGCTTCAGAAAAATCTTCAGGCACAACTATTTCTTTGGTAAATACCTCGAAATTTTCATTGTTAATTGCAATGGTATATTTTCCAGGTGCAACTTCTCGATTAAAGGTTCCGTTATAGGAACTTATTGTTTCAATTAAATTGTTGGTTTTTGTTTCAATAATCGAAACATCAATATTTCCATCATTAATATTTTCATTATTATTGGCATTTTTAATAACTCCTGCTATTTTTATTGGTGGCAGAACAGATAAATAATAAATGTCTTTCTTCCCTTTTGAAGTGTTGTCATATCTTGAAATATAACCTGATGTTAATGAATTGTCAGGCACAAAGAATAAATCATCACCAGGTGTATTTGCAGGATAACCAAGATTAACGGCTACAGATTTGCTTTGCAAATCAATATAAAATATATCAAATCCTCCAATGCTGCTATGTCCTTTTGAGCTAAAAAATAAATATTTATCATCCAAGGTTACGAATGGAGTCTCTTCATCAAAAGCGGTATTAATTTCTGGTCCTAGGTTAACAGCTTCGCCCCAGCCACCTTTAGCATCGCGTATAGCTTTATAAATATCAAGACCTCCTTGACCACCTTCTCTATCGCTAGTGAAATAGAGCGTGTTTTTATCTTTTGAAACGCAGGCGTGAGTTTCATTGCTTTTTTTATCATTAATTGTTTTTCCAAGCTTTTCTGCTTCACCCCAGCTTTTTCCTTCTTTATATGATACAAAGAGTTCGTTTCGTTCAATATCGTCAGTAGCAAGGTATAGCTCTTCTCCATCGAATGACATACTACTTGATTTCAAATAAAACTTTCCACTAATATTTTCACTGATTTTTTTTGGGCTCATCCATACACCATTTTCTTTTCTTACAAGAAAGTTGTCTATGTAATTCCGTGTATATGAAGTATATACTAAAACCTTCCCATCACCCGAAAAAACTGCTCCAAAGTTTGAATTTTCGTCGTTCACAGGCTCTCCGAGGTTTTTAGCTGATACACGTTCAGGTGTTTTAAATGCTGCTAATGCGTTTTCACAAGTTTTTAATCTTTGTTCTACAACTGAATAATTCTCATCACTAGGTGTAATCAAATTTTTAAATTTATTATAAGCTTCAATAGCTTTGTCTATATTGTTTTGTATTTGATATGCTTCACCCAGATATAATAAAGCATCAGCTGGTGCTCTAGTTTCTCGTAAAGATTTTGCGTTAAAATCGAGACCAATATCTTGAGATGCTTCTTCGAGAGGTTCAACTGCTCTGTTTTTTAAATCGTCTGTTTTTAAGTATAATAGACCAATTTTGTATTTAACATAGGAATAGTCTGGGACCTCTTTAATCATTTTACGATAAACATCGATAGCCTTTTCATATTCGTTTTCTTCAACTAAATACTGAGCTTCACCTTCAAGGTAATAAATTTCGTTCCAGTCTTGGGCAAATAACCCGCTGCTAAACAAAATAATTAAAAGTAGAAATGACAGGTTCTTATACATTAGGGTACATTTAGATTTAAGTCAATATTTATAACGTTTTTGACCTCATTAAGTTAGTATCTTTTGATGAAATAATCAAATTAATAAAGAATCGGTTAAAATTCTTATACTAAAACACAAACAATTTCTATTTAAAGAATCCCTTTAATTATGTGAGAAAAGCTTAAAAATTTCTTTTTCTATAAAAAATGTCCTATTTTGTATACTTGTAAAAAACCCTAAAAAATATAATAAGATGAAAATGTTAAAAAAAATATTAACACTTGGTTTAATTTTATTTGCAACAGCAAGTTTTGGACAGGAATTGCCAGATTCTTTTCAAACTATGTTAAATGAAGTTAAAACAAATTTTGAAACAATAAATAGCGGAAACTCTATTAAAGAAGGTAAGAATAGCATAAGCATAATTAACGAGAACAGGATTGCCCTTCGTACTACGCATAAGAAAAAGGTAAAAAACCTAACTTTTGTAACAAAGCTTAATGATGAAAATAAACTAATGTGGGTGGCAGCAAACTCTCTTACCATTGATATGGTAAATAAGTATGAAGAATACCTTACAAAGACATTACAATCTCTGCTTGAGTTATCAGAAAAAAAGTCGAAAGAATAATAGATACAGAAAAAACTTAAGAGACGTACGCTTTGCAATAAAGTCATTAGTGGTTTTGTGGCAGGAATATTGATTTTAAAAGCGATTTTTCACACTTTAAAAGATAAAACAGAAAATATTGAATTCAGTTTCCTCCCATATTACTAAAGTTTTATTTCTGCTCTTCGTTTTCTTTGTAGGTTCAGCTTCATTACATGCCAATAAAATAGACAGCCTTAAATATCATCTGAATAGAGCAGATGATGAAGAGAAAATATCTCTTTTAATCCAGCTGTCTAAAATTTACAGAACAAAATCGCTTGACACTGCAGAAATGTATGCGAAACAAGCATTACAGCTTGCATTAATTGAAGATGATAATACAGTATCTCAGTCATACCTCGGGCTTGGAAATGTATATTATTTAAAAGGTGATACAAAGGAGGCAATTGAATTATTTGATAAAGGTATTGCAATTCTTGATAATGAAAATGAAGAATTGTTGAATAAGCTTATACAAAGTAAAGGAAATGCTTTAACAAACTCAGGGAAGCTGGATGAAGGTTTAAAGTGTTTTCATCAGGTACTAGAGTATTGGGAAAAATGCAATGATAGTATAAAAATTGCTGATATACTTAATAATATTGGTGTTATTAACTTTTATAAAGGCAATTATAACGAATCCATAAAATACCTGTTAGAAACCGTTGAAATATATGAAAAGAAAGGAAATGCTGGAGCTGCTGCCGGAACCTTTGGTAATATAGCTGTTATATACAACGAAATGGACAATTTTGAGAAGGCTATAAAATATAATACAAAAGCTTTAAACTTTTATATTCAATTAGAAGATTATTACTCGCAAACAGGTTTATTAGTTAATTTAGGTAACATCTATAAAAATATTGATAGCCTCGAGAAAAGTATTCAATGTTGCCAACAGGCTCTCGAAATTGCAAAAGAAAATGGATACACTACATTAGAATCATTAGCATATACTAATCTGGGTTTAGCATATGAAAAGCAGGGATATTTCGATAAAGCAAATGATGTCATAAAAAAATCCCTTGATATAGTTCAGCAACAAGAGGATATTGAGAGTGAGTCGAAAAATCTGCGTTTCCTGGGCCGCTTATCCAAAAAGCAAAAAAAATATACTTTGGCCTTACAACACTTAAACCAAAGTGAACAATTAGCTAAACAGATC
>DAOWGM010000026.1 GCA_030637515.1 Bacteroidales bacterium
AAAAATTTAGGTTTTGATAAAGAGAATTTGGTTAGTGTGAATTTAACGGGAAGTTTAGCAGAGCATATTTACTACAATTCAATATCCTTTAAAGAAGAGTTAAAAAAACTACCTGCAATTGAAAGTATAGCTTACAGCGGAGACTTGCCGGGAGATGGATTGAGCGTAGAAATGCTTATGATACTAAATCGCAATCCTGAGTTATCGGAGCATACCGTAAGAGTACAAAGAGTTTGTAAAGATTATATAAGTACGATGGGATTGAATATTATTGAAGGAGATGACGTTAAAGAGGATTTACCTCAAGAAAGTAGATTTATTATTAATGAAAGAGCAGCAGAAGTTTTACAACTGGAAAAACCCATTGGTTGGGAAGCTGATCCTATGTTTGGAAGTAATGGACGAATAGTAGGAGTAGTAGAAGATTTCCACTTTGCATCCTTACATCAAGTTATTGAGCCAATTGTATTGCATTACTGTATGAACGATGAAATGCGTGGGTGGGCTTTAAGTAAGGTAATTTTTAGATTAAATCCTGGAAATGTAAAAGAGAATTTGGAAGAAATTGAAAAAGCTATTCAAGCCATTGTTCCCGATGCAATTATTAACTTTAATTTTATTGATGATCATTTAAATAGTTTATATGCGTCTGAGAATAAAATGAGCAACTTATTTAAAGCATTTACTTTGTTTACCATATTTATTGCTTGTTTAGGCTTGTTTGGAATAACTGCTTATAATGCAGAGCTAAAAACAAAAGAAATTGGAATCCGAAAAGTACTTGGAGCATCTAATTTTACTTTAATAAAATTTTTATCTGTTAAGTTTATCATGTTTATTTTGGTATCAATTGTAATTGCTTTACCATTAGCATATTTCTTTATTAATAACTGGCTTCAAAATTTTTCTTATCATACAACAATATCAATCGGTACATGGATTACTGCAATTTTATTATCCATTTCAATCGCATTTTTAACCATTTTATATCATGCTATTAGAGTTGCTCGTAAAAAGCCTGTAGATGTTTTGAAATATGAGTAGAAATTAAAATTAAATAATTAAGGATTGATTTTTAAAGTCAATCCTTTTTTTATTTTTATCTGTTTAATTGACATCATGTTATAAGCTTTGTAACTTTGATATAAAAATATCATGAGAAAACATGCAATAACCGGAAGCAACCTTATTCCATTTTTTAGCCTGTTCATATTTAGTCTTATACAAATTCAGGTATATTCACAAGAACCTATAGTTGCTGATACTTCAATTGCTTCAGAATATCTTACTAAAGCTGAAAGGTATGTAGACGAACTTTCTATCGATAGTGCTGAATTTTATTATTTGCGTGCTCAGGAAATTTATGAAAATGCAGGTAATATTATTGGTTATATTAAAGCTTCAAATGGTTTGGGTGAATCATATGTTAGAAATAATAAAATACTAAAAGGTTTGCTATTGCTTCAGAATACGCAAAAAATTATTATCGACAAAGTAGGTGAAACTAATTTCTATTTAGCCGATAATTATAATAAAATAGCAATTGCAAATTACTTTATGTCTGATTACAAGGAATCTCTAAAACAGCTTAATCTATCGTTGGAACTAAAACAAAAATTATTAACTCCTAATGATCCTTCGATTGGTGATAGCTACAATAATATTGGTGTTATGCACGATATGTTGGGCGAAAAAGAAAATGCCCTTAGTGCATATTTAAAAGCTTTAGAGATTATAAAAAGTGCAGAAAATATTAAAAATATTGATTTGGCAAATACAATGGAAAACATTGCGATACTTTATTATGATTTATCGGAATATGATTTAGCACTTCAATATCAAAAAGAAGTTACTGAAATATTCCTTAAAGAATTTGGAGAAGATCATTTAAAGTACCTAAATAGTTATGAGTTAATAGGAGTAATTTTATACAATAGGGAATACTATAAGCAAGCGGAATTAATACTGAAAGATGTTTTTGAGAAAAAACAAAAAAAACTTCTTCCTACAAACTTTTATATGATAAATTCATGGTTAAACATGGGGAACTTGCATTATGCCTTTGGAGATGTTGGAAAAGCGCTTGAGTTTCATTTAAAAGCACTTGAATTACTACAGGATTATTCAATGAATGAATATAGCTATTCTTATATAGATTTGTTTAACAATTTAGGTAATGATTATGATGAGTCCGGTCAGCAAGAGCTTGCAGTTGAATATTATCAAAAAGCTATTTCTTTGGCCCAAAAGATATTTGGAAAAAACCATATTTTGAATTCAACATTCTATAATAATATTGCTTCAACCTTAACACAACAAAAAAAGTATAAATTAGCAATAGAATATCTATTAAAAGCTGAAAAGATCCTTTTAAAAAATAAGGGAAGTGAGAAAACATTGATGAATGTATACTCTAATTTTGCAGTTAATTATTATTTTAATAATGATATCGAAAAAGCAAATGGGTATTTTAAAAAAGCTGAACAATTGGGGATAAAACTTTATGGAGAAAACAGTCCTTCTGTAGCAATTGTTTATGGAAATATGGGAACTGTTTATAATGAAAATGGAGATTTAATAAATTCGTCTATATATTTTGAGAAATCATTAATAATAAGAAAAGATAACTTTGGAATTAAGCATCCTTATGTAGCCAGTGCATATGTTTCGTATGGTTTGGCATTTATTGAAAATGAAATGTATGATAAGGCTTTATTATCTTTTCATCACGCGTTAGTGGCAAATTTACCTAAGTATAAAAAGGCTGATGTTACTAAATATGATAATAAAATTCTAAATACTGATCTTAGTTATATGGAATGCCCCAATTTTGAAGTTCCATATGATTATTTTGAGCTTTTAAGGGCAACTTCACAAAAATTATCAATTTTTGATTTGATGTATTTAAAATCGAATGATATAAAATATTTATACCCTGCACATGATTTATATTTTCTCACTGATACCATAATTACAGAATACAGAAAGGGAATTACAAAAGAATCTGATAAATTAAAACTATCAGAATTTTTAGGAGAGATATATCCTAATGCTTCAGCTTTATGTATGGAGTTATTTGAAACAACAAAAGATAGTTCATACCTCAAGGATGCATATTATTTTCTACAAAAGGGGAAGTCTTTAATTCTTGTCGAAACTATGAATGAGATAAATGCCAAAAAAATTGCAGGAATACCAGATAGCCTGTTAAATAAAGAAAGAGCTATTACCGATGAATTATCTTATTTACAGAGACAGTTAATTTCAGCAAACAAAGATGAAATTCCGGAGATCTATAAATCAAAGCTTGAATTAACAATTAAACATGAAGAATTAACTAAAAATTTTGAACAAAATTATCCGAAATATTATGATTTGAAATACAATGTTAGTCCGTTATCTATTAAAGATATGCAAGATGAATTAGATGTAAATACATGCATTTTATCCTATTTTGAAGCAGTAAATTACTATCTATATTCGGTAACCACAAGAAATAATTTTGAAATTAGATCAATACCAATTGAAGAGTATTTTAATGATACTCTGAATTATTTTCGAAACTCACTTATTTATCCAGAGAGTAAAAGATTTAATTCTTTTTACAAAAGGAATGGATACAATTTGTATAGAATGTTAATACCCCAGGATCTACCAGAAAATATTGAGAATATTATAATTATTCCTGATCACAAATTGAGTGTTTTTCCATTTGAAGCATTGTTAACTTCTGAAGTGGAAGCAGGGACAAGTTATTCCGAGTATCCCTATTTAATTAAGAAATATAACATTACATATAATTACGCGGAAAGGCTTGTCTATAATAGCTTTAAGGACATAGAAGCTAAGGAGAAACCTTTTGATTTTATTGCATTTGCTCCGGTATTTTCTGATGCAAATACAAATCAAACAAACAGGAATATTATTACTACACTTAATAATATTCAGGCTTTTATCGATACAAATAATGTGAGAAGTAGATTTTTAGATAGAATGATAATTACAGAATTACCTGGAACAGAAGAAGAAGTTAAAGCTATTTATAATCTTTTTGATCAGAATAACATGTCTGCAAAAGTAAATCTATACGAATCGGCAGATGAAAACGAAGTTAAAACTACAAACCTGATTGATTATAAGTTTATTCATTTTGCAACTCATGGGTTTGCAGATACAAAAAACCCTGAATTATCAGGTATTCTTCTGGCGCAGGATTCAACTGAAAATGAAGACAATATTTTATTTTTAGATGAAATATTAAGTATTGAAATTGATCCTGAACTTGTTGTTTTATCGGCATGCGAAACTGGGTTAGGGAAATTGTATAAAGGAGAGGGAATGATTGGATTAAGTAGAGCTTTAATATACAGTGGTGCTAAAAATTTGAGTGTATCTCTTTGGAAAGTTTCTGATAAATCAACACAATTATTAATGACAGAATTTTATAGATATATTATAAACGAAAATTCGGATAAATATGGTTCTCCTTTGAGGAATGCCAAACTGAATTTAATCAAATCTGAAAATTTTTCACATCCGTTTTATTGGTCTCCATTTATTTTAATAGGAAATTGAGTTGTTGTAGAAATACTTATAATTCTACATTGTATGATTGTATAATGTAATAAATTCTTATTTTTATATTCTAATCCAATATTCAAAGCTATGCTTCAAAAAGTATTAGATTTTATCAAAAAGGATGTTTGGCGTATTTCGTTTAAAGAGATGCCAAAATACCAAGTTATATTAATTAAGTTTTTGAGAATATTGCTTTTGGCATTTCGTGGATACGATGAAGATAAGGTCAGTTTACGTTCATCAGCCTTAACATTTTATTCCATGTTATCGGTAGTTCCGGTCGTTGCTATGGGTTTTGGAATTGCCAAAGGATTTGGTTTCGATAAGTATTTGCAGCAGCAACTTATGGAAAATTTATCAGGGCAACAGGAAGTTCTCGACTGGGTAATAAAATTTGCAAATAGTTTTTTGGAAAATACAAAAGGAGGAATCATTGCAGGTATTGGTGTTGCAGTTTTGTTTTGGTCTGTAATGAAAGTGCTCGGAAATATCGAAAGTTCTTTTAATGCAATTTGGCAAATACGAAAATCAAGAGTGTGGTTTCGCAAATTCAGCGATTATTTTTCAATGATGCTAATTGCTCCTGTTTTAATTATATTATCAACCAGTTCAAATGTTTTTATTACTACTCAAATAACCAGAATTACTTCTGAAGTTGCCTTACTTGGCATGATAAGCCCATTAATATCTTTCTTATTAAAATTAGTTCCGTATGTGTTATTTTGGCTGGTATTAACTATTATTTATATGGTAATGCCCAACACAAAAGTGAATTTTAAATCAGCATTTGTTGCGGGTGTTATTTCAGGAACTATTTTTGTTTTTGTACAATGGGCATATATTCATTTTCAGGTTGGAGTATCAAAATACAATGCAATATATGGAAGCTTTGCAGCTTTACCATTATTCCTTATATGGCTGCAAATGAGCTGGTTGATAGTGCTGTTTGGAGCCGAAATTTCATTTGCTGTGCAAAATGTCGAAAAATATGAATTTGAACCTGATACACATAATTTAAGTCCGTTTAGCTGGAGAGTTCTAACATTAATGGTTGTTCATTTATTAGTAAAAAACTTTACTACTGGTGAAAAAGCAATGACAGCAAGTGAAATTAGCAAAAAACTCGAAATCCCAATCAGATCTGTCCGTGATATAATTTATAGTTTGGTTGATAGTCATCTTATTTCGGAAATTAATACACAGCATGAAAAAGAAAATGCATATCAGCCGGCACAGGATATAAATAATTTAAGTGTTAGTTATGTGCTAAATGCAATTGATCATAGCGGTACAGATAAAATACTTGCTATTGCTTCAACAGAAAAAGATCAAATCATTAAATTATTAAACGATTTTGATATTGTTATTCAAAACTCAAAAGGTACTTTGTTATTAAAGGATATTAATTAAGCATTTTGGATATCCAAAAACATTCATATATTTGTAGCACATAAAAGAGAAAAATGATAAAGATAGATTTAAATACATGTTGGTGGTGGCAAATGATAAATCATTATAACAGGATTATGATCTAACTTTGTATTTTATAATATTATCAAGGCTGCAGGTTATTACCTGCGGCCTTTTTTGTTTAAAAAAATTTAGAGAAATGTTTAATTATCAATATATAATTTGGTGGCAAAGAATAGAGTTTCTGTGGCATATTTGTTAAAAGATATGTGCTTACAGATTTAATAGATCTATTAACAATGATAAATGAAAAATAATTAATTTAAAAAAGATAAAGAGATGAATACTAATACAATAAATACAGAACAAACAGCAATAATTGAAGAAGTTAAACAGGGATATTTTGGAGAATTCGGGGGAATGTTTGTTCCGCCTGTTTTAGAACCGAAACTCTTAAAATTAGCCGAAGTATTTGATGAGTTAAAAGAAAAAAAAGAGTTTATAAAAGAGTTTTATTATTATTTAAACCAGTACGTTGGAAGGCCTTCGCCCTTGTATTATGCACAAAGATTGTCCGATTATGTTGGAAGTAAAATTTATTTAAAGCGTGAAGATTTGAACCATACAGGAGCTCATAAAATAAACAACACTATTGGTCAGATTCTGGTTGCTAAATATATGGGAGCTAAAGAAATAATAGCAGAGACAGGAGCAGGTCAGCATGGTGTTGCAACGGCAACTGTTGCAGCATTATTTGGGATGAAATGCAAAATTTTTATGGGTAAAAAGGATGCAGAAAGACAGCAGCTTAATGCATATCGTATAAAGCTTCTTGGATCAGAGTTTATTACAACTGATCAGGGAACAGCAACATTAAAAGATGCAGTAGATGCTGCACTTGGATATTATATTGAAAATCCGGATTCGTTTTATATTTTGGGTTCTGCAGTAGGGCCACATCCTTATCCGTCTATGGTACGGTTTTTTCAAAGCGTAATTGGAACAGAAGCACGTAAACAGATATTAGAACAGGAAAATCGATTGCCTGATTCAATTTTTGCATGCGTCGGAGGAGGATCAAATGCAATAGGTTTATATTCCGGTTTTATTGATGATAAAAATGTGAAAATCTATTCGGCCGAAGGAGGTGGTGATGGCCTTATTCCCGGAAGAACAGCTTCAACACTTGTAATGGGTAAACCAATGGTTTTTCAGGGAACTTATTCTTATTGCATGTCTGATGATGATGGGAATCCCATTGATACTTATTCTATTGCTGCTGGATTAGATTATCCGGGAGTAGGACCAGAACATGCCTTTTTAAAAGAATCTAATCGGGCAGAATATCATTGTGTAACCGATAAAGAAGCTATAGAAGCTTTCAAGTTACTTTCATCATTAGAAGGTATTATTCCGGCTATTGAGTCATCTCATGCTATTGCTTTGGCTATGAAATTACTCAAAAATAAAAATGAAGTTAGCATTATTAATTTATCAGGAAGAGGAGACAAAGATGTTGATAGAAATATGATTTAAAGAAAACAAAGAGGCTATCCAAAAAGAAAAAAAGCTGTTCGTATTTATGCTTCGCATGAGAGAAGTTCGACAGGCTCAATATGACAACTTCCAGATATGTAGTTTGTCACACTGAGTTTATCGAAGTGTAGACAATAATAAAGGAGTTTTTTGGACAGCCTCTTTATCAATAAAAATAAATTATTACTTTACCTTTGTGGCGATAAAAATTTCGGGGATGAAGAATTTTGATGAAGCTATAGCGCAAAAGGGATTGGAACTACCATTGGTAGAAGAATTTTATTCATTACAGGGTGAAGGATATCATACAGGAAAAGCAGCATATTTTATACGTATTGGTGGTTGTGATATTGGTTGTCGATGGTGTGATTCAAAAATGTCCTGGAATCCTGCATTGCATCCATTGGTTTCAATTGATACTATTGTAGCTAATGCATTAAAAACTGCAGCAAATGCTGTTGTTGTAACTGGTGGCGAACCAAGCTTGTTTAATCTTAAACCTCTCACCGACAAATTAAAAGTTCATAATATTAAAACTTTTATTGAAACTGCAGGAGCAAAGACATTAACAGGTTCTTGGGATTGGGTTTGTTTATCACCCAAACGACAAAGTCCGCCGCTAAAGGAGTTCTACCAAATTGCTAATGAGTTAAAAGTCATTATTTATCAGGATGAAGATTACCATTGGGCTGAAGAAACAGCATCAAAAGTTGATAAAGATTGTATGCTTTATTTGCAATCAGAATGGAGCCGATATCAACAAAATATTCCTGCTATTGTAGATTATGTAAAAGCCTACCCAAAATGGAATGTATCCCTTCAGGCACATAAGTTTATGCATATTCCATAATTAATAAAGGCTTTTTTTCGTATCTTAGATGGTCTAACTAAAATAGATTCTAATGCGAAACATCATATTTTTTATCATAGCCTTACTTTTAGTGCCTGTAATTTCCAATGCACAGCGAAATTATACATCTTCAAATAAAAAAGCAATTAAGGCTTATGAAGAAGCACTTACTGCCTTTGATAGAATGGACTATGGGAGTGCTGTAATATTAATGGAGAAGGCGCTGAAAAGCGATGATGAGTTTGTCGAAGCACATTTAGTACTTGCTGAAATTTATTTAGAAAATGGGGATAATAAAAAAGCAATTAACTCTTATAAAAAATCAATTGAAATTAATCCGAATTTTTTTCCAGGACTATATTATTCTTTGGGTTTGCTTGAAATGACAGAGAACGAATTTATTGAAGCTAAAGACCATTTTGAAAAATACCTTGGTTTTAAAAATCTAAAACCAGCTTTAATGTCAATGGCAAAAAAGAAAATTAAAACCTGTGAATTTGCTAATGAAGCTATTAATAATCCTGTTCCGTTTAATCCCTTGAATTTAGGAGATAGTATAAACTCAGAATTTGATGAATACTGGCCAAGCTTAACTGCCGATGAAAAAACTCTTATTTTTACCAGATTAATTCCAATTGACAACGAAGTTGGAATAAAGATGATAGGTAATAGAAACCCAATAATAGATTTAAAAAGTGTACAAGAAGATTTTTTTATTAGTGAAAAAGAAAACAATGTATGGCTTGGTGCTCAAAATATTGGAGAACCATTGAATACTATTGGAAACGAGGGAGCACAGACAGTTTCTGTTGATGGGCGAACAATGTATTTTACAGCATGCAATAGGGAAGATGGAAAAGGTAGATGTGATATATACAAATGTAAAAATGAAAATGGAGAATGGTCTGTACCTGAGAATATTGGGTCGCCCGTAAACTCAAAATACTGGGAAGCACAACCTTCAATTTCTCCTGATGGTAAAATTTTGTTTTTTGTAAGCAACCGTGAAGGAGGTTTGGGAGGAAAAGATATTTGGATAAGTACACAGAATAAAGCAGGCGAATGGTCAAAGCCAATAAACCCGGGCAAAAACATTAATAGTAGCGGTGATGAACAGTCGCCATTTATACATCCTGATAATCAAACATTATATTTTTCTTCGAATGGTCGGATAGGAATGGGAAGTAGCGATTTATTTAAAGTAACACGAAATGAAGGAACATGGAATGAAGCAATAAATCTTGGTTACCCAATAAATACTACATTTGATGAAGTTGGCTTAATTGTTAGTGCCAAAGGTGATAGGGCATTATTTTCATCCGACCGACTTAATAGAAAAAGACGTGATATATTTGAATTTGAACTTTATAAAGAGGCACAACCGAATCCTGTATCTTATATGAAAGGAAATGTATTTGATTCAGAAAACAATACAAAATTACAGGCGCATTTTGAGCTTATAAATTTAAAAACAGATTCAATTATAACGCAGGCTGAATCTGATGCTGTTACAGGTGAATTTTTATTATGTATTCCTTCTAATAATGATTATGCTTTAAATGTATCAAAGAGCGGATATCTTTTCTATTCAGATAATTTTAGTCTTAAAGGAATCTTCGATATTTCTGAACCTTATTTAAAAGATATTGCCCTAAATCCTATAAAGCAAGGCGAAAAAATTATTCTTAAGAATGTTTTCTATGAAACGGATTCCTATGAGCTTAAACAAGAGTCATTTACTGAATTAAATAGATTATTGGCATTTTTAGTTAATAATAAGCAAATTAAAATAGAAATTTCAGGACATACTGATAATGTTGGATTACATGACTATAACATGGAATTATCTGAAAATCGTGCTAAATCAGTATATTCGTTTTTAGTTAACAATAATATTAGTCCTAAAAGACTGAAATATAAAGGGTTAGGAGAATTACAATCAATAAGTTCAAATGAAACTAAAGAAGGTCGAGCTGAAAATAGAAGAACTGAAATAAAAATTTTAGATTGAAACATTATTATGTAAAGCTTGTTTTATAAGTGTAATAAATTTTTAAACCAATATTGGAATGAAATTACTACATATTAATGCAACAGAAGATACTCCAGAAATAAACCTGAATTCTGAAACTGGAGTATTAAAGTTTTCAGGTATTTCAATTCCTGAAAATGCACCGATTTTTTACAAACCTGTGATTGACTGGCTTGAAGAATACATAAAGTCTCCAAATAAAACCACTGATTTTATCTTTAATATTAAGATGATAAGTTCATCATCATCAAAAATATTCTATGATATTATTACAAAAATTGATCAGCTAAGTGAAAATAAGGATGTTTGTATTAGAGTTTTTTGGTATTATAGTATTTACGATGATGAAATCCTAGAACAGGGTCACGAATACAAAAAAATGTTATCGGTTTATTTTGATTTAATTTTAGTGGAGGAAAGCTAAAAATTACTCTTCAATCAGGGTTTTAATTCTTTCAATTTGCATTTGTTTATTTACTTCTCTGAGGTTCTTTCCTGTTTTAGTAAAAAAGTGATGCTTCGATAAAAACATAACTTGAATTTTATTCCAATCGTTTAAGCTTCCAATTTTATTTTGCTCTTTTAATTCTTTAAATAGAGTATTCGAAACGGGTATAAAATCGCTTCTTCCAAGATAATCAAGATCAGAATCACACATAATGCTTTCCAACAGATTCTGAGGTGCTGGAGGTAGCTTTGTTGCCATAATTAATTCACAAATCTTATCGATTTGTTCAGGAGTATAATTGTATTTTGGTAAATAATCTTTTGCTAATTGTGTGCCATTATATTCATGCTCATCATAACCAATAATATGTCCTGCATCATGGAAAAGAGCAGCTGTTTTTAACAACAGAATAGATTCATCATCAACACCTTCTCCATAACCAATTAATTCAGCTTGATTTATCACATCAATGGTATGTTTAAAATTATGATAATATAAGCTGGAAGGTAATTCTTTCTCAAGTCTGTCGAGAATAATTTCTTGTAAATCAGTAAATTGTCTGAGCAGATATTTATTCCACATTATTTGGTTTGGAGTTTTACCTCTTTTTCTATTTTCGGAATAAGGCGGTTTAATACGCTTAAGAAAATACATTTCCATATCTCCTTTGTACTTAACCGGAATTTTACCATTATAATCGCAAACAAAGTATTGTTTTACAAGCTCATACGTCATTATAGAAATGTTTATCTGACTTACTTCACTTGCTGAAGCCATTCGTGTTGCTATATGTACTGTATCTCCTTTTAATTCGTAAGATATTTTTTTCCTACCTGAAAATGTAGCTGTTACGGGACCAGTATGTATTCCCATTTTTAAATCCCAGAATTTTTTATCCTGATTTTCATATTCTTCCTTAAGCTTGTTTAAATAATCCTGCATTTCAAGAGCAGCCAAAACAACGTCAACAGGGTTTGTGATATTCTTAATAGGAACACCACCAGCACACATATATGCGTCGCCAATGGTTTTAATTTTTTCAATATTATATTTCTCTACTATTGAATTAAAATGAAAAATGATTTGATCAAGTTCATCAATAATATCCGTATTTGCAGATTGTTCGGCAATTTTTTTAAATCCTTGTATATCAGCATAAAGAACCGTAGCCATCTCAAATCTTTTGGTTTTATTCTTTATCTGACTGCTTGCTTCTTTGGGCAATGCTTCAGGAGGAATTATGGATATAATATTTTCAAGTTTCTCGTTTTGCTTTGATAATTTTTTATTGGTTTCAGTTAATTCTTTAAGCTGATTGGAAAAATCCATATTTTTTTTAAGTAAATCAGCAATTTTTAAAACGAGTTTTTGTTCTTGTTCTTTATCCATATCCATATTGATAGAAATATTACTTAAAATAGATTGCTTCTTGTAAATTTATTTATTTTGAAGCTAAATACCAATACAATGTGTAATTAATTAAGATAATTATACTGTTAAAAAGCAAAAAGGTTGTAATAAATAGGTGTTGTTTTATAAGTGCAAAGAATCAGAGGATTAATTTCCTGAACTGAAGTCAATTCTATAATTTGATGATAGAATAAGTTATATTTTTTTCAGAAGTTCTTAATTGGACATAATATATACCTGTAGTTAATTGTTCAAGGTTTATTTCATCTCCAAGTCTAAAAATAGTATTTCCTCGATTAATTGGAATGCGCTGATAAAAGATTCTTTCTCCGGTTACTTTAAAAATATTAATTTCAATATCCTGATTTTTAGTAGAATAAATGCTGATGTTAAGTTCATTATTAAATGGATTTGGATAGATCTCTTCTGTAATATTTGTTGTTGGATTTTCTCCTGGGTAGAGAACAAAATTGGCATATGCTACACTTTCAGAACTTACAACAATATTTTTTATAGTATCGTTTTTAAAACCATTTGCTGAGGCTATCAGGTCATATGTTCCTGGTTCAATAAATCGGTGATAATCTCCAATATCGGGATCAGTAAAAACCATTGAACTATCATCTGATGTATCATGATCTTTAACAAAAATCATTGCTTTTAAAGGATTACCAACAGAGTCTGTAACAACTCCTTTTATTCCATATAAACTTTCGTTAATAAAGTTAAAAAACGACTGTTTATTGTAGTTCCAATAATCAGGAAGCAATATTTCTTCAACATGCTTAATATCAGAAAGCTCAATAGTTATTTCACGCGAGTTTTGAAAATATGTAAAATAGTCCTGTCTACCTCCCGAAATAGGATACCAGTCATATCCGTTTGTAATTCCATTTTCCAAATCGGTTAAATAACCGGAAGGAGAGTTTGCTTGTGCATAGTCTGCATAGTCTCTTGAAATACGTATAAACCAGTCATCATCAGGATGCCTTCTGTACCATGTGTCCCAAGGATAGTTTATCACTTCAGCACCACAATGAAGATTTGCTGATAATACAAAACTGTGTTCTTTTGCAAAATCCATCATAGCTTCATTTTCGGGCTGCCATGCATATCCATCGGGATGGTTTCCGTCTTCAGGGTCGGGAAAGTTTCTGTTTAAGTCAATGCCATTAGCATTAAATCTTTGCGGGATTTCTATAGTATTATTATCATCCTCAAATGTTCCATCAGGATTTGCATTTGGGTTAATATAAATCTCTGTATTATTAATAATATTAGCAATATCTATGTTTGTGCTATAATTCGTAACAAGAGAGTCTATAAGACGCAGTAGTAGAATAAATCCAAGGGTTTCGTCGCCATGCATAGTACTTGACAAGAAAATCTCTGGTTCATTTTCTTCATCATTGATATTATCTGAAATTTTTAAGACTAGCAAATCTTTGCCCAACACTGTAGTTCCGATATTTAATACTTTACAGATTTCGGGATACGTATCGGTATAATTCTCCATCATTTCAACATAAAGATCATAAGTAGGATACTTATCCCAATCCTGCATTTCTGCAATTGTAGTTACAGCAGCAGATTTCTGAGACTTTGTAGTATTGTTTAGAAGAATAAAATCATATCCAAATGATACGAATTTCTGAAAATTGATTTCTGTTGCAAAGGCATATACAGTATTGTCTTTTACATTATCAATGGAAATTATTGTAGTAAGTTTCTCAATTTCAGATTTATTTGTAATATCAAATTTGAAATAATATTCTTTATGAGTTTGAGAGATTATTATTTTACTAAAAAATACAAATAGAAATATTAAGTGTATTTTTTTCATATTTATGATACCTTGCCTTTGTTAAGTTTACAAATTAAGTAATAAAAAAGGGTATCTGAAAAGATACCCTTTAGAATTTTAAAACAAGTTTGTTATTTAGTTGGATTCAATACTTTTCCTACAAAATAGATTGTATTTGTTTTTTGATTTCTTATCATATAAATAAATGGTCGATTAGCTTTAAAACTAACTTCATCAACATTAATGGATGTTTTTCTCATAAAAACAGCGGTTGCAGCAGCAGCTTCAGTACCTTCTTCATCTAATTCAATAGTTGCTTTATGTACAACTTTACTTATATATAATTTTTCATTCCCAGTGATTCCTGAAAAATCTGCACTCATTGTAAATGCTTCTTTTATTCCTAATTGTTTTAGTGATGTGTTTAGGTCAAATTCTGATTCAATATTATATTTAGGAAACGACAATTTAATTCTCTTCTTGGATTTATTATCAATATAATTTAAGTAATAATTATAATTTAGTTTCTTTTCTACTTTTTTTAATTTCTTATATGATTTTGGTAATATAACTAAAAGAGAGATTTGTTCATCTGAATAAGGAATATCAATTATTTCACAATATTTATCTTCGTAATACCATGAAGAAAATGAATTATTCATAAATGCAGTTTTTACAAACTCTTTTCTGCCAATCTGAAAATCATCATTTGTATTATTTCCCTTTTTGAACTTTGTTAACCAAGCTCCTTTAAAATATAATGCATTTACAAGCACAAGTCTGGTTGAATTATCAATTGCAGAGGGCTTTATAAGGTCATTTATTTTATTATTGGTATTTTTCCCTACCCAATCATTAATTGTAATTCTTGATTTTTCAGGATTTGAGATAAAGTCAGTAAAGTTTGCAGATGATAAATAGTATTTTTTATTGTTCTCAAGAAATTCAGTATTAAGTTTTAATCCCTTTTGAATCCACAATGAATTAGCATTAAACAGGCTTACTGTACTCTTTTTATCAGAATAATTCTCAACAAGTTTGTTATAAGTTTTATTAAACTCCGATATGTTTTTGTTAAAATAGAAAGTATTGGATATTTCATCAAAAGTATTGCTTTTTGCTCCTACATATGTCATTGCTATTGCAGATGTGATACTGGCTGGAGAAAAAATAAGGTTTTTATCTGTTTTGCTAAGTAACTTATATATATCGAATGTAAAGCGGTTGTTACTTTCAATAATATCTTGAGCTTGAGCAGAAAATAAAATTATTGATACAAGTGTTGCTAATAATATTCTCTTCATAATAGTAAGATTTTAAATTAGGGTGTATAAATATAGTGATTTATTATAATTATGTGTAAATAAAATTGAATTGGATTTATCGTTTTACAATAAAATTTTAATTGGGATATTTAATATTTGTTTATACATGAAATATTAATTTCTTTACAATTGTATTTTATTAATGAATTTGATACTTTTATATAATAAAGTTGAATAAAAAGAATGCCTTATGAAAAAGATAGTTATTAGCATAATAGTTTTATTGTCTGGATTTTATGCTTCAGGACAAAGCATCTTATCTTCAGTAGTTTCAACTGCTGGCAACTCTGTTGAAGCTGGAGGAATAGAAATTTCGTGGACGCTGGGAGATTTGGTTATTGAAACAAGGGAAACAGGATTACTGATAGTTACTCAGGGATTTCAACAAGCATTTATCAACACGGATAATAATCCACCTACAGATATTGATCTTTCTTCATCAAATTTAGAAGAAAACGTATCAGAATCAACGGTAATAGGAACATTCTCTACAACTGACGATGATGATGGAGATACTCATACTTATAGTTTAGTTGCTGGTAATGGAACTAATGATGCAGGTAACGGAAGCTTTAGTATTGATGGAGATCAATTAAAATCTGCTACATCAACATCATTTGATTATGAAACACAAAATGAATTTCATATTTATATTCGTACTACTGATTTAGCAGGTGCTTCTTTTGAAAAAACATTTCAGATTGATATTACTGATATTGAAGAAACAGGCATAAATGATATGAACCAATCTGATATAAAAGTATATCCAAATCCATCAAGTGAATTCATAAGAGTTAATTTTACAGCAGATGTGCAAAAGGAATTAGTTATTGAGTTATATAACTTAGAAGGAAAGCTTATTAGAAATCTAATTAAAAAGAAATCTGAAGAAGAAATTTTAATACCTGTGAGTGATTTAAGTGCATCGCAGTATATTTTAAAAATATATGATTCTTCAGGAAAAGAGGTTCAAACATTTAAACTAATAAAACGTTAATAAATAAAATATATATTCCTTGCCTGATAGCCCATTATTGTTATTTTTGCTATTAAATATAATCTGATAGCAGGAATTTGAAAAGACTCAAAAAATATAAAAAAAGCTTTATTAAGAAATTAACTTAATAAAGTTTTTTTGTTGCTACAATATGATAACATTTGACCTGATAGTAGTTTTTATTGTAATTCTGTTTATTCTTATATTTCTATATAAGGAAATAATAGGAGCTACGTTTGCATTTGTTATTGCCGTTGTTACGTTAGGTTTTTTTGGAATATTAACTCCTCGTGAAATTTTAAGTGGTTTTGCAAATGAGCAGCTAGCAGTAATTTTACTATTGTTATTATTAGGAGATATTATTAGACAAACGGCAATTGTTGAACTTTTATTCGATAGAATTTTTAAATCAGCAAAAAGTTACCGAGGATTTTTAAGTCGGATGACCTTAATTATTGCCGGTTTCTCAGCTTTTCTAAATAATACGCCTCTTGTCGCTGTTATGATGCCGTATGTAAATAATTGGTGTAAGAAAAATGATATATCACCATCAAAATTTCTGATGCCATTATCTTATGCAGCAATACTTGGAGGTTGTGCAACCTTAATTGGTACATCAACAAACCTTATTGTTAATGGGATGGTTGTAGACCAAACGATAATTCCTGGTCTAAAATCACTAAATATTTTTGATTTTGCTTTTGTTGGTATTCCAATGATCTTTATTGGATTTTTATATCTTTTATTTTTTGGAGAAAAGCTTTTACCGGCAAAAGAAGATATTATTGATGAATTTACTCAGAATACCAGAGAATATTTAGTTGAAGCAGAGATACGTAAAACTTCTCAATTAATTGGTAAAACAATCGAAGAAGCAGGTCTAAGAAATTTAAAAGGATTGTTTTTAGTTGAAATTATCAGAAAATCATTTAAAATTTCATCTGTTAAACCTAATATAATATTACAGCAGGATGACTTATTGATATTTGCAGGAGATACAGAGAGAATAACCGAAATGATTGATTCCGAACTTGGATTAAGATTGCCTTCAGTAGGAATGTTGTACAAGAAGAAACAAACCGAAGTTGTCGAAATTGTAATATCTCACAATTCTGCCATGGTTCATAAGACTGTAAAGGAAATACGGTTCAGGGCAAAATTTGATGCTGCAGTAATTGCTGTTCATAGAAACGGAGAAAGAATATCAGGTAAAATAGGTGAGATTATTATTAAACCTGGTGATGTTTTACTTTTATTTGCTGGTGCTGATTTTGTAAGCAGATCGAGTCATACAATGGATTTTTATTTTATTTCAAAAGTAAAGGATTTTAAAAAGTTAGAACCATATAAAATATGGACACTTTTAGGAGGAACAGTTCTAATTATTTTGTTAGCAGCCTTTAAAATAGTTTCCTTATTTATGGGCCTTATAGTTCTAATAATGATATTATTAGCATTGAAAATTGCTAATCCAAAAGAATTGTATAAGGCCATTGATTATAAATTAGCATTAATAATTGCAATGTCGTTAGCTTTAGGTACTGCTATGATTAAATCAGGAGCAGCTGAACTTTTTGCTGATACTGTTATTACAATATTCCTTCCTTTAGGGAAAGTTGGATTATTATTTGGAATTTATTTAATCACAGCAATATTAGCAGCATATATAACAAACATAGCTGCTGTAGCGATTATCTTTCCCATTTCATTAACAATGGCTGTTAATCTTAATTTACCAGTAATGCCATTTATCTTAGTAGTTTCATTTGCTGCTGCTGCTAATTTTATGACACCGATTGGTTACCAGACCAATTTAATGGTTTACGGACCGGGAGGTTATTCATTTAAAGATTTCTTTCGTGTGGGATTCCCACTTACCATAATTTACATGTTTGTTACTGTTACCATTTTAAGTTTAAAATATTTTTATTAAGTAAAATTAAATGAACCTGAGCAAAAATATTGAATTGGCAATAAAAGCTTCATTATTAGCCGGTAATGAAATACTAAAAGTCTATAATACAGATGATTTTGAGATTAAAATAAAATCTGATAACTCACCTTTAACATTAGCAGATCAGAAAGCACATAAAGTAATTGTTGATATCTTAAAAGAAACTAATATTCCGGTATTAAGTGAAGAAGGTAAAAATATAGCATTTGAAGAACGATCAAAATGGGATTATTACTGGCTGGTTGATCCATTAGATGGTACAAAAGAGTTTATTAAAAGAAATGGAGAATTTACTGTTAATATAGCTTTAATTCATAATCAAACTCCGGTGGCTGGAGTAATTTATGTTCCAGTAACAAGAGATTTATATTTTAGTGAAAATGAACTTGGAGCTTTTAAAGTAATTAATGTTGATTTTCAATCTGAACCTAAACAGGTAATGACCCAGGGCTTTAAATTACCTTTTGTTGAAAATAATGAAGTATTCACAGTAGTTGGAAGCCGTTCTCATATGAGCTCAGAAACAGAAAACTTTATTGCTGAACTTAAAAAGGAACATGGTGAGCTTGATTTTATGTCTAAAGGAAGTTCACTTAAAATTTGTATGGTTGCTGAAGGCTTAGCAAATATTTATCCGCGTTTTGCTCCAACAATGGAGTGGGATACAGCTGCAGGTCATGCAATTGCAATCGGTGCAGGTTGTATGGTAACTCAGGCCGATGAAAAAACTCCAGTAGTTTATAATAAAAAGGATTTGCTTAATCCATGGTTTATTATTAAAAGATAATTATCCAAACTTTTCTTTAATCTGCTTTGCATAGCGTCTGCTAATAATATAAGGTTCATCTTTTCCTTTTATATGCAATCTATACGAATAATTAAACCATTTTTCTATATTTTCGACAAATTCCAAATTTACAATTGTTGCACGGTGTATTCTGCAAAAGTAATTTGTTGGTAAGCGCAATTCCCACTCTTTCATTGATTTCGAAACCAATCCCTTTTGTCCTTCTTTTGTATAAACCATAGTGTAATCACCTTCAGATTCAATAGTTGTAATAGAACTGATTTTTACAAATAGCATTCGAGATCCTAAGGTTAAAAAGAGCCTATCTTCATAGTCAAGATTATAATCAGTATTTGCAGGTTTAACATTTACTATATCCAGTTTATTAATTGATTTTTGCAAACGATCCGCAGTTACTGGTTTTAAGAGGTAATCCATTGCGTTTACTTCGAAAGCTTTAATTGCATATTGATCGTAAGCTGTAACGAAAATTATTTTACCAGTATATTCTATTTGATTTATAAGATCGAATCCTGTTTCACCAGGCATTTGAATATCCAGAAATATAAGATTTGGATTTATAGTTTCTATCATTTTTAAGGCTGATTTAACATCATCAGCTTCATGAATTGTTTTAATACATGCAAACTCTGACAACATGTTAATTAGCTCCTTTCGGGCTAATCTTTCGTCATCAACAACTAATGCATTATACTCAACTTTACTCATTTTAATAGTCTATTTTTAAACTAATATTTATACAAACTGCATCATCCTTTTTCACGATCTCAAAGCTATAATCATTTTTGTATGCATTTTCAAGCCTTTTTTGCACATTCAGAAGCCCTGTATTTGTTCCTGCAACTTTTGAATTCTCAACCCATTTTCCTGAATTACAAACTGTAATATACAAAATATCATTTTTCAAATAGGACTGTATCAGAATTTTTAATGGCATTTTGCTATTTTTCATACCATGCTTAATGGCATTTTCGACTAAGGGGTGAAGAATAAAACTTAAGACCTTTATCTCTGCTGCTTTATCAGAAATATTATATTCAATTTGTAATTTCTCTTCAAATCGTTTCTTCTCTATTGAAAGATAATGTTTTACAGCCTCCAGTTCTCTGTTTAATGGAACTAGTTTTATATCTTTTTGAAGTAAAGAATATCTTAAAAACTCAGATAATTCTGTAATCATTGATTTTGCAGCCTTTTGGTTTTCATCAATCAAAGCGCGGATTGAATTTAAAGAATTAAATAAAAAATGAGGATTAAGTTGATATCGAAGCATTTCAAGCTCTGCGGTTTGAGCTAAAAGTAAGGCTTCTTCTTTTCTTTCCTTTTCAGATTGAAAATCAATCCAAAATCTTATTCCGTAGTAAAGTGCTATCCAACCAAAAAGTAAAAAGAATTGTGCATAATTTCTTTTGATTAAACCTTTGAACGTAAGAATTTTTTGAGAGAACTTAATAATTTGTTCTTTTCCCCAAAAAGGATAACTTAAAGAAACGTCTAATAAATACCAAGCTATTGTAACTACATATATAGTTATTATTAAAGTAATCGAGATTAAGATTATCGACTTTATTTTTTTTTGTATATATCTTAAGTAATATCTTAATAAAGATGTTACTATGAAGCCGGTTAAATAAGTAATAAAATTTAAATAGAAGCTTGTGAAATCAGGAATTTTACCCTTTCCAAAGAAAAAGAGCATTGCTATTCCGTAAAGTAGCCAACCTAACGCATTTGCTATCCAAAATAGGTGATTTTTATTTTTTATATTAAGTGTCATTCTACTTAATTAATAATATTATGTAAATATCATATTTATTTTTGAAGTATTAAAAACAAATTTGTTAAACGGTTATTAATATCGATAAAAGGTATAAAAAGTATTAACCACTTACAGAACTAAATATCCGCTTATCGAAATACTATTTAATTATTTTATTAATATTTAGAATTTAGCCACTTTAATCAAATAAGAAATAAATATGAAAAAATTATTAGGATGTTTTGTTATTGCATGTATTATTTCCCCTGCAGTACTCTTTGCACAGGAAAATACAACAGAAAAGTTATTTTCATCAATAAGAAATGGTGAATTTGAGACAGTTAAATCTATTATAGAAAAGGATATTTCTGTAATAAAGGCAACAAATCGGTTAGGTTCAACGCCATTAAATTTTGCAGCATCATTAAATCAAGTAGAAATTTGTAATTACTTAATTGATAACAATGCGGATGTAAATGTTGCTAATGTGAATGGAAGCACAGCAATACAGTTCGCTTCTTTAAATGGTCAATTGGATTTAGTTAAAAAATTAATTGG
>DAOWGM010000006.1 GCA_030637515.1 Bacteroidales bacterium
ACCAATTTTCGAATTGGCGATGCCGGCATTAAATTACCTTTTTTTGATATTTGTGGCATAGCAGTATTTTTACTTATTATTATTTTCCGCAACTGGCTTTGAAACAGTTCCAGTAATTTTTAGTGTAACAGTTGAAGTTTTGGCATTTGAATAAACCCTTATTGATTTTGTAAATGCACCAGTAATTCTTGTATTGTATTTTACTACAATTAATCCTGTTTCACCCTTTTTAATTGGGTTTTTAGGCCAAGTAGGAGTTGTACAACCGCAAGATGCTTTTACATTAGTTAAAAGAAGAGGTTCGTTTCCTGTATTTTTGAATGTAAATTCACATAAGCCATTTCCATTAAGTTCAATATTTCCGTAATCATGAGTAGTTTTCTCAAAATATATTTCAGGACTATCTTTGGTATCCTGATTTGTTTGAATTTCTTCCTGCGAAAAAGTCTGAAAAGCAACTGCACTAATGAAGACAAGACTTAATAATATTTTTTTCATAGTAATAGATTTAAATTTATTGAAATACAAAGTTAATTTTTATTGTCAAATTTAAATATGTTATTAAATATTTATAGCAAATGACTTGTTTTATATCTGATAAAGGCAGGGATTTTTAGTAATTAATTTATATTTTTACAGACTTTTCAAAATGAATTTTAAGTAAGAATTAGAGAAATAGAATTAACATGGAAATTCCTGCAAAATATAACCCGGCGCTAACTGAAGATAAGTGGTATAAATACTGGATGGAGAATAATTTTTTTCATTCTGAACCTGATGAAAGAGAACCTTATACAGTTGTAATTCCACCTCCAAATGTTACTGGTGTTTTGCATATGGGTCATATGCTAAATAATACAATTCAGGATATTCTGGTTCGTCGTGCAAGAATGCAAGGCAAAAATGCTTGTTGGGTTCCTGGTACAGATCATGCATCAATAGCAACTGAAGCAAAAGTTGTTGCAAAATTGAAGGAAGAAGGAATTAATAAGAATACATTATCGAGAGAAGAATTTCTGTCTCATGCTTGGGAGTGGAAAGAAAAACATGGAGGTATTATTCTTGAACAGTTGAAAAAGCTGGGAGCATCTTGTGATTGGGAGCGTACAAAATTTACAATGGACGATGAAATGTCTGATAGCGTAATAAACGTTTTTGTTGATTTATATAAAAAAGGATTAATATATCGTGGAGTAAGAATGGTAAACTGGGATCCTCAGGCAAAAACTGCGGTTTCAGACGAAGAAGTTAATCACAAAGAAGTACAGTCGAAATTATATTACGTTCGTTATAAAGTTGAAGGTGAAGATGGATATGTTACTATAGCTACTACACGACCAGAAACTATTTTAGGAGATACAGCTATTTGTGTTCATCCTGAAGATGAGAGGTTTAAATTACTACATGGTAAAAATGCCTTAGTTCCATTGGTAAATCGAACTATACCAATAATTCAAGACGAATATGTTGATAAAGAATTTGGTACTGGTGCATTAAAGATTACACCTGCGCACGATATTCATGACTACGAAATAGGAGATAAGCATAATCTTGAAACCATTGATATCTTTAATGATGATGGTACATTAAATGAAAGTGCTCAATTATATGTTGGTAAAGACCGATTTGAGGTGCGTAAACTTATTGTTAAAGATCTTGAAGAAGCCGGACAAATTGTAAAAATGGAGGATTACGTAAATAAGGTTGGATATTCGGAACGTACCGATGCAGTAATTGAGCCTAAATTATCGATGCAATGGTTTTGCACAATGGAAAACCTGGCTAAACCTGCTTTGGATAATGTTCTTAATGATAATGTTCAGTTTCATCCTGCAAAATTTAAAAATACATACAAGCACTGGATGGAAAATGTGAAGGATTGGTGTGTTTCACGTCAGTTGTGGTGGGGGCAAAGAATTCCTGCTTATTATTTACCTGAAGGAGGATATGTTGTTGCAAAAACACCAGAAGAAGCATTGGAGCTTGCAAAAGAAAAAACTGGAAATCAAAGTTTATCAATAAACGATTTAAGACAAGATGAAGATGTTCTGGATACTTGGTTTTCATCATGGTTATGGCCTATATCAGTCTTTAACGGAATAAATGAGCCTGACAATAAAGATTTCAATTATTATTATCCAACAAATGATTTAGTTACTGCTCCTGAGATTTTATTTTTCTGGGTTGCACGTATGATTATGGCCGGATATGAGTACAAAGGAGAAAAACCTTTTAAAAATGTTTATTTAACAGGAATTGTACGTGATCATTTACGTCGTAAAATGTCTAAATCGTTAGGAAATTCACCGGACCCTATTGAATTAATGAAAATATATGGTGCCGATGGCGTTAGAGTTGGAATGCTTTTGTGTTCTCCGGCTGGTGGTGATTTGCTATTTGATGAGAATTTAACGGAACAAGGTCGTAATTTCGGAAATAAAATCTGGAATGCTTTTAGATTGGTGAAAAGTTGGGAAATTGATGAAACTATTGAACAGCCAGAATCGGCTAAGAAAGCAATTGAGTGGTTTAAACACAAATTAAATTCAGAAATTGAAAATATTAATGGTCTTTATGAGAAATTCAGATTGTCTGAAGCTCTAATGGCTGTTTATAAATTGTTTTGGGATGAGTTTTCTTCTTGGTATCTTGAATTGATTAAGCCTGCTTATCAGAAACCAATTGATAAAACAACCCTTGACCAGACTCTGGAGATATTTGATATTCTTGTGAAGCTATTGCATCCGATAATGCCATTTATAACTGAAGAAATTTGGCAGTTGTTAGATGAGAGAAAGCAGGGTGAAAGTATAATGATTGAAAAAATGCCAGAATCAGAAAATTATAACAATGAAATTATTGAAGCTTTTGAAAGAGCAAAAGAAATAATCACTGGCGTACGAAATATCAGAAAAGAAAGAAACATAGCTCAGAAAGAGAGTTTGTCTTTACTTGCAAATGGAGAGTATGATAAAGATTACGATTCTTGTATTATAAAAATGTGTAATTTATCATCATTTGAGCCTGTTGATCAGAAATTGGAAGGTGCTGTTTCTTTTATGGTAAAATCTGCTGAATTTTATATTGAACTTGGAGATTTAGTCGATGTAGAAGAAGAGTTGAAGAAGTTAAATGAAGAATTAGAATATAATAAAGGATTTCTGAAATCAGTTGTGAAAAAATTAAGCAATGACCGTTTTGTCCAAAATGCTCCTGAGCAAGTTGTTAATATAGAGAAGCAAAAAAGAGATGATGCAGAATCCAAAATTAAAGTTCTTGAAGAAAGAATCGCAAGTTTAAATTAAATAGTAAATTTGAAGTTATTATAAGTAAAATAAATCACTACAATATTAAAATCTCTTGATATGAAAGAATTAGAAATTAGATTAAATCCAAATCCGCTGGTGCAATTTCTTAAAAAACCGGCATCTGAATTTACACGACAGGATATTATTTATTTTATTGAAGAGAATGAAATTGAAATGATCAACTTTCGCTATGTTGGCGAAGACGGGAAACTGAAATCATTGAATTTTGTATTAAATAGTAAACAACATCTTGAGGATTTATTATCAACCGGTGAACGAGTTGATGGATCAAGTCTTTTTTCATATGTTGAAGCCGGGTCAAGTGATTTGTATGTGATTCCAAGATTCAGAACAGCATTTGTTAATCCATTTTCAGAATATCCTACTTTAGATATTCTTTGTGGTTTTTATACAAATGAGGGTTTACCTCTTGAAAGTGCACCTGAACACATTCTTAGAAAAGCAATTGAAGAATTCCGCAAAACAACTTGCTACAATTTTAAAGCTATGGGCGAGCTGGAATATTATGTAGTAAGTGAAAAAGAAGAAATGTATCCTGGAATTGATCAAAAAGGATATCACGAATCACCTCCATTTACTAAAAATGGACATATCCGTAAAGAAGCAATGAGTCTTATATCACAATGTGGTGGACAAATTAAATATGGACATTCAGAAGTTGGTAATTTTATTAGCGGAGATGAACTTTATGAGCAACAGGAAATAGAATTCTTGCCGGTTGATCCACAGGATGCTGTAGACCAATTAGTTGTTTCGAAATGGATTTTAAGAATGCTTGGCGATGAGTATGGCGTAAATATAAGTTTTGCTCCAAAAATTACTGTAGGTAAGGCAGGTAGCGGATTACATATTCATATGCTTTTAGAAAAAGATGGTGAAAATATAATGGTTGAAGGTGGCGGATTAAGTTCTGAAGCTAAGAAAATGATTGCAGGTATTTTAGAATTAGCTTCTCCTTTAACTGCTTTTGGGAATACTATTCCAACTTCATATTTACGATTGGTTCCACATCAGGAAGCTCCAACAAATATTTGCTGGGGCGATAGAAATCGTTCAGTATTAGTTAGAGTTCCTCTTGGCTGGATTGCGAAGACAAGCATGATTAAAGATGCAAATCCACAGGAAACAGGACGCATTCCTTATGTTCCGGGAAAACAAACCGTTGAATTAAGATCTGGTGATGGCTCTGCTGATATTTATTTGTATATGGCAGGGATTATCATTGCAGCGCAGCACGGGCTTGAAATGCCAAGCGCTCTGAAAATAGCGGAAAAACTATATATGGATGTTAATATATTTGATGAAGCTCATAAAGATAAATTAGCTAAATTAGAGTGTTTGCCACAATCATGTTGGGAATCAGCAGAAAAGCTGAAGGAAAAGAGAGAATACTTTGAGAAAAACGGAATATTTCCTGCAGGTAGTATAGATCAGATAGTTAATAAACTTAAATCATTTGAAGATAAAGATTTAAGTGAAAGACTTTTTGGTAAAGACGAGGAAATAAAAGAATTAGTAATGAAATATATACATTGTATGTAACCAAATATTTAATCTATTATTGAAAGCGTGCTTAATTAAGCACGCTTTTTTTAGGTCAGTACATCTTTAAATTCAATATCTTGTGAGGCAAGAACAAATATTTTCTTTTTAAGTTGCTTCGTGTTTTCTTTAAGTTTTTCGAAATAGTCGTTAAAATGATCATCTGGAGTTTTCAAACCCAGCATAACCAAATCACTTTCAGAAGATTCAGTTTTTAAAATATCCCAGAAAGAATCTCCATTGGATACAAGAACTTTTGTGTTAAAATCAACCCTCATTTTAGAAAACATTTCCGATAGGTTTTTTTGAGCCAATAACGCAGCTTCATCTGTAGCCACAACCATTTTAATATTAATTTTAATGCTTTGCCAGTAAGGACTATTGCTCATCAGATATCCAAGAATCATCATTAATCCCCCGTTTCCCTTTAAACCACCCCACCATATATCAACAGATTTATTATTTCTGAAATCATCAGAAACAAAATCCTGCATAATAATTACATTCCTTTTTGATTTGTAAAAATGGTTTATCATTTGAGCATAAGACTCTCTGTGATCAGCAACTTTTGATTCCCCAAGAAGAACTGTATTTGGAACTAAAGGTCCTAATCCGTAGGAGTTAACAAGCTGAATTGCTCCTGGGAAAGTATTTTCTGCTCTTGTAACTCGAACTAATGCCCTTATTTTTTTATTGTTTAGATAATCTGTTATATGCTTTTCATAGTCACTAACTTTTTCCTGTGAAACTTTTTTATCAGATAAAATTGTAGCAATTGTAAATAAGCCTTTTTCATGTGTAATTCCATTTGCGAAATCAATCAGATGCCAGCGTTTGGAAAGAGATCCAGAAAGGACAAGAATGTTAGGTCTCCAGCTTTTTGGATTTACTTCTTTTTCAAGCCGAAGAAGAGCGTATCTAACAATCTGTAAAAGCATTCCGCTTCTTACATCTCCCCAAGTAGTTTTTAATCCACGTCTTCTGAGCCAGGTATAAACAATGCTTATAAATAGAATTGCTAATACAGTTGCAAGTGCATTAATTAAAAACATTACTGCAATACACCCTGTAGCACCTACAAATGAAAAAGCCCAGTGTACTTTATACTTAGGTCTAAATGAAGGGCTCTCCAATAATTTTTCAATTCCTGCAGTAATATTTAAAATTCCATAGGTTGTTAAAAAGAACATGGTTAATATAGGAGCAATTGTATTTAAATTCCCAAGGTAAACTAATATTAATGTCAGAATAATTGTAAATATTGTTGCTGCTCGTGGAATTTGCTCATTCCCTGATCCTTTTCCAAGAAAAGCAAATTGACGTGGTATTACCTCATCTTTTGTTAAAGCTTGTAAAACTCTTGGAGCTCCTAATAAACTTCCAACTGCACTTGATAATGTTGCTCCCCAAACGCCAAGTAAAATAGCACCTCCCCAAAATGCAATTTGTTGCATAATTAATGGGTTTTCAATAAGAGTAGCTGAACTTGCACTTCTGGCTAAAATTATTGGCACTGTCATATAAATTAAATAGCCAGCACCAATTGCTAAAAACGTTCCTTTTGGAATTGAACGCGCTGGATCTTTTAAATCACCTGACATATTAACACCAGCCATTATTCCAGTAACTGCAGGGAAAAATACCGCAAAAACTTTCCAGAATGAAACAGTTGAAGTTGTAGGGATACTCCATATTTCGAATCCAGAACCATCAACAGGTTTTCCGAAAAATAAAGAAAGCAATGACATTCCAATAACTCCTAAAATAAAAAACTGCGCTTTAATTGCTGCTTTTGTTGAGAATAAGGATAGAGTACCTAAAAGAAGAGTTGTTATTATTCCAATTAGTTTAATATTTAGTGATGGGAAAATAGTTATAATACTTTCAGAAAAACCAATTATATAAAGTGCAATAGAGAAGGCTTGTGCTAAATATAATGGAATACCGATTGAACCACCGATTTCAATTCCTAATGACCTGCTTATCATGTAGTAAGCTCCGCCAGCTTTAACAGGAGCATTTGTTGCAATTGCTGCAATTGATAAAGCCGTTAGGAAAGTAATTAAAGTTGATAATGTAACAATTATTAATGTTCCTGTTAGACCAACGTTTCCAACAACCCAGCCAAATCTTAAATACATTATAACACCAAGAATGGTGAGAATTGATGGTGTAAAGACACCACCAAAAGTATTTAACAGATTTGTATTATTTTGAACCTGATTTTTTATGATGAGATTTTTAAATAGTGATTGTTATTTTAATTGAAGAATATCTGATTAAGGAGCAAGTCTACGTATTTTCCATTCGTTATCATCCAAATAAAATTCAAGTCTGTCATGTAATCTGTTGGGTCTTCCTTGCCAGAACTCAATTATGTATGGAGTTAAAATATAGCCTCCCCAATTTTCAGGTCTCTTGGGAGAATCTCCTTCAAACTGTTTCACATATTCAGCTTGTTTTTCTTCAAGGAATTGGCGATTTGGTATTTCTTTACTTTGAGGTGAAGCCCAAGCTCCTATTCTTCTTTTCGCTGATCGTGTAAGGTAATATTCTTCTGAAATTTCCTCTGAAGTTTTTTCGATACGTCCTTCTATTCGAATTTGTTTTTCAAGTTCAGGCCAGTAAAAGAGTAAACTCCCATAATGATTTTTAGAGATTTCGTGTCCCTTTTTACTTTCGTAATTTGTGTAAAATATAAAGCCGTCGTTCTTAATTTCTTTTAAAAGAACCATTCTTGAGGAAGGTTGCAAATTCTTGTTTACAGTAGATAAAGACATTGCTGTAGGTTCTTTTATTCCTGAATTTATTGCAATATCCATCCATTTACTAAATTGCTTGAAGGGATCTTTATCTACATCTTTTTTTGCAAATGGCTTTTGCCTGTGTTCATTCCGGATTTTATCATACTTTTTATCCATAACAAAGGGTGTTAAATTAATCTAAAGTACTGTCAATGCGAGCATTATTAATACTAGCATTTAGTTCAAATCCCAGTATTAATGCAAAAGAGTTAAAATATATCCACAATAAAATAACCATAATTGTTCCGATAGAACCGTATAATTTATTGTACTGACCAAAATTATTTACAAAATACGAAAATCCTAGCGAAGTTAAAAGTGCAAGAATTGTTGCCAACGTAGATCCTGCAGAAATAAACTTCCATTCAGATTTTTTTGCCGGGGCAAAATAATATAAAAAAGAAATTGAGAAGAAAAATAAAGCTATGATTACCACCCATTTAGCGGATGATATAAGATAGTATGTAATATTCATCCGGAGTATTTCAAGCTCTACCATTTTAGTTAAAAAATATTGTCCGAATGTAATTAGTGAAACAGAAGTAGTAATTAAAATAAAAATTATAAAAACAAGAAAGGTAGATACTATTCTTATTGCTGTCCAGTTTCTTGTGTCGATTGTATGATATGTATTGTTAAATGCTTGAATTAGAGCATGAATTGCGTTTGTTGAAAAGATTAAACTGGCAAAAGCTCCAAAAGAAAAAACTCCAATTTTTTTAACAGTAACAACAGAAACAAGAGTTGACTCAAAATACTGAAATGCATTCTGAGGTAAAAAGTCTTTCATTAATGCCATTAACTGGATTTGTAGATTTTCTACCGGAATAAATGGAATTAAAGTGAACAGAAATAACATTGTAGGAAAAATAGCTAATGCAAAATTAAAAGCTATTGCAGATGCACGGGTAGCTAAGTATCCGTTTTTAGCTCCTGAGAAAAAAAACTTAATAACATCATATACAGGAACTTTCTCAAAACCCGGTATTGAGAATTCCTTAGCTCTTTCTTTAAAGCGTTGTATGGGTTGATTAAGGAAATTATGTTTTTTGTTTTGTTCTGACATTTTACTCCAAAAACATTTAATGTACTTTGTAAATTAAATAGCTTTTAAGCTCATATCCAAACTTTTTATCTGATGAGTTAATGCGCCAACGGAAATATAATCAACACCACAATTTGCATATTCGCGAATTGTTTCCATTGTTATTCCTCCTGAAGATTCTGTTTCGAATTTGTTATTAATAAGTTTTACTGCTTTTCGTGTATCTTCATAATTGAAATTATCAAGCATTATTATATCTACATTTCCAATTTTTAAAATTTCTTCTACTTCTTCAAGATTTCTTGCTTCAATTTCAATTTTTATTTTTTTTCCTGTTTGCTGAAGATATTTGTTTGCTTTTTTTATAGCAGGCTCAACACCTCCGGCGTAATCAATATGATTATCTTTTAACATAATCATATCGTAAAGACCCATTCTATGATTTTTTCCTCCTCCAATTTTTACAGCTAACTTTTCAAAATAACGCATTCCAGGAGTAGTTTTTCTGGTATCAAGTATTTTTGTTTTTGTTCCTATTAGCTTATTGGTATATTCTTTTGTAATAGTTGCAATGCCACTCATTCTCTGCATAATATTCAAAACCAATCTCTCTGCTTGCAGAATTGAATGGGTTTTCCCCTCAACAATAAATACCTTATCACCTGAGTAAACATCTTTTCCATCAAAAAGAAACTGCTCAATTTGTAATGAAGAATCAATAATATTAAAAACTTGCTTAGCAACTTCAACTCCGGCAAGTACACCGTTTTGTTTTATTAGTAATTGTGCTTTGCCAAAAGAATCATTAGGAATACAAGATAAAGTTGAATGATCACCATCACCCAAATCTTCTTTTATCGCAATTCTTATAAGTTCTTCTGAAATTTTATCAGTCATTTTCAGTTTCTATTCTGAGTTGATGAATGAAAGGTTTATCGTTTTTTACTTTAATCAATATATATACCCGGAAAGTCCCATTAAAGGTTACAAGTTTACCAATAGCATATAAAGATTCTTCTTTGCCGCCTTTATGTATAAACTCAAAACTCTTAGGATAATGATCTGTAAAAAAATTGTCAACTATTTGCTCAGCCTGGATTTTGCTATAGACATCCTCTTTGTCAAGTATAACAAGTTCTATCGTATTGTTAAAGTATTTTGCAAGTTCTTCAGCGCTTCCAACCTTAAATGCCACAGAAATATCATTTGGAATTTCCTGACTTAGAGAAAATGATCCAAGATTAAAAATAAATGAAAATATGATTATTAATGGTAACGCTTTTTTTAAGGTTTTCATTTCAAATCTTCTTATGTTTGCGATAAAAGTATCACAAAAATTGAACCATAAATTGTGCCAGAAACAACTATTATGGTAATTAATTTGGGAAATTTATAAAAAAATGCTGAATAAAAAAACTGTAAGCAAAATATGAAAGTAAAACTGCTTTTAACAGGTAAAACAAATTCTGGTTATCTTAAATCAGGAATCGATGATTATACACAAAGACTCAAACATTACTTGCCTTTTGAAATGTTGATTATTCCCGAACTTAAAAATAATAAAAAAATGAGTGAGGATCAGCAGAAAAAAAAGGAAGGAGATCTAATTTTGGCTCAAATTAATTCATCCGATTTTGTGGTATTACTTGATGAAAATGGTAATGAGTTTTCGTCTGTTGGTTTCTCGGATTTTGTAAGAAAGAAAATGATTTCAGGCTTAAAAAGCATGATTTTTGTAGTAGGTGGACCGTATGGCTTTTCAGATGAAATCTATAAAAGATCTGATACTAAATTTTCATTGTCGAAAATGACCTTTTCTCATCAGATGGTTAGATTAATTTTTGTTGAGCAATTGTACAGAGCTATGACAATATTAAAGGGAGAACCATATCATCATAAATAGATTTTAAATTAAAATCATTACATTGTATTTTTTATAAGAAGCTTCAAAGAGAATTGAGTATATGACATTTGTCTATCGTTTATTACGCAATAAATATTTAATTGGATTGATTTTATTTATCAGTCTGGCGGTTGTTTTCGAAAAAAATATGAGAATTCAGCCTGATGAAAAGATTGAATTTGATAATATTCAAAAGATAATAAATCATAAGACAGAAAAAGTAGATCAGATTCTTGACAAGATGGAATTAGCTCTTGACTCATTAAATCTGAATGATTTAATGATTAATCAGGAGTTTGGTGGTACTGATTTGTTAGAGACGGAAGGAATAATATTTTTGGGATATTCCGGAGATTCATTGTTGTATTGGACTGACAATTCAATTCCTGTTGGGAACTATTCTATTGATAAGCAGTTGTATAATAACTTTGAAAAGCTTAAGAATGGATGGTATGTAATCAGACAAAATACCATAAATAACTATAAATTATTTGGATTAATTCTGATTAAAAAGGAGTATACATATCAGAATGAATTTATTAAAAATGATTTCTTTTATGAATATAAAAGTGAGATTCCAACATCTTTAGTTTTAGATGAAAATGAAGGTTTTAAGATAAATGATTGGAAAGGGAACTACTTGTTCTCATTTAGAATAAAATCAAATTTTATTTATAATAATACAAGAGTAATACTTTCATCCATATTTTATTTTTTAGGTCTGATATTGTTGCTTTTATTGTTCAAAAGCTTAATTCATAATCGAAAATCTGCAGGAGCAAAAAACATACTACTCCTTTGTTTAGTAGTCGCCCTTGTTTTGTTTCGGTATTTAATGCAGGAGTTTCATTTTCCTGATGTTTTTAGAAGATTAGAATTGTTTCAGCCACATCATTTTGCCATTTCTTTTATTCCATCCTTAGGAGATCTTTTGCTGCATTCATTATTTATCTTTTTCTTTTTTATTGTGTTTTATTCTGAGTTTAATGTAAGGTTGCCTAAAAACATTCTAATAAAGAATTTGTATTTATCCAGTTTTATATTTTTTGCATTTGCATTATTCTTTGGAATTCATTTTTTATTTGGGAGTTTAATACAACATTCGAGTATTTCTTTTAGTGGGCACAGATTTTTTGATTTATCAATATATAGTTTAATCGGATTTATTACAATTGTATTTCTTTTAGCTTCATTTTTCTTATTTATTGATAGGATACTTAATATCATAAAAAATGAAATATCGCTCCGGCATTTTTCAATTCTATTTATTACAATATTTTTTCTGGTATTTTTTCTAAATAGAATTTTACAGCTTAATGTCGAAATCTACTCTTTTTGTTTTTTACTGATTGTTGTTCTATATCTGGCTTATTTTAGGATAAATAATAAAGTATATAGTTACCCTATTAGGGTAATTATTTTGTTAATTTTTGCTTTATACACAGTTGCATTTATTTCAGTTGTAAGTAAGAAAAAAGATAACGAAACAAGAAAAGTTCTTGCAGTAAACCTTGCCAATGAACACGATCAGATTGCTGAAATGTTATTGGAAAGTGTAGAAAGCCAGATCGAAAATGATACAATTGTTAGAGATTTACTAACCTGGCATTCTCAAAACGTGGGAGCTATTCTGGATCATTTACAGTCAAACTATTTTAGTGGATATTTCAGGAAATATGAACTGGAAATATCAGTTTGTAATCCGTATGATGATTTAACAGTAAATTTTAAAAACAGTACAGAAATAGTTCAGTGTTATGACTTTTTTGATTTTATAATCAGGGAAGATGGCTCGCAGTTACAAAACAGCCGGTTTTATTTTCTCGACAACACTGATGGACGAATTGGCTATTTAGGTCAATTCATTTTTGATAAACCGGAATGGAATAACGAAGTTTCCTTGTTTGTTTCTCTTAAGTCAAAGTTAATTAGTCAAGAATTAGGTTATCCAGAATTGCTTTTAAATAGTAGAATGAAAGGTTCTGCAATTTTGAATGACTATTCTTATGCTAAATATAAGAACGGGAGTCTTATGGCTCAGTCTGGCGATTTCTCTTATCAGCTTGTATTTCCTGAAGAATGGAACTCCAAGGAAGAATTCTTCTTTTCGAACGATCAGAGTTATGAGCATTTAATATATAATATTGATGAAACAACTTCTGTTGTAATTAGTAATGTCAAGTTTGGGTTCGTAGATTTTTTGGCTTCATTTTCATATGTTTTTGTTTTCTATATTATCCTGTATACCATCATGATATTTTTTATATTTTTTCCTGAAAATATAAAAGGATTTAATTACGATTTTAAAAATAAAATAAAATTTTCCATGATCGGTGTTTTGTTGTTATCCTTAATTGTAGTTGGTACTGGAACAATAAAATATAGTATAAATCAATTTGAGAAGAATCTTTACGGAAGTATTGGAGAGAAAATACAATCCGTGCTTGTTGAAATGAAAGATAAACTAGGAGGAGAATTTGAATTAAATCAGGATTACAATGTTTATTTAAATTATTTGCTTGATAAATTTGCCAATGTATTTAATATAGATATTAATTTGTATGATGTAAACGGAAACTTGCTAGCTTCATCCAGATTACAGATATTCGAAAAAGGCTTGATGAGTAAAAAAATGGATGTTGATGCTTACCGTCAAATGGTTATAAATAAAAGTGGAAAGTATATTCATATAGAATCAATTGGTGAGCTGAGTTTTTATTCTGCTTATGTTCCTTTTACAAATGACGAGAATGAGCTTTTAGCGTATCTTAATTTACCCTATTTTACAAAACAAAGCGCCTTAAAAAAGGAAATTTATACGATTGTAGTTGCTGTTGTAAATATTTATTTCTTTTTAATTCTAATATCTGTTATCGTAGCCATATTTGTTTCGAATAATATAACCAGACCTTTACAATTAATTCAGGAAAAATTCAGGGCAATTGACCTCGGTAAAAAAAATGAACCAATTAGTTATTCGAGTCGAGATGAGATCGGTAGTCTCATAAAGGAGTATAACAGAATGGTTAGTGAGTTAACTGAAAATGCTAAAAAATTGGCTAAATCGGAGCGTGAATCAGCATGGCGTGAAATGGCAAAACAAATTGCACACGAAATTAAAAATCCATTAACTCCAATGAAACTTTCTGTTCAATATTTACAGAAAGCCTGGAAAGATGAGAACCCCGATTTTGATAAACGACTTGAGAAATTTTCTAATTCCCTTATAAGTCAGATAAATAACCTTTCCAGTATTGCGACTGAATTTTCAAATTTTGCTAAAATGCCGGGAGCAAGAGCTGAGGAGGTTGATTTAATTGCTAAACTTAACGATTCTGTAAATCTGCTGGAACAAACAGGTGAAGTAAGTTTTGTAAAAGACTTTCAGGATATGAAAGAATTATTCGTATATGCAGATAAAGAGCAGTTATTGATAGTTTTTAGTAATTTGTTGCAAAACGGAATACAGGCGGTGCCAAAAGAGCGCAAAGCGGAAATTAAACTTAAGGTAGAAAAACAAAAGGAATTTGTTAAAGTAACAATAAAGGATAATGGAAGAGGAATACCAGATGATTTAAAAGACAAGTTGTTTATTCCTAATTTCACTACTAAAACAAGCGGAATGGGTCTGGGGCTTGCGATTGTTAAAAATATAATTGTTAATGCTGGTGGTGAAATAGGCTATGAAACCGAATTAAATAAAGGCACTACCTTTTACGTTACATTTCCGTTATACAAAAAATCAGAATAGTAAAGGAGTTTCAACTACTGTTTTTTACCTGAAAATAATTCAAGTAATTAGAATCTTTTATTGTTTCATTATTCTGACACAAAAAGCTGTTACATTGAATAAAATATTTATATTTGTTATATAAGAGCGTATTATAAGAAAATTTAAACATTTTATACTTTGAAAAGAATTCTTCTTTTTGCAATATGTATTGTTTTTTCTCTGGCAATTTCAGTTCAGAGTATTGCGCAAACATCTATATCCAATATAATAAACAATTATTCTCCTATCGACTCTGTATATCCTACAAAAGATACTTTAAAAGTTGTTGATGCATCTAATTTTAATGATGGTGATACAGTTATGATATATCAGGTAAAAGGAGCAGTTTTGGAATTAACTCCTTCAGTAGGGAATTTGCATCTTTTTGGTAGGGTTAAATCTACTTCAACTTTGAATAATACTGGGAAATATGAGATTATTATTGTTCAGAAAGTCCTTTCAGAAAACCGCATTTGGTTGAGAACTCCGCTTGACAAAGAATACGATAACGATCAGCCAATGCAAATAATAAGTGTTCCTTCATATAAAAGCGCAAGTGTTGATGCAACACTAACATGTAAAGCCTGGGATGGTAGTTCAGGAGGTATTTTAGCACTAATGGTAAGTGATACTTTATTCATGAATGCGGATATTAATGTAACAGGTAAAGGTTTTGAGGGTGCCGATCCATTTGAAATTGAAGGCGTTTGTGCAAATACAGATGAAATTTTATATAAGACTTATTTCTTTCATGAAAATGCAAATACTGTAAGTACAGGTCGTAAAGGTGAAGGTTTTACTTTATATGATATCGCTTATAGTAAAGGTTTAGGACGTTGGGGAAATGCTGGTGGTGGTGGAAATGGGCGCTATTCTGGTGGCGGTGGTGGTGGAAACTACGGTCCAGGAGGAATGGGTGGTTCCGAAGATACAACCTTGTGTGACCCAACTTATTGGAGAGATGTTCAATTTTATGGTTTAGGTGGTGATGGAGGTTTTGGTTTTACTGGCACCTATGGTATTCAATTAATTAAAGACAGTGTATTTATTATGGGCGGTGGAGGAGGCTCTGGAGCTCATAATGCATCACTTACTTCAATAAAAGGAGGTAATGGTGGTGGTATTGTGATTTTAATGGTAAGAAATCTCAAAGTAAGTAACAAAAAAATATGTGCAAACGGAGACTCAGTTACATTTGTTTCCTCAGGCTCAGGTGCTGGTGGTGGTGGTGGTGGAATTGTTGGATTTGATGTTGATAATATCGTTGGAGATGTTTCAGTTGATTGTAAAGGAGGTTATGGAGGGAATGTTGAATATAAAGGGAAATCAGGTCCTGGAGGCGGTGGCGGTGGTGGTGTAGTTTTTTGGAAAACTGCTACAAAACCAGCAAATATTACTGATGTTAATGTTAATGGAGGTGAAAATGGATATATGGAGGAAGGATCTGAAGGAGGTAATATTAGAAAAGGTTTTGATTCAGAACCTGGAGGTCCAGGTACAGAAAGGAATAATTATGATGTTCCATTAACAGGATTTCTTTTTAATTATGTTCTTGATAACCAGACAGTATGTTGGGGTGATATTCCTGAAAAATTAAATGGCTCTGTTCCTCGTGGAGGTGATGGTACTTTTATTTATAAATGGGAAGAAAGTATTGATAATTCAAGTTGGAACCCTGCTGATGGCACTAATAATATAATAGATTATCAGCCTCCTGCTTTGACAGATACAATTTATTACCGAAGAGTTGTTACTTCAGCAGCCATAGCAGATACCAGTTATTCAATTAAAATTGAAGTGCAACTGGCTATAGATAATAATGTTATAACGGGAGATGATTTAATAATTTGTATCAATAATGAGGGAGATACAATAACCGGAACAACTGTTGAAATTGGTGGAGATGAAACAAGCTATGATTACAATTGGCAGTTAAGAACTGATGATGGAAGCTGGAATACAAAAGCTGCCCTTGAAGATACCGTTTTTCTTCCCGGAATAATAACAGACACATCTTATGTGCGTCGTATTGTCTCTTCAGGAGCATGTTACGACACAACTACTAATATTGAAATTATTGAAATTATTGGATTACCCCAAATTTCTAACAATACTCTCGATCCTGAACAAGAAATTTGTAAGGGTGAAGTTCCAGCTTTAATAGAAGGTTCTTCTATTTCCGGAGGTGATGGTTTTCCTCCAACATATCAGTGGCAAGACAGAACAAATAGTTCGTCTTGGAGTGATATTTTCGGAGCTAACGGGAAAGATTACCAACCACCTTCATTAATAGACACAACTTATTATAAACGATTTGTATATTCAGACGATTGCGAGGATGAAAGCAATGATCATAAAGTGGTTGTATTACCACCAATCATAAATGATAATATTATTGATCCATCAACACCTTTTAACAATTGTTATGGAACTCAAACAGATATTAATGCTTCAGAACCAGAAGGTGGAAGAGGTTCGGGTACATATATATATAAATGGGAAGAAAGTACAGATGCAATTGGCTGGTCTGAAATAGTCGTTAATTCGGATAATGAGGATTATCAATCAGAGCCTTTAACTTTAAAAATTTATTTTAGAAGACATGTTATTTCAGGCGCATGTGAAAGTTATACAGATACTTTAGAAATAGATATTTTGGATTTACCTATTGCAACAATTACTGAATTTGAAGATACAATTTGCAGTGGTGAAGAAGTTACACTTGAATTTAATTTAAGTTTAGGTCAACCACCTTATGATTTAACATACAGCGATGGTTTAGATCCATATACAGAGAATGATTTAGCAGGAGGACCAAACAATGTGATCATTAATCCAACAACAACAAACCAACAGCAAATATTCAATTATTCCGTGTCTGCGGTTGTTGACGATTATGGTTGTGAAGCAAAAGATATGACAGGCTTAGTAACAATTACTGCTTATGGTAATCCCGAAAGTAATGCAGGTGAAGATGACGAAATTTGCTCACTTGAATACAACATGAAAGCTGTTAAAAGTTTGGGAGAAGGTTTATGGACACAATTATCAGAAAATGGATCAACAAACTTTAATGATAATTCAAAGCCAAATGCAGAAATTTTAGTTGATTTAGCAGGACCATATACCTATAAATGGAAAGAAACTAACTGGAATTGTGTTGATTCAGCTGAAGTTGATCTAATTTTATATCGACCAGTAACAGAGCTTGATGCAGGAAGTGATACCTCATTGTTCTTTGTAGATAAGTTTGAATTAAATGGATTTTATAAAAATCCTGATAAGGTTGTAGATACAACTTCATTATGGGAAATTATACAAGGGTATGGAATTATTGATGATCCTGAAAGTAGTATAACCAATATTTCAGACCTCGTTGACGATACAAGGGAAGGAATAATTGTACAATGGACTGTAGAAAAGGGAGTTTGTGTAGCGCAAATAGATTCCTTGGTTATTGGTTTGCAGGAAATTTTCACACCATCAGGATTTACTCCCAATGGCGACGGAATAAATGATTTCTTAAAGTTTAATGGACTTGAAAATGCTGCAGAATATGAGATTATAATATACAATCGATGGGGAACCGAAGTTTTTAGAAAAGCAGGAAATTCTGATGATTTGGAATGGGATGGTAAAAATGCAAAAGGGAATGATTTACCTGAAGATACATACTATTATTTGTTAATGGTTAAAAACAAAAATGGCACTTCAGATTCACACAAAGGATTTATAATAATTAAGAGAGGTTAATGATTAAAAAATATTACATACTTATAATATTCTTTTTAATAGTACAGAGTACAGGATTTTCTCAGGATGGCGATTTTAAAATTGGTCAGAGATACGAGCCTGTTTATAGTCAATATGATGTGAATGGATTGGCAATAAATCCTGCTTACACTGGGAGTCGTGAATGTTTTAGTAATATAATATTATACAGGAACCAGTGGATTGGTTTTGAAGGCGCACCTGTAACACAAACTTTAAGTAGTCATGCACCTTTTAAAGATGAAAAAAATGCAGTTGGTGTTTTTATTTTTCATGAGCAAATAGGCGTTTCTGATTATTATGATGTTTATGGAAATTATGCATTTAGATTTCAATTTGGAAATGGAAAACTTTCCTTAGGTTTAAAAGCAGGCGCAACATTTTTTCAGGGTAACTTTGCAGATATTAATGCAAGTCCTGATGAAACACAAACAGACCCTTTGTTAAATAACGAATCGGAATTTTTTCCAAATTTTGGTGTTGGAGCATATTATTATAATGAAGATTACTATTTTGGAATATCTGTGCCGAAATTTTTATCGTATGAATTGAAAAACTCGCAAAAATATATGTCTTTAGGTCCGAGTAATTATGATTTTTTAGTAACTGGAGGGTATTTGATACGTTTTTCTGAAAACCTGCAAGTGAAACCATCTTTTTTACTCAGGTATCGATTGGATAATTCTTTCCAAATTGATGCAGGAGCAAATTTGATTTTATTTAATGCAATTTGGTTTGGAGGTTCTTACCGACGAAGTGATGAAATAGTAATTATGGCTGAATATCAAGTTAATCATCAGATTAGAGCTGGTGTTGCTTATGATTTAGGAATTGGAGATTTTTCAAGTCAACATAGTGGATCTTTAGAGATAATATTACGATATGATTTTAAGTATAAAGTAAAAGCAGTAAGTCCAAGATATTTTTAATATGAGAAAAGTTGAAAACATACTTGTTTTTGTTTTTATAGTACTAGTTAGTTTTACTTCTAAAGCTCAACAGGATTATACTATAAGTTTATTGCCTTTTAATACAGAAAAGTATGATGAGATTTCTCCTGTATATCATAAAGGGGATATTGTGTTCTGCTCAAACAGAAAAAGTACAATTTTTATAAGTTATACAGACGAAAGGAAAAATCTTCCTTTGTTTGATATTTACAAAGTAGAAGAAACTAAAGATGATTGGGGTGATCCAGAAATTTTCGCAAAGGCATTTAAATCTCATTTTAATGAAGGACCTGCAACATTTAATGGTCGAGGATCAGAAATGTATTTTAGCAGAAATATAAATACAAAAAAGAAAATAGGAAATTCGATTGATAAAAATAATAGACTTGGGATTTTTTATTCAAAGTATAGCCGCCGGGTTGGAGGATGGAGTGAACCAACCTCTTTTCAATACAATAACCCGGAATTTAACTTTTTACACCCTTCAATGAGTGAAGATGATAAGAATTTGTATTTTGTATCAGATATGGATGGTGGTTATGGAGGAACAGATATTTATGTTTGTGAAAAAACAGGTGACAGCTGGAGTGAACCACAAAATCTTGGACCTAATATTAATACAGAGGGTGATGAGCTTTTTCCATTTATTCATAGTTCAGGACGCTTATATTTTTCTTCTGATGAACATGAAAGTATTGGGCGTTTGGATGTTTTTTATTCAGAAAAAGTAAATAAAGAGTGGCATAAGCCAATTCATATGGATCCACCTATTAATTCAAGATACAATGATTATGGACTGATAATTGATGCATTCAAAAAAACGGGTATGTTTTGTTCTGATCGACAACGAAAATCAGATGATATATATTCGTTTACACCTTTATATCCCATGTTTGAGAATTCAAAACGGCAAGAGGAGACAGATTATTGTTATGTTCTATTTGAAGGCGGAGCTCAAAATCCTGATTCTATGATGTATGCGTACGAATGGAAGTTTGGAGATGGAAAAAGAGAAAGAGGAATTGAAGTTGAGCATTGTTATAATGGACCCGGTGATTATACACTTGAGTTAAATGTAATTGATAAACTAACAGGTGAAGTTTTTTATACTCAAGCAACATATGAATTAAAAGTTGAAGATATAGAACAAGTATATATAAATGCACCAGATACTGTACAGGTTGGACAAGAAGTGTTCTTTGATGGAAGAAAAACGAATATTAAAGATTTTAATGTTTATAGGTATTACTGGGATTTAGGTGATGGTAGAAAAACAAGAGGTGCTGAAACCAGACATGTTTATACTTCAATAGGAAACTATATTGTACAGCTTGGTGTTGTTAGTAAAAAGGATAGAGATGGAAATTCTCAAAAGAAAGGTGTATATAAAAATATTGTAGTTGTTGGTAAATTGAGAGGAAGATAAAGAAGTAAATTGATTTGAAATATTATCAGAAAATTAAAATTATTATGAAAAAAATAGCGATTATTGGATTATTATTTATGTTTAGTTTGAATGTTTTTTCTCAACCAATACCGGCTGAAGATGAAAATATTCCATCCTTAATGACTTTTGGACCAAAAGCTGAACCATCATGGGGAGATGATGATTTTTCGCAAACATTTTTTGTGTTAATTCCTACAGAACATACTAGTCCGATATTTATAAGAGTCTATGATCCTGATTGTGGTGGAACTATTGATGAAATTAATGGCTTCTGGGATACGAAAATGACTTATTCAGTTTATGGGGGAGTAGAATGTTTTGAAAATGAAGATGCACAGGGAATTGATCCTGTTGGAAATTATAAAAGCGGTAATTTGCTTGCTACAAAAACGTTTGCTGAAAACCCACGATATGATAATAACTGGTATACATTTGGTCCGTTTAATCCAACAGAAGGAGAGCTGGTTGAAAAATATGGAGGACATGTTTTTAAAATAATTTGCGAAGGAAGTATTGGGGATGATGGCAATATGTATCAGTATTTTGTTAGTACTTCGCAAACAGAAAACAAAAGAATTGAAGGAGCAAATGCCTTTGCTTATGAGTACAGTTTTAGAATGCACAATGATCCAAATGAAGTTTCTCATATTTATCCTTATATCGATGATCGTACAATTAAGGTTGTTCAGAAGAACTTCGATTGGGATAATGATGGAATTATAAGAGTTGTATCAGTTGGAAGAGCCGGTTTGCCTTGTAAAATTTCCGGAGACGACGGATGGACTCAGAGTGAATTTGCAATTATTGAAGAGGAAAAAAACACATCACTTGATTTTCAATTTATAAAGAGAAAATCACCGGTTGTAAAGAATAATAATGTTGTTATTTCAGTTAAAAACCAGTATGGTGAATTATTACCATTCTATACTATCCCTATTGGAGGTGTTCCAAAATATAAATATACAATTGGTGTAAAGAAAAAATCTAATTAATCTAACTATGAATAGTTCAGTAAATAAGTTTGCCGCAATTGCTTTACTGGTATTTTTTGTTCAGAGTTCATTCGGACAAATATATCAGTTTAAGGAATTTAATGTTGAGGAAGGTCTTAGTAATCCGTATGTATATACGGTTACAGAGGATAATAATGGTTTTGTCTGGATAGGTACAGGAGAAGGTTTATTTAAATTTGACGGAATTGAATTTATTGCTAGTGAAATGGATGACTCCCTCACCAATGGTTATGTGAGTTCTTCATATCTTGATGTTAACGGAATTCTATGGTTTGGACATAATTCTGGTCAAATTACAATGTATAATGGTAGTGAATTTAAATTACTAAATACTCCTGAGGATGTAAAAAGTGCAATTATTGGTATTACTGGTGATGGCAATGGAAATGTTTTTATAGCTTCTCAAAATTCTGGGTTACTTAAAGTAGACAAAAGTCTTAAAGTTGAGGTTTTTAGTGAAGATTTTTCAGGGGAACTTATCTATGCATTACAATTTGCTGGAAATAATAATTTCTTAATTGGAACTTCGGAAGGATTAAGTTTATATAAGTATAAGGATGACAGTTTTATAAAAGAGATTGCCGTAAAGGATCTTGAATACATTACTGTTCATTCAATTAATGCTGGGAAAAAGGAAAATATATTCTGGATTGGAACGGAAGATTCTGGTTTCTATTTAGTTGAAGCTAAAGGCGAAATGTTCGATTCGTATGAGTTAATAAATATTGGAGAGAAATATGAACTTGCTTATGAAAATGTACAATCAGTATTAGAAGATAAAGAAAATATATTATGGGTAAGTACATTTGGGAAAGGTTTATTTAAATTGATTCCCGATGATAAACAAGAATATACTTATAAAGATCTTATTCATTATTCAACCGAGAATGGTTTATCTAATAATTTTATTAAAACAGTTTATCAAGATTGGGAAGGGAATTACTGGATAGGTACATATGGGAATGGCTTGTCCTTTTCTGTTGATGAAGCTTTAACTATTCAGTATCAAGATATTGATGCTTTAAATGGGGATGTTTTATCAGTAGCCGAAACAGATTCTTATTTATGGCTTGGAGGAAATGAGGTAATTGTTAAGATAGATAAAAGTAATAACGAGCATGTTATTATAGGCACTGCCAAAGGATTGCCAAAAGATAAAGTTGTTGCAATGTATGCTGATGAAAATCAGAAATTATGGATAGGAACTGAAAAAAGCGGAATATACCAGTTGGATATAAAAACAAATAAGGTAAGATCGTTTTATAAAACTAATAATTCAATGGGTAATCGTATTAATCATATTACCGGTGCTGATGATAAAGTTTGGGTTTCAACTCAGAATGGTGTACTTGTTTTTGATCTAACATCAGGTACTCAGGAGTTGTACAATACAGCACAAGGATTGCCACACAATAATATAAAGTCTGTTTTTATTGATTCAGATAATAACCCCTGGGTTGCAACTAAAAGTCATGGTATATTTGTTTTAAATAGTGATTTAGAAAGAAGTATTGAAGATATTGTAAGTATGAATCTTCAGTTTACTTCAATCACTGAAGATATAAATAAGGATATTTGGGCTGTAACATATGGTATGGGAGTATTTAAATTTGAAGAGGAAGAGGATAGTTTATTAATAAGTTATTATTCTACAGATAACGGATTAAAATCAAATTACTGTTATAGTATTATGGCTGATGATGCAGGAAAGGTTTGGGTTGGTCATAGCCTAGGGATGAGTAGTATCGATGTTAATAGTGGTGATGTTAAGATTCATGGAATAGAAACAGGTATATCTGGCGACTGTAATTACAATGCTGTTTTAAAGCAAGAAAATGGAGTTATACTAACAGGAACAACCGATGGCTTAGTTGTTTATGATAGATCAAAAGAGAAAGAAAATATATTCCCTCCAAGGCTTAATATTACTCAGCTTTTATTTTCAGATAATCAGGTTAATTTTAATAAACCAATTGTATTGCCTTATAAAATTTACAAACTAAATATTGGGTACGTTGGTTTAAGTTATAGTGCTCCCGAAGGAGTTTCTTATCAATACAAGCTTGATGGTTATGATCTTGAATGGTCGGATATTACTAAAGATAGGATTGCTTCATATCCAAGAGTTGAGGATGGGAACTATACTTTTATTTTAAAAGCTTGTAATTCTGAAGGTTTTTGCGTTGAAGAACCTCTCGAAATAAAAATAAGCATTCGACCTCCTTTCTGGAAAACGTGGTGGTTTATTACTCTATCAGTATTATCAGGTATCGGTCTTATTTATTGGTATATTAAATATCGAGAGAAGAAACAGAAGGCTATGCAGGAATATCTTGAAAATGAATTGCAGAAAAGAACCAAAGAGGTATATGCTCAAAAAGAAGAACTTGAAATTAAGAACAGAGATATTACTGATAGTATTAATTATGCTCAGAGAATTCAGCAGAGCATATTGCCTTCAGTAAACACCATCGATGATAATTTCTCGGGTGCTTTTGTATATTACCAACCACGTGATATTGTTAGTGGTGATTTTTACTGGTATGAGAAAGTGAATGATGATAAATTTCTGATTGTTTGTGCAGACTCTACAGGACATGGTGTTCCTGGAGCTTTTATGTCAATGATCGGTACTACTTTAATTAAAGATATTTGTTTAAGAAAAAATATTAATTCTCCTTCTGCAGTTTTAGAGAGCCTCGATAAAGAATTACAAGGAACCTTAAATCAGAATATAGATGCTGAAAGAGCACACGATGGTATGGATATTATCGTTTGTGAGATTGATGTCAAAACTTATTACATGAGATTTGCATCAGCTATGCGACCATTAATTCTTTATAAAGACAAAGAGCTTCAGTACGTTAAGGGGACAAAAGCATCAATTGGTGGAGATCCAAAGGCTAAGAAGCGATTTGAGAATATTGGATTTCAGTTACATCAAGGCGATATTATATATATGTTTTCTGATGGTTATCCTGATCAGTTTGGCGGACCAAGAGGAAAGAAATTTAAACTCGACAGAGTGAAGAACATGCTTGCTGACGTGTGTAATAAATCAATGGAAGATCAGCATAAATCTGTTGGAAGTACTTTTACTGATTGGAGAGGAAAGTTACAACAAGTTGATGATGTATTGTTTATGGGAGTAAGGATTTGATTATTCTGCCTTATCAATATCAATTAACTTATTAATAATAGCATAAATTGTTAAACCCGGAACTGTTTTTATACCCAGTTTCCGGGTTATATTTTTTCTGTGAGTTACAACTGTATGTGTACTTATAAATAATTTGTCGGCAATTTCTTTATTTGAAAAACCTAATGCTATATTTTTTAGAATATCTGCTTCCCGTTTGCTAATTTCTCCGGGGATAACATCCTTCTGTACAACAGAGTTTTTGCCAGTAATTTCTTTTATTTTCTTTAAAAGAATATTTTGTGTGTCATTGATATTTATTATACCGTCAAAATTTATTCCTGAAATTTCATTGTCGTTATCGTTTACAAGAATAATGAAACGGGTAGTTCCAGAAAAAGTGGTTAAAATTTTCTTTACTTTAGGATCAGCAATAAATCCGTCATTTATGATTAAATAATCCGCTTCGCAGTTCTTTGCTAAAACAATTAATTCTTCAGTATTTTCAATTTGCTGATTTATTTTTGTGTCAGGAATTTTTTCAATAACAGATGCCAAACCTTTACGAATAAGGTATGATTTTTCACATATAGCAAATGTTATTTTAGCCATTATAATTAACTCTTTGTAAAACTATTAATAATGAATTTTTCCATCTCCCGGATCTTGGGAACAAGAACTTTTTCTTCAATTCTTGAATGATCATTTAAATCCTGTTCAAGGTTAAATAGTTCGTGAAGTAATTTATTACACAGTTTTTGATCTTTAGGAGCAGGAAGGTATTTGATAATAATGTTTTTCAGATCAAATAATTTTTCTTCAATGTTATCATGCTCATTTTCAAAAACATCTATCGAATATGTTTCCATCATTTGTAAAACAGATTCATCAGGATTCTGATTAAGAAAAGCATCTTCAATAGCAATTGTATATGGAAATACAACCTCTTCTTCTCGTTGAGTATGATTTAGCAATTCGTTCTTATAATCATTAAAGAATTTTCTAAGCAAAACCATGTTGTCTTTTTGAGTATAGCAAGATTCAACCATATTTTCAATAAGCAATTCAATTTCCGGCACTTTTATTTTATGATAATAATGATGGGTTTTTCGCAGATAATCTGTAATTAATTTTACAGAAAAAGTCTGAAGGTGCTTCTTGGGAAAGTAGTCTTTATTTACAAACGTATTTGCTATTTCAAGAAAAAAATCAGGATCAACCTTATATTTTTTGCAGACATCTTCAACTGATTTATCACCAAATCCAAGTTCTATACCAAAACGATTGAGTACCGATAAAGTAAAGTAATTCATATGAATTACATCGGCCATCTTGATGTTTTTTGTAATTAACATTTCTGCATTCAGTTTAGTTTATGAAGAAAACAAATTTAACAAACTATTGTTTCAGCAGTTCTGAATAAATTATTTCAGGTGTTATTTCCATATTGCTTATATGTCCAGCTCTATCGAGAATATAAAATTCATAGTAAGCAGTATCACTTGATAAAAGTGTACGTGGCAAATAAATATCTATAATACCTTTAATATGTTTCCTGTATAGACCTTCTTCAAAATGAGGGAGATGGAATGGACCTCCTTTAACTTCAATATATTCTCCATTTTCTATATAATATTCCTTTAATAAAATATCCTCAATATTATTGGTAGATATTGAATCACTATTTTCAAGAAATCCAATATCTCCATTTCCATCAATAAAAGAAAAAGTTAAAATTCCGTTTGCAATAGTATATTCTCCATCACCATCTATTACATTAAATCCTATGTATTTAATTTCGGGTATCTCTGAATATGTCTCTGCTTTTTCGCATTTCAGAAATACTATTGATATTAATATGATTAGGAAAATGTTTCTCTTCACAATTTTATTTTTTTCTCATGTAAATCTGAATAGGTGATCCAGTAAAATCAAAATTTTCTCTGAGCTTATTTTCAAGATACCTTTTGTACGGTTCTTTTACATATTGAGGTAAATTACAAAAGAACACAAACGAAGGATAAAAAGTATTTAACTGAGTAATATACTTAATTTTTACAAATTTCCCCTTAATTGAAGGCGGTGGATTTGCAGAAACTATTTCTTGCATAACCTCATTTAATCTCGAAGTAGTAATTTTTCTTTTTCGGTTTTCGTAAACCTTTTTAGCTTCTTCAAGAACTTTATGAATCCTTTGTTTATTTATTACTGATGTAAAGATGATAGGAACATCAACGAAAGGAGCAATTTTCTCCTTTATTATTCTAGTATAATCTTTCGATGTATTCGTATCTTTTTCAATTAAGTCCCATTTATTAAAAAGTACAACCAAACCTTTATTATTTTTTTTGGTCATTCTAATAATATTCAAATCCTGAGATTCGACACCTTGTGTTGCATCAATCAATAATAAACATACATCGGCTGCTTCTAAAGCGCGTATAGAACGCAATACTGAATAAAACTCCAGGTTTTCAGTTACTTTACCTTTTTTCCTTATTCCAGCTGTGTCAATTAAATAGAAATCCTGATCGAATTTATTATATCTTGTGTAAATAGAATCTCTTGTTGTACCAGATATAGGTGTTACAATATTTCTTTCTTCTCCTATTAAAGCATTAATTAAAGATGATTTTCCAACATTTGGTCGTCCAATAACAGTGTATTTAGGTATGTCAAGTTCATCTTCTGCTTTCTTTTCTTCAATATAAGAAACAACTTTATCTAAAAGCTCGCCTGTACCACTTCCATTTATCGAAGAAATACAAAATGGTTCTCCTAAACCAAATTTGTAAAATTCATTTGCATCAAGAATTCGAGAATTGTTATCAACTTTATTTGCAACAATAATGACATTCTTATTTGATTTGCGAAGAATCCCGGCAACGGTATCATCTAAATCGGTAACTCCACTTGTTACATCAACAACAAATAAAATAAGGTTTGCTTCATCAATTGCAATATCTACTTGCTTTCTTATTTCTTCTTCGAAAACATCATCAGAATTTCTAATATATCCTCCTGTATCAATTACAGAAAACTCTTTCCCTGTCCAATCTGATTTTCCATATAATCGGTCTCTGGTTACACCACTTACTTCATCAACAATTGCTTGTTTTGATTCTGTTAAACGGTTAAAAAGAGTCGATTTCCCTACATTTGGTCTTCCTACAATCGCTACAATCATGTTCT